>NZ_MICH01000010.1:0-381608 GCF_001830805.1 Sulfurimonas sp. RIFOXYD2_FULL_34_21
TAACGGCAAGAATAGATACTGAGCAATTATTTTGTTACATAATTACACTTTTTGATTTTTTTATCACAAAGTATATATATAGTTTTATATAAATACATTGCTATTGAAATATACTATTTTCTTATAATAAAGCATAAATCTAATATTTTATATAGTTAAATGATTTTATTTATACATATAAATTATATTAATATCTTTATAAATTTTTTTATTATACTTTGTTTGTATTTGTATAGTTTTTTTTTAAGACTTAGTTAAAAACAACTCGCCTATAATGCTTCTATTCTAAAATACTCGTAGGAGAGAAAATGAAAAGAACAATTAAATTAGCGGTAGTAGCTGCCTTAGCTTTGGGGGCAACTTCTGCATTTGCAACAAATGGATCTGTGATGATTGGTATGGGTGCAAAAACTCGTGGTATGGGTGGAACTGGAATTGGTGTTGGACATGGTGCTGAATCTGCACTCTCAAATCCTGCTTTAATTACTACAATAAAATCAGATCATGAGATATCTTTTGGAGGCACTATATTTATGCCTGACGTTTCAACAAATGCCGGTGCTGGTCCAGAGTCAAGCAGTGATGCTGATATATTTGTAATTCCTTCTGTATCGGTTGCAAATAAAGTAACTGATAACTTTTATGCCGGTGTAGGTATGTGGGGTACAGGCGGTATGGGTGTTGATTACAAAGATAGCACAAATGCAGCACTTATGAACATGGAAACAGCTTTACAGCTTATGCAATTTGGTGTTCCGTTAGTATATACTTCTAATAACTTTTCTGTAGGTTTTACGCCGATTTTACAATATGCTTCATTGGATATTAATTATGTTACAGGCGGTATGACTGTAGGTACGGGTGTTGCTGATGATTTGAGCTTTGGTTATAATCTTGGTTTATCTTACGAGACAAATGGTTTAACGTTTGGTGCGGTATATATATCTGAAATAGAGATGGATTTTAATAGAGTACTAAGCACTGCAATAGGTGCTATGACAGGTGGAACTTATACAAATAATAAATTATCAAGTCCAGCTCAATATGGTCTTGGTGTTAGTTATAAAATGAATCAACATACAATAGCAGTTGATTATAGAAATATTATGTGGGAAGATGCAGAAACATATAAAGATTTTAGTTGGCAAGATCAAAATGTAATTGCTGTTGGTTATGAGTATGCTACTGATGCATGGGCATTGCGTGCTGGTTATCAATATGCAAAAAGTGCTGTTCAAGACAATGCTAATGCTACCGCAATTGCGGCAGGTCCAGCAAATTTAGGCAATACATTTAATCTATTAGGTTTTCCAGGCACACAAGAGTCACATGTGACTTTTGGCGGTACATATAACTTGAGTAAAATGGTATCAGTTGATTTAGCCGCAGTTATAGGCTTAGAAAATGAAGAGACTGCTGGATATTTCGGTGGTGGAAATATTACAACTAAACATTCAGAAACAAGTTATAGTTTTCAGTTAAACTACGCTTTTTAAATAGTAATTTTATTCTACATACCGCCCTTTAGGGCGGTACCTTCTAATATAAATCATAGTATGCTGTCATTGTTAATAAGGTAAAAAAATTCAGATAATATACAGATTTGTATGATATAATGTTTTTAGATTTGTTGTGATACTATTATCACAAAATTATTTAAATCAAAAGGAAAATGATGCTAAAAAAGATATTGATGGGAACTTCAACTATTTTAGTTGCACTAACATTTAGTGGTTGTACGATGATAAAGATGGGTACAACATTTATGGGCTTTGAGTCAGAAACACAAAAAGCTTATGCAGATATGATGGCTATAATTGGGGAGACAGGTGACCCAGCGCAAGCTATGATGAAAGAGTGGAAAGTTGCTGACAATGTATCAGAAGAAGATCTTTTTGAGAACATGAAAGAGCTAGCAGAAAACTACAATATGAGATTTGTTGGCGAAAAAAATATGTTCAGAATCAAAGATGGAAAACCTGATGAAGTTGTACATGCAAGAATCGGTGAATTTTGTTCTTTAAGTATTGCTAAGAAAATGTTAAATCACTCTCGTTATTACGGTGGTTTTATGCCGTGTAGAGTTATCTTTGTTGAGTATGGCGACGGTAGAAGATACCTAATTTCTATGGATATGACACTTGCTCTTTACGGCGGAACAGATAAAAAACCAATTAATAAAGATCTTTTTGAAGATATGTTAGCTGTTAAAAAAGCTATGGAAGAGATTCCAGCAAAAGCTGCGGCAGGCGAATAGTTTCATAATTATTTGCTATTTAATTTTTCACGCAAAAGTGCGTGAAAATTTTTAATTAAAAGAAGTTATATCATTACAGCTTCTCTTTTTCCCTCTTTAATTTCGCCTATTAAATAGCCGTCAGTTTTACTAAGAACTGTAGCTACATCTTCTTCTTTTACAACTAAAATCATACCGACACCCATATTAAACGCTCTATACATTTCATCTATATCTACATGTTGTGATATTAGTTCAAATATAGGTAGAACTTTTATGGCATCTTTTTTAATTTCAGCTCTTAAATTCTCAGGTAAAACACGAGGTAGGTTTTCAACTATTCCACCTCCAGTTATATGAGCCAGTGCAACAATCTGATTTTTTAGTTCTTTAAATATTTTTACATATATTTTTGTAGGTTCTAGCAAAGTTTCTATAAGAGGCTTGCCGTTAAAATCATCATTAAAGTTTAAGTTCATTTTTTCAAAAAGAACTTTTCTTGCAAGTGAAAACCCGTTTGAGTGAAGTCCTGAGCTAGGAAGAGCTATCAATTTATGTCCTGCTTTGACTAAAGCAACTCTGTCCATTTCTGACTTTTCTGCTACGCCTACTGCAAAACCTGCTAAATCATAATCATCATGTGAATACATTCCGGGCATCTCAGCAGTTTCTCCGCCTATAAGAGCGCACTCGCTTCTAATACATCCCTCAGCTATACCTGCAACAACATTTGTTGCAGTCTTAACATCAAGTTTTCCAGTAGCATAATAGTCTAAAAAGAAAGAAGGTGTTCCAAAATTACAGATTAGGTCGTTAACACACATTGCAACAAGGTCTATTCCTACCGTATTATGTATGCCAGAATCAATTGCAAGTTTTAATTTTGTTCCTACACCGTCAGTTGCTGCAAGCATTACAGGTTCTTTAAAGCCTTTTGGCAACTCAAATGCACCGGCAAAAGAGCCGATTCCGCCGATAACACCAGGAATTTTTGTTGATTTTACTAAGGGCTTGATGTTTTCAACGAAACTATTTCCGGCGTCTATATCTACACCGGCATCTTTGTAGCTTATTTGGCTCATTTTTGGCTCCAATATTAAATAATAATGAAATTATATCTAATGGGAGTTAAGATTGCTATTAATCTTAAATTGTACACTTTTTAGTGATTTTGCAGAGTGGACAAAAGTTTACTATGCCTGCAGCTAGAGGAATTACCCCTAAATAAAACCAAGCATTGCCTACTACAACACCCGTTGCTATTAACCCTAAACCTACAACAATACGAACAACTCTACATGTACTTCTTATTTTATCGTAATTCATTATAATTTCACTTTTTAATAATTTAGCAAAATTGTATCAAAATAGGGTTTATTTATAGCTTTTATAATTATGTATTATATTAAAATTAAAAATTTATTTATTTTAAGATAGGGGGTCTAACCCCTATCGCTATAAGGATAAAATATATAACTAATTAAACATATCGGTGTAGAGAGCTGTTGCCCAGCTATAAATAGAATTTGCATTTACTTTTCCGTCTTTTTTCCAATCTTCACTACTTACAGTATCGGCGAAATCAAAGGTATCGCTTATTTTGTCGTATGAGTACTGTGTATAGATATAGATAGCTCGTTCAGGTGCAATAGATACGGCAGAAAAACATGTAGTGGTCGGAGGCTCCCATTTGATTTTAGTTGTTTTGTTTATCTTTCGCGCAATAATAGATGCTACAAAGTGCCCCTCAGAATTTGAAGTATTGCCGGATTTTGAGAAGCCCATTGGGCGAGAATCGCCGGTGATAAAAACATTTTTTGCATCAATAGCTTCATATGTTAGAGGATTTATATTTGCTTCAAGTTTATTTTTAGCATCTTTAGCAAGTCCGACTCTTTCTAAAATTTTAGCGCCTCTTATATGAGGGTAAAAAGCGGCATCTTCAAACTTAAACTGCTCAAATTCAGTATGAACAACTTTATTATCCAAATCAATTTTGCTTATCGCTGTACCGGGGACATATTCGATATAATCTGCGTACAGCTCATCAAAAGCCGATTTAAATCCTTTTTCTTTGATAGTAATGCTATTATTTTCATCAAGCAGGATTACTTTAGCATCTAGTTTTTTTTGTTTGAAATAATCCGCAATTACACAAGCTCTCTCATAAGGTGCAGGAAGACATCTATAGTTTCCGGAAGGCACTGTTAGTATAAAATTACCGCCTTTAAAGTTTAAAACTTTATTTCTTAGAGTAATGTGCTCAGATCCAGGAATAAACCCTGCCGGATACTCTTGTCTAAGTCTATTTTCAAAAGCTATATCTTTTGTCCAGCGGGAGTAATCATAGTCAATCCCCGGAGCAAAAACTAAATAATCATATTTAATATTGCCATCGCTTGTTTTTAAAATTTGATTCTCTTTATCTAAATCAACGGCAGTTGCATGAAAATAGGTGTAGTTGTTTTTTCTAGCGGCTTGAAGATAGTCATGTGTTAAATATTCAAGCTCAATTTTATCTACTAGCCATAAGTTACTAAGAGGGCATGAGGTAAACTCGTGTCTTTGTTCAACTAAAACGACGTCAGCATTCGGTGCAAATATTTTTGTATATTTTGCAATTGAGAGTCCGGACCATCCTCCCCCTACGACAACAACTCTAGGATTTGTTGTATCCGGTAACGGTGCTTTATAATTAATAGCCGACTCTGAATTTTGATTTTGTTTTTTGTTCATAGAGTCAGCGCTTGCGCTTAGAGCGGAAGATGCAACAGCAAGACCAGATAGTGCAAGAGCATCTCTTCTTGAGATAGCCATATAAAACTCCTTATATAATGTTTCGTAATTAGATTATCATTTTTCGACTTACCTAAAGCTTATTTTAGTAAAAGCTACACATTTTTATCAATTGCTGCTTAAATTAATGCTATGTTTTAGCTTTTCAAAACTTTTTAATGCAAATATGCTAAAATCGCATTAAAACATAATTGGAAATCAAATGAAAAATTTTATCTATGCTGAGATGATAGTACATGTACCTATATGTACATCAAAAGAAGCAAAAGATGTTCTAATAATCAGCGATGAAGCGGAGTTATTGAGTGCAGAAGTAGCAAGACATGCTAATACAAACCTAAAAATAATCAGATGTTCTTTAAATGAAATTAGCTCTTTACAAGATAGAAATTATGATGTTGTTATATCTGAAATGAGTGCAGATGCCGCATTCTTTTCACATGTAAATCGTGTATTAAAAGATGATGGACAGTTTGTTAGTTCTAATGTCTCTTTAGAGGATATTCAAGCAACTAAAAATTTGATGATGACTTTGGCGAAATATTTTAAAATTATTATGCCTTATAACATAGGCAACGCCTCTAGCGCACTTTTTTGCTCTAAAGAGTATCATCCAACGGCAGATATTAATCTACAACGTGCAGATATGATTGACGGGTTAAATTACTATAATAGCGATATTCATCCTGCTTCTTTCGCTATGGGCAACTATATACGCAAAGAGTATTTGGGAATCATAAAAAACTAATGGCTTTTAGGTATGCTATAGCGCTAAGCGGAGGAATTGCTACAGGGAAAAGTACCGTAGCTTCTCTCCTTGCGCTTAACGGCATGAGAGTGATAGATGCCGATAGCATATCCCATGATATTCTTGATGCTTCTACTGAATGGGTAAAAGAGAATTTTGGCGATGAGTTTGTAGATGGCTCAAAAGTTGATAGAGAAAAACTCGGCAATATAGTTTTCTCAAATACTAAAGCAAGAAAAAAGTTGGAAGAATTTTTACATCCAAAGATAAGACAAGAAATAGAAAAAAGAAGCATAAAACAGGATAGTTTTAATTTTCCATATCTTATAGATATTCCGCTTTTTTTTGAAAATGACGCTTATGATATAAAAGAGAGCGTAGTAGTTTATACTCCTAAAGAGATTCAGTTAGAGAGATTTATGAAAAGAAACGGTTACTCAAAAGAGGAATCGTTAAAGAGAATAGCTTCTCAGATGGATATTGAGGAAAAGAAAAAGAGAGCTACATGGGTAATTGATAACTCTAAAGATTTGAAACATCTTCAGCGTGAATGTGAAGAATTTGTAGAAAAAATCAAAGTTAAATATTTGGAGAAAAAATGACGGTATCAAAATATAGTGCAAGCGGGAATGACTTTGTAATTTTTCACACATTTGTCAAAAAAGATAGAAGTCTGCTTGCAAAAAAGCTTTGTAACAGACAAAACGGTATAGGAGCAGATGGTCTTATCGCTCTATTGCCCCATAACGAATATAATTTTGAGTGGCAGTTTTATAACTCAGACGGCAGTGAAGCCGAGATGTGTGGAAACGGTAGCAGAGCGGCCGCTCATTATGCTTATGCAAATGAGTTGGCATCAGAGTCGATGAGATTTTTAACAGGTGCCGGAGTTATTGAAGCACATGTAGAAGATGATATGGTTTTAAGCGAATTAACGCCCCCAAAAATCTTAGATAAAACAATTATTGAAAACGGCAAATCTTGGTGGAAACTAGATACGGGAGTGCCGCATCTTGTACATGTATGTAATAATATAGAAGAGTTTGATATAGTAGAGGCTAGAGAGCTTAGATATAAATATAATGCTAACGTAAATATACTTTTTATAGATGGCAAAAACTTGCGTGTTAGAACATATGAACGTGGAGTCGAGAATGAAACGCTAGCTTGTGGGACAGGTATGGCAGCTTGTTTTTACATGGCATATCAGCAAGGCTTAGTAGGAAGCAATGTGGAAGTCTATCCAACGAGCGGAGAAACACTTTATTTAGGTATGAATGAGAGAACTATTACATTTAAGGGTATGGTTAAAAAAGTTTTTGAGGCTACTTATTAATTTTTCTATACGAGAAAAACTTGTATAGATTTGTAGAAGCAAGGTTAAAGACCAGCTGCTTCTACTATTTTTGCTTGATGATCTGCTATAAGCGGTTCTATTATCTCATCCATAAGGCCGCCTTGCATTATTTCAGCAAGCCTATACAACGTAAGAGTTATTCTATGGTCAGACATACGATTTTGCGGATAGTTATATGTTCTAATTCGTCCGCTTCTATCCCCTGTTCCAACTTGTGCCGAGCGGTTTGCACTATCTTTAGCAAGTGCTTCTTGCATCTCTAAATCATAAAGTCTTGCTTTGAGAACTTTCATAGCTTTTTCTTTATTTTTATGTTGAGATTTTTGATCTTGATTGGTTACTACCAAGCCGGTAGGCAAGTGAGTAATCCTAACTGCGGAGTCGGTAGTGTTTACACTTTGACCGCCGCAACCAGATGAACGCATAACGTCAATTTTTAAATCATTTTCATTAATATTTATCTCAACATCATCAACTTCAGGCATAACGGCAACAGTAATCGCTGAGGTGTGTACACGACCTTGCGACTCTGTTGCGGGAACACGCTGAACACGGTGTGTTCCGCCTTCATACTTCAACCTGCTATAAACCTGATCACCTTTTATGAGTGCAATAACCTCTTTGTATCCGCCTGCATCTGATGGAGATGTACTTAAAAGTTCAACTTTCCATCCTTTTAAATCAGCATAACGGGTATAAGCTTCAAAAAGATTACCGACAAAAATAGCAGCTTCATCACCGCCTGCCCCTGCGCGAAGTTCAACAATGATATTTCTATCATCATTTGGATCTTTTGGCAAAAGCAGAAGTTTTATCTCATTTTTTAATATCGGTAGTTTTGGCTCAAGCTCTTTAAGTTCCTCTTTTGCCATATCCGCCATTTCCGGGTCGTAAAGCATCTCTTTTGTATTGGCAATTTCTGCAAGTACTGATTTGTACTCTTTTGCTTTTTCTACAATATCTTCAAGGGAGGCTTGTTCTTTAGAGAGAGCTGTCATTCTTTTGATGTCTGAGGTTATGTCAGGCGAACTTAGCATTTCGCTAAGTTCGTTATAACGGTTGATAAACGGGGTAAGTTTATCGGCTAACATTTATATTGTTAACCTTATATAGCGTTTACAGCTCTGTGCAGACGGCTAATTTTTCTAGCAGCAGTCTCTTTTTTTAAGATACCTTTGCTTACAAATTTTTGAATTTGTTTGTTTGCTACGCCCATTGCTGAGGCTGCTTCTTCTTTGTTACCTGCTGTGATTGCAGAACGAACATCTTTTACGATGTTTTTAAGACGAGTTCTGTAAAAACGATTACGCTCTGAACGAACGATAGTTTGGCGAATTCTCTTAACTGATGACTTGTGATTTGCCATGCATGAGTCCTTCTCATAAAAATTTAGTGCAGAATATTAGCTTAAAAATAATTAAAATTAAGTTAAAGACAAGGTAAATCATAATAATTTCAACTTTATTGATTAAATATGTTAAAATACAGCACTTTATTTCATGAAAAAGTTTTAGATTTTTAAAAAAGGAGAAGCATGAAACTATTTGGAACCGACGGTGTTAGAGGCGAAGCAGGTACTTTTTTAACGGCAGGACTTGCTATGAGAGTGGCGATGGCTGCCGGAATATATTTTAAAGCTCACTCTAAAACAAATAAAATATTAATCGGAAAAGATACACGCAGAAGCGGTTACATGATAGAAAATGCTATTGTTAGCGGACTTACCGCTATCGGCTATGATGTTATTCAAATCGGTCCGATGCCGACTCCGGCGATTGCCTTTATTACCGAAAATATGCGCTGTGATGCAGGAATAATGATAAGTGCTTCTCACAATTCCTATGAAGATAACGGGATTAAATTTTTTGATAGTGCAGGAGATAAACTTCCTCAGAGTGTTGAGGAGGAGATTGAGAAAATCTATTTTAATAATGAGATGATTCAAGATGCTCAGGTTCGCGGTAAAAATATAGGCAAAGCAAAAAGAATCGATGATGTAATCGGTCGTTATATAGTTCAGCTTAAAAATTCATTTCCCAGAGATTTGTCTCTTAAGGATATGCGTATAGTCCTTGATACGGCAAACGGTGCTGGATATATAGTAGGTCCTACTGTTTTGGAAGAGCTCGGCGCAGAGGTTATAGTTTTGCATAACAAGCCTGATGGATTTAATATTAATGATGGTTGCGGAGCATTACACACCAAAGATCTTTGTGAGAGCGTAATAAAATATAGAGCAGATTTGGGTATTGCACTTGATGGCGATGCAGATAGGCTTGTTGTCGTTGATGAGAACGGTGAAGTTATTGATGGAGATCAGCTACTAGGCGCACTTGGCTCTTACATGAAGGATACATGTACTTTAAAAGGCGGAGGAATAGTTTCAACCGTTATGAGCAATAAAGGGTTAGACGATTTTATGGCAGAAAAGGGTCTGAAGCTGTTTCGTTCCGATGTGGGTGATAAAAATGTTTTAGAGATAATGAAAAAAGAGAGTATAAATTTCGGCGGTGAGCAAAGCGGACATGTAATAATAAACGATTTCGCAAAAACCGGAGACGGTTTAGTCTCTGCACTTCAGATATTGGCACTTCTGATAAATACTAAACAAAAAGCTTCAAAAGCTCTTCGCCCTTTTAGCCTTTATCCTCAAAAACTCATAAACATAAATGTAAAGATAAAAAAACCTCTTAACGAGATAGATGGACTTGACGACAAATTAAAAGAGTTGAGCCAAAACGGTATCCATCATTTGATTCGTTATTCCGGAACAGAAAATAAGCTGAGAGTACTATTGGAGTGCAGAGATGCAAAAAAGATGAATTTGCACATGAGTGATATGGTAGATTTTTTTCAAAAAGCTTTAAATGCATAACAAAACCATCCGCTTATTATCGGTGCTTTTTTTCGCAATGGCAGGTGTATTTATAATAGACCAAAATATAAAATCGCTTTTTGTAGATGGATTTAGATATTACGGTGATTGTGTAGATTTTATTTTGGTTTATAACAAAGGCGTAGCATTTTCAATGTTTGCATTTTTGGATGAAGCATTAAAATATATTCAGTCGGTATTGGTTCTTGGAATATTAGTTTATATTATCTATTTAAGCGAGATGTGCTATGCCTTTCCGTCAGGTTTGATGCTAGGAGGCGCTTTCTCAAATATTTATGATAGATTTATTCACGGCGGTGTCGTGGATATGGTTTATTGGCACTGCGGATTTGATTTTGCAATTTTTAATTTTGCCGATGTCATGATAGACGTTGCGGTTGTTTGGATTTTAATACTCCATTTTAAACCAAAATTCTGTAAAAATAGTATCTAAAGATAGATAAAAGCAGATTTAGGGTAATATTGCCAAAAATAATAGTTATATAACAAACTTAGATAAAGGAAATTGATGAAAATCAAAGTAAATAAAATCAATAGCGCAAATGCTCAAATTGAAGCCGAAATCCCAAAAACAGTAGTTGATGCTAATTTAGAAAAAATAGCTAAAGGGCTAACTAAAACTGCTTCCGTTCAAGGTTTTCGTAAAGGTAAAGTTCCTGTAGCCGTAGTTAAAAAACACTATGGAGAGCGTCTGCTTCAAGATGCTGAAGCTGAAGCACTTCGTGAAGTATTAAACAAAGGGCTTGATGAGTTAAAAGTAGCTATGAGTTCTCTAATAGGTGAGCCAAATATTTCTAAATTCGATAAGAGTGGCGACAAGATAGAAGTTACTGTTAAAGTTGCAATGAGACCTGATATAAATCTTGATAATTACAGCGATATGGTTGATGCTTTTGATAAGCCTGCAATAAGTGACGATGAAGTTAATGAAAGATTAGAAAAATTGGCGGATGCTCAGGGCAAATATGTTGATTTAAAAAGAAAAAGAGCGGCAAAAGAGGGTGACAGTGCAATAATAGATTTTGAAGGTTCGATTGACGGAGAGCTTTTTGAAGGCGGTGCAGCGAAAGAATTTGCTCTTGTTTTAGGTTCCGGTCAATTTATCCCCGGTTTTGAAGATCAAGTAATTGGAATGAAAATAGAGGAAGAAAAAGTTATAAAAGTTACTTTCCCGCAAAATTACGGTTCTAACAAATTAGCAGGCAAAGATGCAGAGTTTAAAGTAACTCTTCACAATATTCAAGAAAAAGCAAAAGTTGAAGTTGACGATGCACTTGCAGAGAAACTTCTTGCAGGACAAGATGATAAAACTTTAGAGAACTTAAAAGCTCAAGTGAAAACTCAACTTGAACATGAAGCATTGGCAAAACTTTACAATGACGAGCTAAAACCTGCACTACTAGAGACTTTTGTGGCAAAAATAAACTTTGATTTACCGGAATTTGTAGTTGATCAAGAGATAGATGTTTCGTTAAATAAAAAAGCTAGCACTATGAGCGAAGACGAGATAAAAGAACTTCGTGAAAATGCAGATAAACTAGAAGCGCTTCGTGAGACTTTCCGCAGTGATGCCGAAAAAAGTGTAAAAGCAACATTTATTATAGATGCACTAGCAACGGCAGAGAGTGTAAAAGTTGATGAAAATGAAGTAATGCAGACGATTTATTATGAGGCAATGCAAATGGGACAAGACCCAAGACTTGCTTATGATAAATATAAACAAGCAGGCTATTTACCTGCTATTCAGATGTCTATGGTTGAGGATAAAGTTCTTACACAAATACTTAATTCAAAGATGAAAGAAGCTTAATAAAAATGAGTTATATTCCTTATGTAGTCGAAAAAACAGCTCGCGGTGAACGCTCTTATGATATATACTCCCGTCTTTTAAAAGACAGAATTATCATGTTAAGCGGTGAAGTAAATGATGCTGTTGCTTCTTCGGTAGTGGCACAAATGCTCTTTTTAGAAGCAGAAGATCCGGAAAAAGATATATATTTCTATATAAATTCTCCGGGTGGAGTAGTTACTGCAGGGATGGCTATATATGATACTATGAACTATATTCGTCCGGACATAACTACGATATGTATCGGTCAAGCTGCATCAATGGGCGCATTTTTACTCTCAAGCGGAAAAAAAGGTAAACGATATGCACTTCCACATGCTAGAATTATGATACATCAGCCTCTAGGCGGAGCGCAAGGTCAAGCAACGGATATAGCTATTCAAGCAAAAGAGATTCTTAGAATGAAAGAAGAGCTAAATCAAATATTGGCAAAAAATACCGGGCAAAATATCAAGAAAATAGAAAAAGATACTGATAGAGACAACTTTATGAGTGCAGCTGAAGCTCAAGAATACGGTATGATTGACGAAGTATTAATAAAAAAAAATAAAGAATAAGTAATACAAGGAGTTGACATGTCAGGAACTTTAAAAAGTAGAATACGTCGAAATGTTAAAGATGAAAATGCTTTAAGTGACGTAGCTCCGGAGCCTGAAGGTGACTTGGAGGCGTACTCAAAAGAGGTTCTATCCGTACTTATGAAAAACGGCTTGCCGCCTACACCAAATAATTTCTCTCTCTATTTTGACAGACTTTTAGAGGACAAGAGTGAGAATACCCGCAAACATATTATGTCTATTCTTGAATTAGAAGAGAGTAATGAGGATGAAAACAGCATCTTGCTTGAACAGAGTTTAAAGCAAGGATTTTCATCTGTAAAAAATATTCTCGGAGTAACTGCAAATCTCTATAAAAATATGGCTCTTATGACAAAAATTCTTGATAAGAGAAAACAAGAACTAGAGATGAGTTCAAGCAGTACTCAAGATACAAGAAATGTCGCAGCTTCGTTAGAGTCCGACATATCAAAGTTGAACTCCATACTAAAAAAACAGAGTAGCAGCATGAAAGAGATGTATGACGATACTGCAAAAATAATAAAAAATGTTGAAAATGAGACAATTTTTGATAATCAGTACGGTGTTTATAATAAGCGTTATCTAATGACTAAAATTGAGCAGGAGATAGAGCTTATATATAAATTTAAACATAAAAGCTCACTAATTATGATTGAACTCTCTAGAAATCTCAAGAAAAGTGTAAATAATGATAAAGCTATAATGCTTATGACAAAAACAATTGCAAGACTTCTGCTTAAAACATCAAGAAGAAGTGATACGGTAGCTCATTATGGTAACGGTGTATTTACAATGCTTTTAAAACACACTGATATAGATAGCGCAAAAAGAGCAAGTGAGCGACTTTGTGATTTAGTTTCAAATAGTAATTTTTTCTTAGCAGATCGTGAAATACAACTGAAAATTTCTATAGGTATTACAGATATCACAGAAAATCACTCTGTAGAAGAGATTATCGTCAGTTCTATGGATGCAATTGAAAAAGCATACGAAGATCCAAATCTTGACTACGCAGTATTAGTTAGAAGCCATTAATAGTATAAAAAAAATATGAAGTTAAATATAGTAGAATATCCGGATAAAAGACTTAAAGAGAAATCTAAAATAGTTGAAAAATTTGATAAAGAGTTGCATGAGTTGTTAAATGCAATGTACACTGCAATGATGGGCTCAAACGGCATAGGTCTTGCCGCAATTCAAGTCGGACATGCTAAACAAGCACTGCTTTTAAATATTCCAAACGAAGATGATGAGCAATCTATTGATAATCTGATTGAGATGATAAATCCGATTATAATTGAAAAAAATGGGGAGACTATATACCAAGAGGGTTGTCTTAGTGTTCCTAGTTTTTACGAAGATATAGATAGATATGAGAGAGTAGTTGTTAACTATCAAGATAGAGAAGGCAATACGAAAACAATAGAGGCTGAGGGACTCTTAAGCATTGCTATTCAGCATGAGATAGACCATCTAAATGGAATACTATTTATAGACAAGCTTTCATATTCTCGCAGAAAAAAGTTTGAAAAAGAGTATAAAAAAATGCAAAAAGAGAAAAAAGCCAACCATTCATAACTGCTTCATACAAATAGAATTTACCAAATAAATATAACATAATATGACATATTGTCATATTATTAATACTGCACCCTTTTATTAACTATCATTACTTAAAGAATAATATCTATCATTAAGGAGTATGAATTATGAAAAAGATATATTGTGCAACATATGAGGGTATTGATGCCAAAGTAGTTCAGGTTGAGTCAACTCTTACAAAAGGGCTTCCTTCCTTTAGCGTGGTGGGAATGGCGAGTGCATCCATAACTGAGGCAAAGGACAGAGTAAAATCTGCACTTTTGAGCAATGAGTTTTCATTTCCGCCAAAACGCATAACTATAAATTTGGCTCCTAGTGATGTAAAAAAAGAGGGCAGTCAGTTTGATTTGTGTATTGCTCTATTAATTGCACTAGATAATTTAAAAGATGATTTAAGCGAATGGTTTGTATTTGGTGAGTTAGGATTGGATGGAGTAGTAAAAGAGAATATTCAACTATATCCGCTTCTGCTCTCACTAGCAAATCAAAAAATAATTAAAAAAGCAATAATTCCGCATGAGAGCTTGCAAAAGTTATCTAATATACCAAATATAGAGTTTTACGGAGTCAAAACATTAAATGAAGCTATAGATTTGCTAAAAAAAACAAAAGAGTTTGTTGCGCAAAAAAATAGTAGTAAACTTGAGTATCCAAGTTATAGCATAGATGAGCAGATATACTATTTTGATAATAATTATATGGATGATTTTTTAGATGTTAAAGGTCAAGAGATTGCAAAAAGAGCGGCACTTATAAGTGCCGCAGGATTTCATAATCTGCTTTTAGAGGGGAGTCCCGGTTGTGGAAAAAGTATGATTGCACAAAGACTTAGATATATTTTGCCTCCTCTTAGCAATGAGGAGATTTTAGATATTGCAAAACTTGATGCACTTGAATCAAAAGAGCCTGAGTTTAGAGCTCTTAGAAGTTACAGAGCACCACATCACTCTTCCACCAGTGCCAGTATCTTTGGAGGCGGGAGTTTTAGGGCAAAGATAGGTGAAGTTGGATTAGCTCATCGAGGAATACTTTTTTTTGATGAACTGCCTCATTTTTCAAAAGGAATATTGGAAGCTCTTCGCGAACCGCTTCAGGATAATAAGATAAGAATTTCAAGAGTAAATGCAAAAATAGAGTATCCGAGTGATTTTTTATTTGTAGGGGCAATGAATCCATGCTCATGTGGAAATCTTTTAAATCAACATGTAGAGTGCAGATGCAGTGAAGTAGAGATAAAAAGATATAAAAATAGGCTCTCCGATCCATTTTTAGAGAGGATTGATTTATATGTGGTAATGCAACATGTAAATCAAAATGATAAAGCTACAATTAGCTCAAAGGAGATGCATGAAAAAGTGCTTGAGGTTCATAAAAGAGTAAAGCTAAGAGGGCAAACAAACTTCAGTGCAAAACTGAGTGATTCTGAAGTAGATAGATACTGCATTTTAACGACTGAGGCACAAGATACTATAAACAGGGCTGTTGATAGATTTGCACTCTCTTTTAGAAGTATAAAAAAAATTCAAAAAGTCTCGCGAACGATTGCCGATTTGGATTGTAGCGATACCATCGAAAAAAGGCATGTTCTTGAAGCATTAAGTTATAGAAGAAGAGTTTAATTATCTAAAATACCTTCAATCGATATTTCTAGTTTTACTTTTTCACTTACAGCCACTCCACCTGTTTCTAAAACTTTGTTCCATGTAACGTTATACTCTCTTCTATCAATTGAACCGCTAAGTGTAAATCCTGCTCTTTTTTTCCCGTACGGATCAACAATCGTTCCACCAAACTCATAATTAAGTACAACATCTTTCGTAACATCTTTTATAGTAAGTTTTCCATATGCTTTGTCAGCTTTAATCTTATCAAGAACAAATATAATTTTTGGATATTTCTCTGCGTCAAATATTTCAGATGATTTTAGGTGAGCATCTCTATCCTCTATATTTGTGTTAATAGAATCAACATCAATTTCGCCATTTAGAGCTTTAAGTTGATTTGTTTTATCATCAAGCTCAAACGAACCCTCAAAACTCTCAAACTCACCGCCTACGGTACTTATCATCATATGCTTTACTTTAAAAGCAACATTAGTGTGTGACTTATCGACTGTGTAAGTGGCACCAAAAAGTGAACTAAATCCAAATATGACTGTTATGACAACAGAATTTAAAATTTTCATTTTTTTATCCTTGTATTAATTTCGGGCAATATTAACTAATTTGCAGCAATTAATAGTTAAAATTGTCAATTAATGCCATATTTTAAGAAAACAACAAAATATCATACATTGTAGTAAGAGGCATTTGGATGATAAACAACAATAGCACATGTAGATTGCTCAGGATGAATCTGAAACGTTTCGCTTAACTCAATACCGAACTCCTCGGGTTTTAGCAAATTAAACAGTGGACGGTTAAGCTCAAGATCCGGACAAGCGGCATAGCCAAACGAGTATCTTGAACCTTGATATCTGTTCATCTGCACATCGCTTAGTTTGTTTCCTTCTCCTTCAGATATGTTCAAATCAAGTCTTATCTGTTTATGTGCTATCTCCGCCAGAGCTTCCGCAAGTTCAACTCCTAGTCCGTGAAATTGGTAGTACTCTGTATATTCACCCCTATCATAAATCTCTCTCTCAGCCTCGCTTAGTTTTGCTCCTGCGCTTACACATGTAAGAGCCAAACAGTCATGTCTGTCATTGTGGAAAAAGTCGCTAAGCGCTCTGTGAGGCTCTTTAGATTGGCGCGGAAAGGTAAATTGCTCTTTCGCTCTGCCTATTACATATTCTAAATGCTCACGGTTAATTTCAAGCTCAGAGTTGTACCCTTCACTCTCATCAAATATAAGCAGCGTATTGTCATCGCTTCTGCACGGCCAGTATCCGTAAAGTATTGTCGGTTCAAAGAGTTTTTCGTCTATAAAACGCTTTTTCAGTTTTTCGTATGCCGGCCAAACAACTTCATTTAGCTGTTTTTCGTAAGCTTCTTTTGTCATGCCTTTTGAGCTGTATCCCCAACGTGATTTAAAAAGAAGTTTGTGATTAATCCACTCAAAAGCCATTTCAATTTGTTGTGGTGTAAGCTTTAGCTCACGTCTTCCCCAAAATGGAGGAATAGGTACATTAACATCGCGAGAAGGCATTTTTATCTCCAAAAACGGCGGAATAATAATCTCTTCTTTTATTTTTACAATTTTTTCTTCACTGTTTTTTCCATGTAAATCTGTATCAAAGTTTCCTGCCTCAATACGACTCATAGCAGTTACGCCATCAAACGCATCTTTGCAGTAAAAAATTGGTCCATCATAAAAAGGACGACAAAAATCATCTATAAAAGAGCGGGTAAGAGCTGCTCCGCCGAGTAAAACAGGTATTGTAATCCCTTCCCTTTGAAGAGCCTCTAGGTTTTCTTTCATAACCTGAGTAGATTTTACCAAAAGTCCGCTCATCCCTATTGCAGTTGCAATTGACTCTTTTATCGCTTTTATAAAACTCTCTATTTCAACTTTTATTCCCAAATTTATAACTTTAAAACCATTGTTTGAAAGGATGATATCAACCAAATTTTTACCTACGTCATGCACATCACCTTTTACCGTTCCAAGAGCCAAAGTTGTATCTACGGCTTTATCAATTTTAGGTAAGTAAGGGTTTAGATAGTCAACCGTTTTTTTCATTGTCTCTGCGCTTTGCAAAACAAAAGGGAGCTGCATTTGTCCTGAGCCGAAGAGCTCGCCTACAACCTTCATGGCATCTATTAAAATTTCGTTTACGATTCTCTCTGGGGCTATTTTATGACGAGCCTCTTCAACTAAAGGAATCATTCTATCTTTGTCGCCGTCCATTAAAAGTTTTGCAATTTTCTCTTCATCGCTCATAGCAAGATAAGCTTCATCGACTGCTTGATTATCAACGGCTTCTTTAGTGCTAAAGTGCTCTATAAACTCAAAAAGTGCAGCGGCATTTGGTTTGCGGTTGAAGATAAGATTATTACAAATCTCCTGATCTTCATCACTGATTTTATTGATAGGTATAATATGTTGAACATTTATAATGACGCTTGTAAGCCCCGCTTGTATGCAGTGGTGCAAAAACATAGAGTTTAGATAGGGTCTTGCGTCTTTATCGAGTCCGAAAGAGATATTTGAGAGTCCTAGAGTTGTTCCAACTTCCGGATGGCGACGACGCAGTTCACGTATGGCTTCGATTGTGTTTATTCCTGCATCCACATACTCTTCATCGCCGCTTCCAAGAGTAAACGTAAGTAGATCAAAAACCAAATCTTCGGCTTTTATGCCATGTTTTTTTGTAGCCAATTCATAAATACGTTCGGCAACTTCAAGTTTTCTCTCAACAGTTTTTGCCATACCGATTTCATCGATGGTTAGACAAACCAAAGCGGCACCGTATTTTTTTGCCAATGCGCATACGGTATCAAACTTCTCTATACCGTCTTCAAGATTTACGGAGTTTATAATAGGTTTGCCGCCGATTAGTTTAAGTGCCGCTTCAAGAGCAGTTGTTTGAGTAGAATCGGGCATAATAGGAAGTGCGATTTTTTGTGCATAAAGACTCATTACGCTATTCATATCTTTTGTCTCATCGCGTCCCGCAAAGCCCACACTCAAATCAATTACATGTGCGCCTGCACGAACTTGTTGTTGAGCAACGCTAAGTGTTCCCTCATAATCTTCTGCAAGCAGTAGCTCCCTAAAAGCTTTTGAACCGGTTGCGTTTGAACGCTCTCCGATAAGCAGCGGGGCAGGTTCTTGCATAAGAGGAACTGTTGAAAAAAGTGAAGCCAAAGAGTTCTCCTGTTTTCCGCTTGCACTTTTTGGAGTTGTACTATTTACTCGGTTTACCAATGCACGAATATGTTGAGGTGTCGTTCCGCAACAGCCGCCCAAAAAGCTTACCCCGTCGTATTGTAAAAAACTCTCCTGTTTGTCGGCAAACTCATCGGGTCCCATTGGATAATAGGTATATCCGCCGCGGTTTTGAGGAAGTCCTGCATTTGCATGAACGCTTATTGGTTTATGCCAAAGTTCACTAAGAGTTTTTACATGTTTTAAAACCTGATCAGGTCCGGTTCCGCAATTAAAACCAAGACTTATTATGTCAAAAGGCTCTAAAATCGTAGCAATCGTAGCTGCGTCCGTACCGATTAACATTGTGCCGCTTAATTCGATTGTAACCGAAACCATAATCGGTATTTCTCTTTTTCTTTGTCTTGAGGCTTCGCTGCAGGCATGAAGAGCGGCTTTTATCTGAAGCGGGTCTTGACATGTCTCTAGCAAGAAAATATCCACTCCGCCATCAATTAAAGCCAAACAAAATTCGGTATAACCCTCATACATCTCATCATAAGATATGTGCCCTAAAGATGGAAGTTTTGTTCCAGGACCGATTGAGCCTAAACAAAACCTCGGATGCTCCAAAGTGGAGAATTTTTCACACTCTTTTTTAACAAGTTCTGCTCCTGCTCGAGTTAGCTCGTAAGCACGACTGCCAATCCCGTACTCATCCAAAACCCATGCGAACGAGCCAAAAGTGTTTGTAGTGATAAAATCTGCACCAGATGTAAGATAGGCATGAAAAATTTCACTTAAAACTTCAGTACATGTAACGTTTAATAGTTCGTTACACCCTTCGTTTCCTTCCCACGCCTCTTTTGGAATTTTATGATCCCGTTGTTGCAGCTGTGTACCCATCGCACCGTCAATTATAAGTGGTCTGGTTTTTATAGTTTTTAGGATATACTCTTTTGTTGTCATAAAAAATCTTTTTGTAAAATAAATAATTTTCTCATTTTACCAAATTTGAGCATAAAAGGGACTTTCTCCTTTTTATATTAGCACAATATGTAGTTATAATAATAATTATAACAATTAATAAATATTTCGATATAATTTTGTCAAAATAGTGTCAAAGGAGCAGACATGAACAAAGAAAATATAGGCATAAAGACACCAACTCCATGGAGATATAAAAGGTATTTTTTCTTTGCTTTTTTAACAGTTACGGCTTTAGTTTTGCCGTGGATACAGGTAAACGAAAGCCACTTTTTTTTACTTAGTTTTGATAAGCTGAAACTTCATCTTGCATTTGTTCAGTTTGACATGCAGGAGTTATACCTTTTACCGTTTTTACTTATGATACTTTTTTTGGGTATTTTCGGTATGACTGTTGTGGGTGGTCGTGTTTTTTGCGGATGGGTATGCCCTCAGACTATTTTTAGAGTCATATATCGTGATTTAATAGAAACAAAACTTTTAGGTTTAAGAAAACGTATAAAAAACAAACAGCTAGAACCGGATATGAGTAAGAGTGAGAATAAAATCAAAAAGGTAATAGCCGTTACGTTGTGGATAATGCTTTCACTTATAGCAAGTGCCAATTTGGTATGGTACTTTGTTCCGCCTGAAGATTTTTTCACATACTTAATGAACCCTTTTGATCATGTTATTGTCTTTGGAACAGTTTTAGCATCAGCGCTATTCCTTATATATGATGTCGTATTTTTACAAGAAGATTACTGTATTTATGTTTGTCCATACTCTAGAGTTCAGTCTGTTTTATATGATGAAAATACCGTTATGGCTCTTTATAACACTCATAGAGGTGGACATATTTATGACGAACACAAACACAAACAGTTTTCCAAACAAAAAGATTTGCAAGAGGTAGAACCTCATGCCGAATGTACTGCTTGTGAGAGTTGTGTAACTGTATGTCCGACGCATATTGATATTCGTAAAGGTTTGCAACTAGAGTGTATTAACTGTTTAGAGTGTGTAGATGCCTGCACAGTGGTTATGGGAAAACTTGGCAAACCTTCTCTTGTTACATGGTCAAGTGATTATGAGATAATAGATCAAAAGGGAAAAACAAAATATTTTCGTCCTAAAGTTATTGCATACGCAATTTTGCTTGTTGGACTGGCGATAGGTATGGTTCTTCTAGGAAGTAAAAAAGAGCATATGCTTTTAAATATAAACAAAGAGAACAGACTTTACTCGGTTGATAAAGATAATGAAGGAAGAGTTTTTGTTGATAATGCATATGAGTTTTTAGTTCAAAATACGCAAAATGACAAGATGGAGTACTATTTTGAAATAATTTTGCCAAAAGATATAAACGGAAAAATTGAGATATATAAACCTCAGGAAGCTTTTGATGTAACGCCGGGAGTGAAAAAGAAAAAAATTGTTGTGCTTAGAACCTATGACAAATTGGTAAATGATGCCAGACACGATACGATTATCCCGATAACGATTCGTGCTTATGCACTTGGGCATGAAGATAAAATTGTAGTATTTAGAAAATCAACTTTTACTTATCCTAGAGCAGATGTTTTAAAAGAGACAAAATAGAGGTTAATATTTCTTTGATATAATTTGCCTTTTAATAAAAGGATTTATATGCCATTTTCACCAAAAAATAGAAAAGGCACCCTAAACGGTGTGCTTTTTGTAGCTATTTTTGCTGCTGCTGCTACGATGATTTCTGAAATAGAGTTTATTAGAGCACTCGGAATTTCACCTCTTGTTATCGGTATAGTAATTGGTATTTTTTATGCAAATACACTGCATAACAACACTCCTAAAGAGTGGAGTGGCGGTATAACCTTCTCCGGCAAAAAGATTTTGCGTTTTGCAATAGTATTTTATGGATTTCGTATAACATTCCAGCAGATTGCAGAAGTCGGCATAGAAGGTTTTATGGTTTCCCTTATAATGCTATCTACTACATTTATTTTGGGAACATTGGTCGGTCAAAGATTTTTCAAAATGGATAGAGACACTTCAATGCTTAGTGCTGCAGGTGCTTCTGTTTGCGGTGCAGCTGCTGTTTTGGCAACAGAGCCTGTTTTAAAAGCTGAAGAGCATAAAACTGCAATAGCGGTTTCAATGGTTGTACTTTTTGGAACTATAGCTATGTTTTTATATCCTGCGCTATACAACATGGGTATTTTTGATATGAATGCAAAAGAGTTTGGTATTTATGTAGGCGGAACTATTCATGAAGTTGCTCAAGTCGTAGCGGTTCCTGCCTCGATTTTAAATGCAAGCCAGGAGATGGCAAATTCCGCTGTTATCGTAAAAATGACTAGAGTTATTATGATTGCTCCGATGCTGATTATATTAGGTATTTACTTATCATATAGCTCTAAAAAAACGGGCGGTGAAGCAGGTGGAGTTAAGCTCGTTATTCCTTGGTTTGCAGTCTATTTTATTGGAATGGCGGGATTTAACTCTCTGCAACTTATTCCTCAAAATATAGTAGATATTATAAACCAGATAGATACTTTTTTACTAACTATGGCAATGACGGCACTTGGAATGGGTACAATATTTGCAAAATTCAAAGGGCTTGGCTTAGCTCCGGTTTATACGGCAGGAGTAATGTTTGCATGGCTTATGATAGGTGGCTATTTTATTACAAAATGGGTTGTCGCCATATTTTAGGAGCTTGTTACTTTAAAGTAAAAAAGTTTATAATAGGAAAACTGATAAAAATTAAGGAACCGCTAGGATGTCATATTTGCCAAATACGCTCAACTCTTATTGGCTCTGGCGTGAAGTTTCATCAAAACTAGGTGTTTCAAATCCTGCATATAAGTACTGGAGAGAGACGCCTACTCTAAAGTTAAACAACAAATACCTCTTTATACAAAAGAACACTCTACCTCAAAAACATCAACATGTAGAGAAGATTCTTACAGACCTTAGCGGCTATCTGCCGATAAAATACGCTTCTGACAGATTACATGTAAATGAACATATATTTTCATACGATAAAATGAGACTCTATAAAGAGTTTGAATATAAGTTTGTCGAAGACGTCAAGTTTGTAAATATCAAAAAATTTTTTATTGAGTTTGGAATAAAAGTAAATAAAAACTCAATTATTCAACTTGGAAAGATAAAAGATTTAGAAATTAGCGCCGAGTGTACGTTTTATAATCTAAAAGAGGATTACGGCGTAGTGGTGTACGAATAATGAATACATTTTTCTTAGAGTTTTATGACCCGCTCTTTGGGATAATAATATTTTTTGCACTTATTTTCGTAATAACATTTTTTTCTTACTGGTTTGCAAAATTTAAAAAAAAAGAGGATTATAAACACCTTGATAAGTTTTTAAAACAGTTTGCCTCGCTTCCCTCACAAAACGAGTTAAAAGTTTTGATAACAAAGGGAGAGTTGTCTGAGAAATCTTGGCTTTTGTTGGCAAATGCATACACAAAAAGCGGTAATTATGAAAAAAGTATTGAGATATACAGTGAACTTCTCAAAGTTGGCGATAAAGCCAATTACAGAGACACTATGTTTTTACTCGGTAAAACATACTTTAGGGCAGGTTTTCTTGAACGTGCAAAGCGTATTTTTTTAGAGATATTAAAAAATAATCCTCGTACTCCTCAAGCCCTTAACTACCTTCTTTTAGTCTATGAGCAGATGAAAAATTATAATATGGCATTAGAAGTATTAGAGCCGTTGAGTGAACTAGACAAAGATATTGATTTAGAGAGTGCATATCTGAACTCTTTGCTTATTTTAAACAGTGTTGGCAGTTCATCTGATGAGAAGGTTTATAAACTCTTGGAGATATATAAAAGAACCAATCAGCTAACATATCTTATTTTTGAGTATATATTTAGAGTAAACCCGAAAGTAGCATGGGAAAATCTTGATACGTCAAAAGCTGAACTGCTAGTAGATATACTATGGAACTCTAATAAAAAAGATTTGAATTTTGATATAATAATGCAAAATGGCTATTTGAGGGAATTGTATAGCGCAAAGAAATATATTAATGAGAGTTATAAAAGCTCTATTTTTGAATTTAATATACTTATTAATCTTGATTCAAAAGTAAATGCAACGCTTGGTTTTGAGTATATTTGCGGTGATTGTAAAACTGTTTATCCGTTTGCTTTTAGCCGTTGTAGCAGTTGTCATGCGATAGATACATCCAGAGTAGAGCTATCTATCGTAAAAGATTATCATAAGGATTTTAGTGAAGAAAATAACTCTTTTCAGTGACGGCAGTGCTCTTGGAAACCCAGGTCCTGGGGGCTATGGCGCTATACTGAGATTTGGAGATAAAGAGAGAGAAATCTCAGGAGGAGAAGAGCATACGACAAATAACCGGATGGAGCTTTTAGGCGTTATTGAGGGTTTAAAGGCTTTGAAGGAGCCGTGCGAAGTTGATATTGTTTCAGATTCGTCATATGTTGTAAAAGGTATAAACGAGTGGCTAAGAGATTGGATAAAGAGAGATTTTAAAAAGGTAAAAAATCCTGATTTGTGGAAAGAATATATTGAAGCTTCAAAAGTTCATAAGATAAATGCTATTTGGGTACGAGGACATGACGGACACATTGAGAATGAGAGATGTGATGTATTGGCAAAGAGTGAAGCTCAAAAAATGAAAGAGATTATAAAATGAATAAAAAAATAGAGGTTTTAGAGAAAACTTTGGGTTATGAGTTTAAGGATGAGAAGCTCATTATTGAAGCGCTGACGCATAAAAGTCATAAGCAGCCCTACGATAATGAGCGACTTGAATTTTTAGGGGATGCTGTTTTGGACTTGATTGTAGGAGAGTATCTGTTTTTTAAATTTTCCAATTCTGATGAGGGGAAATTATCAAAAATAAGAGCATCTTTAGTAAACGAGAACGGATTTGAAAAGTTGGCAAGGTCTATAAATCTGGGTGAATATATTTATCTCTCAAATGCCGAAGAGAATAATGGCGGCAGAGAGAAGGCATCACTGTTGTCAAACGCATTTGAAGCCGTTATAGGAACAATTTATCTTGAATCGGGACTTGACGTTGCACGAAAAGTAGCTATTGATTTGATAGAGAAAAATCATAAAGAGATATCACTTGATTCATTATTTAGAGATTTTAAAACTACTCTGCAAGAGTTGACTCAAGCAAGATTCGGGGAGACACCTGAATATAGAGTAATTGCAAGTCGTGGGCCAGATCATAAAAAAGAGTTTGAGGTTGCAGTTATTATTGAAAACAAAGAGTACGCAAGGGCTATCGGTAAAAGTAAAAAAACTGCTCAGCAAGAGGCGGCAGAAATGGCAGTTAAGTTGTTAAAAGGGGAGAGCAGTGAATAGTTTTGGTCAAAAAATAAAGTTTAGCACTTTTGGAGAGTCTCATGGAAGAGCCATCGGGTGTCTGCTTGATGGAATACCTGCCGGACTCGATATAGACGAGGAGTTTATTCAAAGTGAGCTAGACCGCAGAAAACCGGGAAAAAGCGAGTTTGAAACGGCAAGAAAAGAGGAAGACAAAGTAGAGATATTAAGCGGCGTTTTTGAGGGGAAAAGTACCGGAACCCCTATTGCAATGGTAATATATAATACAGACCAAAAATCACGCGATTACTCCAATATAAAAGATGTTTTTCGCCCCGGTCATGCAGACTTTACTTATTTTTACAAGTATGGTATAAGAGATTACCGCGGCGGCGGACGAAGTTCGGCGCGTGAAACTGCTGCTAGAGTTGCTGCAGGTGCTATTGCAAAGCTAATGCTAAAAGAACTGGATATTGAAGTTTTAAGCGGAATTTGCGAGGTTGACGGTATAAAATCGGAAGTTTTTGATTATGATGCCGCAAAAAAAAGCATAATTTACTCTTTAGATATAAATAAAGAGCAAGAGCAAAAAGATGCCATTTTAAAGGCAAAACATGAGCATGACTCTGTCGGCGGAGTTTCAAGAGTTCTTATAAAAGGTGCGCCAAAAGGTTTAGGGCAACCGCTTTATTATAAACTAGATGCAATTCTAGCCGATGCCATGATGGGTATAAATGCCGTTAAAGCAGTTGAGATAGGCGATGGAGTTTTAAGCGCATCTCTAAAGGGTTCAAAGAATAATGATGAGATTAGAGCAGATGGATTTGTTACCAACCACTCGGGAGGAATTCTAGGCGGTATAAGCAATGGCGAGGATATAGTTATGAATATCTATTTTAAACCTACGCCATCAATCTTTAAAGAGCAGAGAACGGTCACTACAAAAAATGAAGAAGTTGATTTTTCCCTAAAAGGCAGACATGATCCGTGTGTTGCTATAAGAGGCACTATAGTTTGTGAAGCTATGGCAGCATTGGTTATTGCCGACATGTTGCTTTTAAATATGGGCTCGCAGATGGATAGAGTGGTTAAATATTACGAATAATTTTTGCTAAAGAGTAAAATTACTCTTTAGGTTCTATAACGCTTTTAGCTGATTTTATAGCACTTCCAAGAGCCGTTTTAGCGACTCCCCAAGCTTGAATTCCCATTCTTTTTGCCTCTTTTGCAGCTTCAGAGTGCAGGGCTGTATCGGCTTTTTTTACCGCTTTTTTTGCCAATGAAGAGAACCGTTCACGCATAACTTGTGCCGTCTCTTTTGATACATGTATTAACTCTTCAAGGTCGTAGTGCATTTTGTTATTTAGTTCTATTAAAATTTTTCTTGTAGATAAGTCGCTCTCATTTGCTTGTGTTTGAACAACTTGCAAAAATAGGGTATCGCTTTGGTTTAAATCCTCCATGATAGTGTCATAGTCTTCTATAAGTATATGTTTTGCTTCAAGAGGCATATAAACAAGTCGTTTTTTAAATCTGTCGATTGATTGTAAAAGCCCTGCTCTCATACCTTTTAGTGTAGCTTCTAAAATCTCCTCTGAAATGTTCGGAGATGCTTCGGCTATATTTATGCTTGAATGTAAAATAGTAGAGAGAATTTTTCTGACTCTGATAGTATTTAGCGTTCCTTCTTTTATGGTTTCATAGGTAAGCTCTTTTATAACCTCTTCTATTATCTCATTAGCTTCACTATCTTTTGATTTTTCCAAAGCAGTTATGATAGCACTCTCTACTGTTTCGCTAAGCAAATCAAAAAGGTCTATTAATTGAAGTTTTGCCTGATGAAGTTTTGATAGTGAGTGAGTGTCATCTTTATCTATAAGAGCTTCTAATTCATCAAAAATTTTATATTTTGCTTCTTGAAGTTCATGTGATTTTTTTTCTAGATTTCGCTCTATATGCTCTTTTTGTAGCAACAATTCTTCTAGCTCGTCTTTTAAGCTTTTTGTATTTTCATTAATAATGCTAGAAGCTACCTCTTTGATTTCATTAAGATTTAATTTATCAAATTCTATATTATTTTTTATCTCTTGTAAACTCATGTAAACTCCTTTTTAAAGTACCATTTTTATATGTTGATGAGCTTTTAATGCCTCATAAATAAAATTTCTGTCATCTTCATTGTGAACAAGCATATCTAGGTTCATACTTACATACTTACCGCCTTTGCTACTTTTTGAATGAGTCAGTTTATGTTCTCTCTCGCTTATAACGTCATGTATCGCTTTTTTCAAAGCTTCTACTTCAGAGGCGATAAGCTTATAAGACCATGAACATGGATAAATAAGTTCCAGTTTTTCTTTACTATCGTTGATAATCTCCACTCTTGCCTCCTGATTTTTTCTCCAGTTGTACGTTTCTTATAATCATACCTTTGTCAATCGCTTTTACCATATCATATATGGTTAAAAGACCGATACTTGTTCCGGTAAGGGCTTCCATCTCAACGCCAGTTTGTCCGGTTAATTTGGCAGTTACGGTTAATTTAAAACCTGGAAGTTCTGCTATCTCCTCAACATCACAGTTTATACCGCTAAGATTTAGCGGGTGGCACATCGGAATCAAATCGCTTGTTTTTTTAACTCCCATAATTGCCGCAATAACGGCAGTTTGAAGTACGGGACCTTTTTTTGTTTTCTCTGTTACAATGGCATCAAAAGCATCTCTGCTCATCTCAATTATACCGCTTGCAACGGCTACTCTGGTAGTCTGGTTTTTATCCGACACGTCAACCATCTTAGGTCTTTGATTCTCATCAAGGTGAGTTAAGTTCATATTTTTATCCTGAAAAACTTATTTATACAATCTTATATTATATCAAAAGTAAAATAATTTTAAATGAGTTGCAGTGCTTCTTGATATTCGTGGGGATGATTTAGGTTAAGAAAGGATTTTTCATCTTCAAAATCAACAAAAACGGTATTTGAAGATTTAAGTAAAAAGCTTAGTTTATGGTTATCTTCTTTTAACATGTTAATAAATTTTTTTTCCAAAGAACGATGGTATATCCCGCACATAGGCTGTAAGCCGCTTTTTGTTCTTGCAATAGTTGCATCATTGTCTAAAGAGTCTTCCTTTATTAGACGCGATATCTCATGTTCGCTTATAAAAGGAGAATCAACGCTAAGTGCAAAAAAACTCTCACATGTCAAATGCTTAAAAATAGCAACAAAGCCTGCTGTTGGGGCAAAAGTAGAATTGCTTTTTATATCCTCTATGAAATCTGCTTCGAAGCTAAATTTCGATTTGTCTTTACATGAGATATAAACGTTTTTAAAAATTTTACTAAGGCGAGAGAGTTGAAATTGAGTAAGCGATGCAGAATTTCCAAAAGGGAGAAGAGACTTATCCTCTCCCATTCGACTGGATTTTCCGCCTGCAAATATAATACAAGGGATTTGTATCATCTATTTTGAAAGTTGTGCTTCTATACGTCTGTTTTCTGCACGACCCTCACGAGTTTTATTTGTAGCTATAGGCTCACTTTCGCCTTTTGCAGATGTTGTTACTCTATTGGCATCTACACCGTCTTTTACAATCTCGTTTCTTACGGCATCTGCACGTCTTTGAGAAAGTTTTTGATTATAAGCATCAGTACCTACACTGTCAGTATGACCTATGATTTCAGCTTTGTATTCTTTTGAACATTTCAAGAACTCTGAAAATTTTACTACACGCGGTTTTGACTCTTCATCTATTACCGCAGAGTCAAATTTGAAGTTGATGTGCAGGTTGATTTTAGGAGGACATGCTTTAGCTTGAGTCTCTATAACTTTAGCAAGTGCTATCTCGCATCCGTTAGCATCAACTTTTGCCCCTGCTTTTGTGTTAGGACACTTATCAACAGAATTTAAAACACCGTCTTTATCATCATCACCGTCAACAGGCTTTTGCTGTGGTGCAGGTGTAGGCTCCGGTTGAGGTTGTGATTTTGGTCCAAAAGCAAAATTTAGACCCGCTAAGAGAGCAAGGTTGCTGTCCATATTGCTATGATTGTTTTTTAACATGTAAAGAGCTTCCAATTTTAGAGCAATAGCATCACTAAAGGGAATCTTTGCTCCAACACCGGCATTTAAGAACATACCGTCTCTATTACCTGCTAAACGAGTGTCGATTGTTTCATAACCTACACCAATTTTTGCAAGTGGCGTAAAGATACCCATCGAGCTAAACTCTTTAACTCCGTTGATAGCAATACGATAAATATCCGTGCTAATCGTAGAGTTGTCATAATCTGCGTCAGTGTATAAAACGCTAAGCTCAGGTTTTAAGAACGTATTAACGTCGTTATACTGCAACTCAGCACCATATAGAGTTTGGTTGTCGATTTCAATATTTCCTTCAGCAACATTGTATCCGACAACAGGCGTTATCTCATATTTATAATCTTGCGCAAATGCCATACTTCCGGCTAAAATAGCAGGAATTAACAGTAGTTTTTTCATCGTACATCCTTTAATGTTTTACGTATTTTATCTATCTCTATCTTAAAGCGTTATAATTTATTAAACTTGCTCAAACTCTCGGGTCTGCAATATAGCCTTCAATAGCAGAAATTGCCGCAACTGCGGAGTTTGCCAAATAAACTTTTGATGAGCGAGACCCCATACGACCGACAAAATTACGGTTGGTTGTAGATATCGCAACCTCATTGTCGCCGAGTATTCCCATATATCCTCCAAGACAAGCTCCACATGTAGGATTGCTTACGACTCCGCCGGCATCAACGATTATGTCGATATAGCCTAGCTTGTTTGCTTCACGAAGAATCATCTGTGTCCCGGGAGTCACGATAAGGCGAACATCGGGATGAACTTTTTTGCCTTTAAGTATCTCTGCTGCAACTTTTAAATCTCCGAGTCTGCCGTTTGTACAGCTTCCGATAAATGCCTGATCTATCTTGATTTTGTCTTTTACGGCTTCTGTTACGCTGTGGCCGTTTGACGGTAAAAACGGATAAGCGATAACGGGTTCAAGTTTTGCAACGTCTATCTCTAAAATCTCTGCATAAGAAGCATCTTCATCGGAGTAGTGGATTTTCGGCGCTCTTGCTAGATTTTTATCTGCTAAAAACTCTTTTGTAATATCGTCATACGCTACAATGCCGCTTTTTGCACCCGCTTCAATAGCCATATTACACATAGAAAATCTGTCGTCCATGCTTAGATATTTAATTGTGCTTCCCGTAAACTCCAAAGTTCTGTAGAGTGCACCATCAACGCCAATCATTCGGATAATTTCTAAAATTATATCTTTACCCGTAGTATATTTGCCTGGTTTTCCGCTAAGAACGACTTTTATCGATTCAGGAACTTTAAACCAGTTTCCTCCCGTTACCATGGCAAATGCCAAGTCGGTTGAACCCATACCCGTAGAGAATGCTCCAAGAGCGCCGTGAGTACATGTATGTGAATCTGCTCCGATGATAACATCACCGGGAACGACAAGACCTTTTTCCGGTAAAAGAGCATGCTCAATCCCCATGTCTTTTTCATCAAAAAAGTTTTTAAGATTGTGTTTTTTTGCAAAGTCACGGCTGATTCTCGCTTGATTTGCACTTGCAATGTCTTTTGCAGGGATAAAGTGGTCAAGAACGATAGAAAAACCGTCCGGGTTTGCAAGTTTAGTAGCACCGCTTAGATTAAAAGCGCTTATTGAGATAGGCGTAGTGATATCGTTTCCAATGACCATATCTATGTCGCAGCGGATAATTTCTCCTGCATAAACCGCTTTGCCTACATGCTCGGAAAATATTTTTTCAGTTATAGTTTGAGCCATAATGAACCTTTATAAAAGTAATTAATTTTGCGATTATATCATTTAAGATTTAAAATTATCGTGAAACTGCTCTTGTTGACGGTTTAATACAAGCGGAACAATTTACATTTGGGATATTATAACTTAAAATAAAAATAACGGTTATGGTATGATATATAATATTTTTTCTCCATCAAAAGAGTTAGACGATATCGTTAAGCAGTATATTGTTATAACTTCATTAAAGGGTATTGAGACTTTACTGTTTCTGCCAAACGGGTGCAATTTTATGCTCTTTAACAGGGGATTTGACGGATATACGGAAATTTACAATGAGGATAAAAAATTCCCCATTCCAAAGAACTACTCTATCAGCATTAAAAATAACAAGATAAAAAAATTTGTATTAAGCAGCAAAGATTCTGCGTCAGATATAAAATTTCCGCTAATATTGGCAGAGCTTACGCCTATAGGTTTTTATAAACTCTTTAATACTAATGCGTCTGTTTTAAAGGAGGGTTATTTAGAGATTGAAATAAGTGTAATAGAAAACTATTTTAAAGAGTTATACACTCACTCAAGCATAAATGACGAAATAGAGTATTTAAACAGCGCTTTAGATAGACTGCAATCAGCGCAAGGCAATAAACATATGTGCATACAAGACGTGATAGATATGATTATTCATAAGTATCACTTTGAAGTGAGTGTCAAAACCCTTCTTGAAGAGTTTAATTGCAGTAGAAGTAAATTGGAGAGAGAGTTTAAAAAAATCATAGGGTTGACACCGAAAAATTTTATATATATCTCAAAGTTTTGTAATACCGTGCTTTCATATATAGAAGATGATTGCGGATTTAAAGAACTAGAATATCTTTATAGCGATTATTCGCATATGAACTCTGTTTTTAAAAAATTTTTCGGTGCAAACCCAAGTGTTGTTTTTGATGACGTGACAAATCAAAAAATACAGATATATCAGATGCAACGCAACGAGCTAAAGAGTAGTTAAAACGTGATAGAGGAAAAATATTAGATTATGATAAAAAAAAGTGAGCAAAAAAAATTAATTATAAAAGTTATTGTTGTGATTTTATTAGCTTTAGTACCGTTGTCAGCTTTGAGAGTTCTGCTTGTTTATGATGATTTTACATATATTATTTTTTTTAAAGAGCTGATTTTCTCCGTTATATCCGCTTTAGTTGTTGCCTCGATACTCTACCTGATAACAAAAAAAGAGATTAGAAAAATCAATGCCAAAGCTCGTAGCTACGCTTTTACCGACGGTTTGACAGGTTTATATAATCGTCACTACTTAAATGATTTTTTACTAAAATTCAAGATATTGCGTAAAGAAGGTTCGGTTTTTGCCATCGCATTTATAGATATAGATAAATTCAAAGAGATTAACGATACGTTAGGGCATGAAGCGGGTGATTGCATTTTAAAGTGTTTGGCACTGAAATTAAAATCTTTAACGAGAACCACTGATACTCTTTGCCGTTACGGCGGAGAGGAGTTTGTAATTATATATAATGATATTGCCAAAGATGACATATTAGAGAAGATGCAATATATTAGAGAGTCGGTTCAAAATAGCTCTTTTAGATGTGAACATAAAAATATAACAATATCAATAGGATTAAGTTTCGGAAAAGGCGGTGATGATATAAATATGATATTGCAAGAGTCCGATAAAGCGTTATATAGAGCCAAAAGCGCCGGAAGAAACTGTGTAAAACTCTTTTCTAAAGAAGATGAAAAGTAAAAATCGGATTTCAAAGATATTTTGTATATAATTTAGTCTAAAAAACAGTCCTACTTTTAAAAAAGCGATAAATATGCAAAACAGTTACAAAAGAGTCGATGCCCATCTCTCAAGCTTAGGGTATTGTTCAAGAAGTGAAGCAAAAAAATTTTTAAAAATGTTTAGAGTTTGTATTGATGGCGTAAGAGTTTTTGATGTTGATAAAAAAGCTTATCATAACGATATAACGGTAGATGATGAGGTGCTTGATGCGGAAAGTTTGCTGATACTTTTGAACAAGCCACACGGTGTAATCTGCTCTCATGATGATGCAGGAGTGCTTATATATTCACTGCTTCCGCTTCGCTGGCAAAGAAGAAATCCAAAAATTTCTACTATCGGCAGACTTGATGTCGATACCACGGGCGCAATTTTACTAACTGATGACGGTGCATTAAATCATAAGCTTACAAGTCCAAAAAGTGATGTAATAAAAGTATATGAAGCTACTCTTGCGCAAGAACTCAGAGGAGATGAAGCAGATATTTTTGCAAGCGGAAAACTTATGCTAAATGGTGAAAAAAAACCGCTTCTTGGAGCAAAATTGGAGGTAATATCGCCTTTACATGTAAGAGTTGAGATTTGTGAGGGAAGATATCATCAGGTAAAGAGAATGTTTGCGGCAGTCGGAAATAGAGTCGTGACACTTCACAGAGTAAGTTTTGGAGATTTTAGCGTTGAGGAGCTAAAACCATCACAATATAAGGTTATAACTATCTAAATCTCATATTTTAGAGCTTTTTTCATATACTCTGTTGAGCAGAAAAACATTGCAGCAAATATAGGATTTACTTTTACATAATCCTCTTCAACAGTTTCAAAAATTTTAAAATTAAATCCGGAATACTCTTGTGAACCCTTTGCGGTCACGCTAAACTCAATCGGTGCTAGAGTTTTTACCATATTTAAAATTTTTTTTCTCTTTTTTTGATTATCGTTTTCAAGCAGATTAAAATCTTGACTTTCTGAGCTTTTATGTGAGCGCACAGCCTCTTCTAAAACATCAAATTTATCTTTAAAAACTATTTTGTTCCATGAGATTTTAAGCTCTTTAGAGTCAACTTTACATGTATTTATTATTAAAGCATTGGGTTTTTTCTCTTTCATTGCTTCTATTAAACCTAGCAGAAAATTGGCACCGCCTACGGTGTCTGCGCATTTTTTCATTAAAAGATGTATTAATGCTTTCGTATCGTCGTTTTGTTTGTTAAAATTACACATGAATAGTTCCTAAATTGTAATATAAATATAATTATAGCTTAAATCTGACATAAGTACAGTTTCATTTAAGCATAATCAAATCACAATACTATTATTATGTCAATAACAAAACAAGACAAAAATTGTCTTAATTAAAAAACAACCCGATTTAATGAGGTAAAACATGCAAGTTTATTTAGATAATAACGCTACGACGATGGTTGACCCGTCTGTCGTAGAGGTTATGCAGCCATTTTTTAGCGAGATATACGGTAATCCCAACTCGCTTCATAAATTTGGCACGGCTTCTCATCCGGCACTCAAAAAAGCGATGGATCAAGTTTATACGGCACTTAATGCAAGTGACGATGACGATATTATTTTTACGTCATGCGCGACAGAATCAAACAATTGGGTTTTAAAATCAATTTTTAACGACCATATAGTAAACGGCGAGAAAAATCATATTATTACGACTGAAGTTGAACATCCATCAGTCTATTCTGCCTGTAAAGCACTTGAAGATGAGGGCGTAAAAGTAACGTACCTTCCGGTAAATTCTGAGGGCGTAGTAGAAGCACATGTAGTTAAGAGTTTTATAACCGATAAGACTGCTTTGGTATCAGTTATGTGGGCATCAAATGAGACGGGAATGATAAACCCTATAAAAGAGATAGGCGAAATCTGTAAAGAAAAAGGCGTACTGTTCCATTCTGACGCCGTTCAAGCTATCGGAAAGATACCTGTTGATCTGCAAAGCGTACATGTTGATTTTGTTTCGATGTCGGCTCATAAGTTTCACGGTCCAAAAGGAATAGGTGCGCTGTATATCAGAAATTCTCAGCCGCTCTCTCCGCTTTTACACGGCGGAGAACATATGGGCGGACGCCGTTCAGGTACTCTTAATGTCCCTTATATCGTGGCAATGGGCAAAGCGATTGAACTTGCAACGACAAATATAGAAGAAAAAATAGCTTCAATTCGTGCAAAAAGAGACCGCCTAGAAGATGCACTTTTAGAGTTAAGCGATACGTTTGTAGTCGGAAATCGCGAAAACAGAACGCCAAATACTATTTTAATATCTATTAGAGGTGTTGAGGGCGAAGGTATGCTTTGGGACTTAAATAATGGACAAATCGGGGCTTCAACAGGTTCTGCATGTGCCAGCGAAGACCTTCAGGCAAATACTGTAATGCTTGCAATCGGGGCGGACAATGAACTGGCTCATACGGGAATTCGTTTAAGTCTTAGCCGCTTTACGACCGATGAAGAGATAGATTATACTATCGAGCATTTCAAAAAAGCGGTTGCTAGATTAAGAGCAATTTCAAGCTCGTTTGCAAAAGTAGGTCCAACACCCGGTGGAGAGTCAAAAGAGTGTGAGTTGCACTTTCATTAAGTAATTAAGTGTTCTGATTAAAAATAGATTGCTTCGCCATTAGCTTCTTGCAATGACTGTCATTGCGAGCTTCGTTAGAAGCGCGGCAATCTAAAACTATAATTATTCAGATAACTCAATTAATAAACAATTATAAAAAAGGAAATAAAGTTATGGCAAAAAATGATTTATTGGGCGCTTCTTTATGGGATGCATACTCAAATAAAGTAACGACTTTAATGAATAACCCTAATCATCAGGGCGAAATAAGTGAGGAAGAGGCAGCGGCACATGGCAATAGGCTGATAGTTGCCGATTTCGGTGCGGAGAGCTGTGGGGATGCAGTACGTCTTTATTGGGAAGTTGACCCAAAAACAGACGTAATAGTAAACTCCAAATTTAAGAGTTTTGGATGCGGAACGGCTATAGCGAGTTCTGATATTATGACTGAACTTTGTATCGGTAAAACCGTGAAAGAAGCGGTTAAAATTACAAATATCGATGTTGAGTTTGCTCTCCGAGACAACCCTGAAACTCCTGCCGTTCCGCCTCAAAAGATGCACTGTTCGGTTATGGCGTATGATGTTATCAAAAAAGCTGCAGCTCTTTACATGGGAGTTGATGCGGATAGTTTTGAAGAGGAGATTATAGTATGTGAGTGTGCTCGCGTTAGCTTAAAAACTCTTCAAGAGGTTATTAGACTTAATGACTTAACGACAATCGAGCAGATTACAGATTACACAAAAGCAGGCGGTTTTTGTAAAAGCTGTATAAAACCTGGCGGACATGAAAAAAGGGAGTACTATTTAGTGGATATTTTAAGAGATACGCGTCGTGAAATGGATGAAGAGAAGATGAAAGCCGCTGCGGATGCAGGTTCAAAAGGTAATTTTGAGTCAATGACATTGGTTCAGCAGATTAAAGCAATTGATGCTCAAATAGATGAGAGTATTAGACAGTTTTTAATTATGGACGGCGGAGATATGGAAGTAATAGACGTAAAACCCGGTGATGATTATATAGATGTTTACATCAGATATTTGGGTGCATGTAACGGCTGTGCTAGTTCGGCTACGGGAACTCTTTATGCGATTGAGTCAACTTTAAAAGAGAAACTTTCTAAAAAAATCAGAGTATTGCCAATCTAAATCCTATTTGGATTTAGAAGTGGCGAATTCTCGCCCATATATCTTTTATCCAAAATTTTTATCTCGCACTCAAGCCAAATATTAAATTCACTGTAAACTCTCTTTTGAGCCTCTTGAATCAAAAAAACAGCTTCGTCAAATGTGCCGTTTTGTATATTTACCAAAAAGTTTGCATGTTCTTTGCTAAACTCCATACCGCCTACTCTAAAACCTTTTAGCCCGACCGCTTCTATAAGTCTTCCTGCATAATCGCCTTTTGGGTTTTTGAAACAGCTTCCGGCACTCGGGGTAGCAGGTTGGTTTTTACGCATTGCTTTAAACATTTTTAACTTTTCCTTATCAAAGCCGTAAGATAAAAGAAAAGTCGCTTCTAAAATGGGAGCGTTTATGTCGGTATATCTATATCCGTAATTAATATCGTTTTTTACAAAATTGCCGTTACATGTAGTTACGGATACAAGATTGTTAAATATTTCAAACTCTTTTAGTCCGGCATTCATAAAAACCAATCCGCCCAAAGTTCCGGGCAGATGAGAGATAAATTCAAAGTTTGCAATATTGTGTTTTTTGCAAAAAGAGGCGACTTTACCAGATGGCGATGCAGCGCCTATTTTTAGAAGATTATCTTCTACATGTATATAGTCATATTTCTTGCTAAGTTTCAAAAGCAGCGGAGGCTTTGTACCCATTAAAATATTATTGCATGAACCGATGATATGGTAATCTTCGTATCTCTGAGTGCAATCTTCTAAAATAGAAACTTCTGTGGTTTGCCCTATTTTTATTGAAGATAAATTGGAAAAATTTATGTTTTGTTTTTTCATTACTCTACAAAGGAGGGCATCATGTTAAATGTTTCTGTTGCAAAGTCTATCATAACGTTTAACATCCACGGCATCGTTAAAATAATAACTATAACGACACCGATAATTTTTGGGATAAAACTTAGAGTCATTTCGTTAATTTGGGTAGTTGCTTGAAATATACTCACTGCTAAACCTATAAGCATACCTGCTAAGAGACTTGGAAGTGCTAGAATTAACGCCGTTTTAAATGTTTCTATTCCCAAAGCTATTAATTTTGCTTCCATTATGAATTCCTTAACTCTTTATATTCTGTAGGAATCATGAAGTCTTCTATGGCTACAGGCGAATCATAAAAACCGTGCTTATAGCCAATCTCAAAAAGTTTGTTGATTGCACTGTATTGAATATCGCTAAGTGTTATAGAGTTGTCGTTTGCATAAAGTTCAAGATACTTGTCTAACGTAGGAGCATCAATGCGAACCAAATCTCTCTCAAGCAGCATTTGGGAGAGTTTATTTTTATGTTCCCTTGCTACATGTACTGCTTTTGTGAGCGTTTGTTCATATTCTATTGCTTTATTTAGCGGAATCGAGCGGCTGATTGCCATTCCTCCAAGAGGAAGAGGAAGCCCGCCACCGGATAGCTCTTGCCAGATATCCCACATTTCACGCTCTACTTCAAGCTCATTGTCGTAAGTTAAAATGGACTCGTGAATTAAAACACCTGCATCTACTTTGCCATTCAAAACCGCTTGTTCAATCTCAAGAAAGTTCATGTAAGTTACTCTTGCTTCAGGATAAGCTATGCGAAAGAGCATAGCATTTGTGGTATGTTCTCCGCTAAGGGCAACTTTAAAATTACGCTTTAATTTAGCACCTTTTTTCTTGATAACTTTAGGACCGTAACCCTCTCCAAAACTTACGGCAGTTCTAAGCAGAGCATAATCTTCCCTTATATGCGGATAAAGAGCAAAACTGATGGCAACAATCTCATAAACGCCGTTTAACGCCTTTTCATTTAGAGTTTGGATATCTTCGGCAATATTATCAAACTTTGTACCTGCCATATCAACCCAACCAAACTTTATAGCATAATACATAAATATGTCGTCGGCATCGGGTGAGTGTGCAATGAGTGTTTTTTTCAAATTAACTATCCATCCTCTAAGAGATTAAATGTAAATTAGATTTTAACTAAATAAGAATAAATTCTACATGTATCGAAGCAAAAATTCTCTACACTCATCTACTCTCAAAGGTTTAGAATAAAAATAGCCTTGAATATTGGGACACCCCTCATCCAGAAGAAAATCTCTCTGCTCTTTATTTTCTACACCCTCTGCAATTATATCTAGTGAGAGATTGTTTGCTAAAGCAATGATGGTTTTTACAATAGCGACATCATCTTTATCGTGGGGTAAATCTTTTACAAAACTGCGGTCAATTTTAAGTTTATCAATCGGAAGACGTTTTAGATAGGACAATGATGAGTATCCTGTCCCAAAATCATCGACGGATATGGAGATGCCTAGTTTTTTTATAGCCTCAAGCGTAGATATTACATGTATATTATTTTTCATAAGCAGACCCTCCGTAATCTCTATCTCTAAATCGCTAGGAAATAGACCGATAATCTCTAACTTTTTGCGTAGATACTCTATATAATCGACATCTTCTAACTGTTTTGCCGATACGTTAAGCGAGAGTTTACCGCAAGATATATTCTCATTTTTCCATGAGAGGATATGCATAGCAGATTCACGCATCATCCACTTGTCAATCTCTACGATAAGTCCTATGTCTTCTGCAAACGGAATAAATTTCACCGGAGGAATAAGCCCTAGTTCCGGATGATTCCAACGTATGAGTGCTTCTAAACCGATAACTTTATCTATTCTAGCATCTATTTTTGGTTGAAAATAGACCTCAAACTCTTCATTTGCGATAGCTTTTCTAAGATTATTCTCAAGAGCTACTCTCTCAAAAGCAAGCTGTGTCATCTTTGTATTATAAAATTTATACCCATTCTTACCGTTGTTCTTTGCTTCATGCATTGCCGTATCTGCATTTCTGAGTAAAATATACGAGCTATCCGCATCTTCTGGAAAAGTGCTTATTCCAATGCTAAATGTAGTGTAAAGCTTAATATTATTTATGATAATTGCCTCGCACATAGCATTCATAATATTTTTGACAACCTCCATCGTCTGTATTTCATCGGTATTGTTAAGGATAATAATGAACTCATCACCGCCGAATCTTCCAATCGTATCATTATAGGAGACAAACCTTTTTAATTTTTGAGCAATCTCATTTAGTAGTGTATCGCCTATTTCGTGACCATAAGTATCATTTACCTCTTTAAATCTATCAAGATCTAAAAAAAGTATTGAGAGCTTTTGGTTGCTGTTTTTAGCAGCTTTTATACTCTGCTTAAGTCTATCAAGTAGCAAAAGTCTGTTTGGGAGTTTTGTGAGGGTGTCATAACGCGAGAGATGTTCAAGTTTAGTTGCTGTTGTTTTAACTCTGTTTTGCAGGTTTATATTTCTTTGCTCTATCGCTCTTTTTTCCTCTTTACTGTAGAGATAGTAGGATAGTAAAATTAAAAAAATAAAGATAGAAATAAGAAAAAGCACTAAGCTGTCCCTTACTCTCGATATAGAGCTAAAGTCAATCTTGTTCAAATCTTGAAATATAATGAAATACGCAATATCTTTATTATCAAGCCCTTTGAGATGATACGTGCTTATAAGTCTGTTTTTATTCTCTTCAAGATGAAACGAGGAATTTTGTATAAAATATTCTGCACCCTTGTTTTTAAGAAGTGCTAAGTGCTCTTTGTTATAGTTTGAGTTTGCTACATAGTAGTCTGATATGAATATTTTCTTTGAGGGTTCAAGTAAGAAATCTTTATATTTTTTATCCGCCAACAGTATAGTCTCGTATCCGTTGTCCCTCATCTTTTTATTTATAGAGTTAAAGTTGGAAATAGTTTCTACAGACCCGATGAACAAGCTATTTTCATAGACCGGCACCATCGATTTGAAAGTTATATCGAAGATACCTGCACTTATCGAAGAAATTACATGTGGATTGTGAATCATCTCCGCTACATCATCCCTTATAAGTGCAAGATTATCTCCTCTTTTTTGAGTCCAGCTTCTATAAAAACTTTTGCCGTCGGTTGTTAGGAGTTGAAACCATGTTCCTTTTAAGGATGTGTTTTTGCTTAGGTTGTCTGAGAAGTCATGTAGGTCTAGTTTTTTTATATCATTTTGTATAAGTGACTCTTTTATGATTGTGTCATTTGCGATAGATAAAGTTACAAATAAAAGAGCCTCTTTTTTCTCTTCTATGAGCATTTTTAGTTTTTCATGCACCTCTGCTATGACGTTTCGGTATTTCTCATTTTTTAGAGCTTCAACCTTGGAGTTTATAAAAAGAAATCCCGCAATAAACAATACCGTGGAGATAAGTATGAGAGAGTATTGGGAAGAGAAGCTGAACCCTTTTTTAGATATCAAATTTATGGCCTTAGTTAGAGTACTTTTAATTTTGTATTGTATCTCATAAACAACGTTTTAACAAAAAAAAGGTAAAATGGCATTAATTTATGTAGAGCTTTTACATAAAAAAAGTTAATATGACAATTTGCAATATTTTTTAGTTAAAAAAGTAGATTGTCATATAATAAGTCTAAATTTAATATAAGTGAGCCTAAAATGGACGCAAATAAACAAAAATCATTAGACTTAGCGATGAAGCAGATTGACAAGGCATTCGGCAAGGGTGCTCTTATGAGACTCGGCGATAAAGAAATTGTACCTATTGAGTCGATAAGTACGGGTTCTCTCGGTCTTGATTTAGCACTTGGCATAGGTGGAATACCTCAGGGAAGAGTTATTGAGATATATGGACCTGAAAGTTCCGGTAAAACTACTTTAGCACTTCAAATAACTGCAGAGTGTCAAAAAACCGGCGGAGTATGTGCGTTTATTGACGCAGAACATGCTCTTGATGTGGCATATGCAAGAAATTTGGGTGTTGACGTTGATAATCTTCTTGTATCTCAACCTGATTACGGAGAACAAGCGCTAGATATTGTTGAAACAATCGCTAGAAGCGGCGCGGTAAATTTGATAGTTATCGATTCGGTTGCCGCTCTTACTCCAAAGTCGGAAATTGAGGGGGAAATGTCAGACCAAAATGTCGGTGTTCAAGCTCGTTTAATGTCAAAAGCATTGCGTAAATTAACCGGTATTTTACACAAAATGAACTGTACCGTAATATTTATAAATCAAATTCGTATGAAAATCGGTATGATGGGTTACGGTTCACCTGAGACTACGACGGGCGGAAACGCGCTTAAGTTTTACGCTTCTGTTAGAATAGACGTAAGACGTATTGCATCGCTAAAGCAGGGTGAGAGTCAAATAGGAAATCGTGTTAAAGCAAAAGTTATAAAAAACAAAGTTGCACCTCCGTTTCGTCAGGCTGAGTTTGATATAATGTTCGGTGAAGGAATCTCAAAAGAGGGTGAGCTTGTCGATTATGGTGTTAAGCTTGATATCATTGACAAAAGCGGTGCTTGGTTCTCTTATGAGGAGACAAAACTTGGGCAAGGACGTGAAAACGTTAAAGCCAAGTTTGCGGATGAGCCTGCGTTGGCCCGTGAAATAGAAGAAAAAATTAAAACAGCTATGGGCATGAGCAATCTTATGACGATGGATACAATCGAGATAGCTGATGCTGATTTATAATGTTTAATATACAAAAAAGGTAGGCAATGTTTATAGATAATATAAGTGCAATTGAAGTAATGGATTCTCGTGGAAATCCAACGGTTAAAGCAACGGTAGAGCTTAGTGACGGAACAAAAGGGAGTGCTATAGTACCATCAGGTGCAAGTACGGGTAAGCGTGAAGCGTTAGAGTTGCGTGATGGCGGCAGTAGATATATGGGTAAAGGTGTTTTAAAGGCTGTTGAAAATGTCAATAATCAAATAGCCGACGCTCTTATAGGTCACTCACCGTTTAATCAAGCTATTATTGACGCTACTATGAAAGAGCTTGATGGCACCGAAAATTATGGAAACTTAGGAGCGAATGCAGTTCTTGGCGTTTCAATGGCGGTTGCTCGTGCAGCTGCAAAAAGTTTAGGCATACCTCTTTACCGTTATTTAGGTGGAGCAAATGCTATGGTTATGCCTACTCCCATGTTAAATATTATCAATGGCGGAAGTCATGCGGATAATTCTGTTGATTTTCAAGAGTATATGATTATGCCTGTAGGTTTTGATGATTTTGCAACTTCACTGCAAGCTTCAGCAGAGGTTTATCATAATTTAAAAGCTATCTTAAAAGCAAATAAACATAATACGGCACTTGGAGATGAGGGTGGTTTTGCCCCTGATTTAAGCTCAAACGAGGAACCTATTCAAATTATAATGCAAGCTATTGAAAAAGCGGGATATGAAGCAGGTAAGCAGATGGCAATTGCACTAGATGTTGCTGCTTCAGAATTGGTAACAGAGGGTGGATACAGACTTGATAGCGAAAATAGAACGGTAAGCTCAGCTGAGCTTGTTGATTATTACGTTGATTTATGTTCAAAATATCCTATCGTATCTATTGAAGACGGCTTAAGCGAAGATGATTGGGATGGTTGGAAAATATTAACTGAAAAATTAGGCGATAAAGTTCAGCTTGTAGGCGATGATTTGTTTGTTACAAATGCAAATATTTTAAGTGAAGGTATTGAAAAGAAAATTGCGAATTCTATTCTTATTAAACCAAATCAGATTGGTTCGGTAAGCGAGACTATGCTTACTGTTCGTTTAGCTCAAAGAAACGGCTATAAATGTGTTATGAGCCACCGTTCAGGTGAGAGTGAAGACGCTTTTATTGCTGATTTTGCAGTTGCGCTTAACTGCGGTGAGATAAAAACAGGTTCAACTGCTCGCGGAGAGAGAACTGCTAAATATAACCGTCTGTTAGAGATAGAGAATGAAGTAGTCTATAGTGAGTATTTAGGTTCAAAACTTTTTAATTAAGAGTAATTATGAATAACGAAGAACTTTTTGAGGGGATAGACGATACGGAGAGCTTAGCTCAAAAGTATTTGGGTGTATCTCTGACGAAGTTTTTAGTATTGATTATCCTTATTTTTGGTGCAGGTATATATATAGGTTTGCTGCTGTACGGCACAAACTCTTTGCAAGTCTATTTGGGACTGCAAGATTATGAAGGGTATCTACAAGGTGAGATACACAGATTAAAAGATGAAAATGCAGAGCTACAAAAAGAGTATTTTGAATTAAAAGAGATTTCTGCAAAATAGTAGTTAAACTTGATATAATACATGTAAGTAAATATAGGAGTAAACTTGATTAGAATTTTATTCGCATCTCTCTTCTTACTTCTTACAATGCATGCGAGAGAGAATCCTTTTTTCCCTTCAGCGGGAGAGAAGGATATCCTTCTAAGCACAAATGAGAATATGGCAAAACCATCTTTGCAAAGAGTAGCTCTAAATCTTCCTCCTCAAGCCAGAACAGTCCAAAAAGTTACAATAGAGTTCAAAAATCTTGACGGTACGTTGGAGAGCAAAAGTATAGATCTTGATAATTCGATTGACTGGCATCTTCCGGTTTTTATATCACAAACTTATACACAAGCTCCAAAAGAAATAAAATCTCAAAACAGTAAACCCGAAAATAAAAAATCTGAAAAAACCCCTCCTGAAAATGTAATTAAACAAAATACGTCAGCATATACAAATATTGCTACAATAAAAGATTTGTCAATTTCATCACTGCAAAAGAGTTTAAAGTTAGTTACAAAAGATGAGATGATAAGAAACTTTTTACTGGTAAATCCTCACAGAATTGTTATTGATTTTAAAAAGGAGATAGATATCAGAAGTTACAGTAAAAAAAATCCAGACAATATCTTTAAAGAGATTAGGATAGGAAATCACAAAGGTTACTACAGAGTCGTAGTAGAACTTGACGGATATTATAGATATGATATGCAAAAAAGCTCCGACGGGTATCAAATAGAGCTGAAATAGAGCATTGTCATTTTTAATTTAAATCTTTATCTTTCCAATATTTTGTACCTTGAATGGTTGCTTGAAGCACGATACCGTTTTGAGTCAATTTATAGAGTCTTATTCCAGGGGCAACTGTAATTGCGGCATTTAAAGCCCCGCCATCTTTTTTATATTTAGCAGCGGCATCTGCTTGTGCATTTGCTTCCCAACCGGAATTTACAAAAGAATCAAAAACTTTTTTGTTTTCAAATAAAAATATAGCTCTGAAATCTTTGATTCCAATACCTAAACCGACTCCCCCGGAAGCCATATTCATGTAGGTATTGATGCCCGTTTTATTGTTGTGAGCCACACCTTTTCCGCCCTCAGCAGAAAAGAGAACCAAATTTACGCCTACATTACTAAAAGTAGCGTATCCGTAAGAGCGAAGAATCATGGCTTTAGCTTCAGGAGCATATTTATATAGAAGCTGTAGTGTTTCATTGCTCATTTTAACACGTTCAACTCTCTCTACTCTATTTTCTTCTGCTATCTCTTTTTTGCTTTTTCCTGACCAAAAGCCTGAAAATATGGCAATGACTGCAACTAAGGAGATAATTAATTTTAAATGTTTCATAATAGCAACCTTTATTTATAACAATTATAATAGCATAATTATAAAAATCTCAAAAATTTTATAAAAAAAAGAGAGCTACACAATAACTTTGATATAATTTACAAAGAGTTCTACATGTAGAAACATCGATACATCAAGAAAGCATATATGAATAAATTAGAAGAGTACTTAAGCGCTCACGAAGTCAGTGAGATTCATCCATCCGATATAGCAAAAATATTAAAACAGCTTGATGAGAGTGAGTTTGCCGAGGCTTTAAAACTTGTACCGAAAGATTTGGTGGGAGATGTAGCACTCGCCCTTCCTGATAGATACTTTGACGATGTTGTTGAAAATCTTAGCGTAGATGAGTTAAGAGACGCTGTATCAGCACTTGAGTCTGACGATCAAGTAGATTTTTTACATGAGCTTGAAGAGGTTGATGAGAGTATTGCTTCAAAAGTATTTGATACGCTTGATGAAGAAGATAAAAAAGAGATAATAAAACTTCAAACGTACGGTGATGACGAAGCCGGTGCTTATATGCAGCTTGAAGTTTTTACCGCAGATAAAAATGAAGTTGTACATGACGTCATAAAAAGGTTTGCAGCGCTTAGACGTGCCAAAACGATAGAAAATATTCAGAACCTCTTTATTACAAGCAGTGACAAGAAGCTTCTTTTTGCCGTTGGTTTAGATGATTTGCTAGTATTTGATTTTAACAAAACATTAATAGAAAATATTGAACAAAGCGAAGATAGTTTTGAGCCAAAAAAGGCGCAAGACAGAGAAGACATTAGAGACGTCGTTCACTATTTTGAAGAGTACGATTTATCCGTAATGCCTATTATTAACAGTTATGGAGTTTTACTAGGGCGTATAACATCCGATGATATTTATGACATTATCAATGAACATGCAACGGAACAGATGTATAACCTAGCCGGATTGGATGATGATGCGGAAGAGGATGACGAAATTTATAAAGCCGGCAAAAAAAGAGCTTCATGGCTTGGCGTAAATCTCTTCACGGCTATATTTGCCTCTTTTGTAATCGGTATTTTTGCAGATACGTTAGAGAGTATGGTCGCACTTGCGGTTTTGATGCCAATTGTTGCTTCAATGGGCGGAAATGCAGGAACTCAGAGTTTGACTGTTGTCGTAAGACAGCTAGCACTTGGCGATATTTCCAAAGGCGATGCGATGAGAATTATCAAAAAAGAGGTTCTTATCTCTTTGATGAACGGGGTTTTCTTTGCCATAATCATGGGTGTCGTAGCCGCCATTTGGTTCAATATGAAAATGTTAGGAGTAGTTATTGCACTAAGTATGATTATAAATCTCTTTATGGCAGGTCTCTTCGGTGCAGCTATACCGCTTTTTTTAAAAAAAATAGACGTAGATCCCGCAATTGGAAGTGCGGTAATTTTAACTACTGTTACTGACGTGGTAGGGTTTTTTAGTTTTTTAGCTTTAGCAACGTATATATTATTGTAAAGTTAAATATGAGATGATACAGAAAATCAAAAAATATTCCACCACAAATAGATTAGTTCTTTTGGGAATGATTCTAGGTCTATTATTTGGGATTTTTTTACCTCAGTTGGCACTTAAACAGCAGATAATCGGACAAATTTTTATCAGTTTTTTAAAAATGCTTGTAGTGCCGCTTGTTTTTTCAAGTGTTTATGTTGCCATTGCAGGATTAGGAAATTTAGAGAGTTTAAAAGATATAGGATTAAAAACGGTAGGTTTGTATATCTTAACAACGGCTCTGGCTACATTTACGGCTATTGCTATAATGAATATCATACCGATTGGTAATCCAACTTCTATTGAGGGTTTAGAATATGCAAAAGCTTCTCAAATTGCATCGTTTTCGTTTACGGAAATGATACTTAGTTTTATACCTACAAATATATTTAATGCTCTCTCGGAAGGCTCAATGATGCAGATTATTATCTTTTCGGCACTATTTGCTATAGCCTCTTTGCATCTAAAAAAAGAGAGACAAGAGTTGATAGTTGATTTTTTTACTGCCGTGACAAATGCCATGTTGATTATGGCGGAGTGGGTCATTAAGATGACGCCAATCGGTGTATTTAGTCTTATCTCATACGTAATTGCCGAGCAGGGGATAGAGGTTGTCATAAATCTATGGAAATATATGGCAATGGTAATAGCTGTTTTACTTATACATGTAGTAATAACGCTGCCTCTTATTTTAGCTCTTTTAGGACGGATTAATCCATTTAAATATTTGAGTGATATTCGTGAAGCGCCTATTATGGCATTTTCTACCGCGTCTAGCACTGCAACTCTGCCTGTGTCTATGCGTGTTGTTGAAGAAGTAGGCGGAGTCGATAGAAAAAACGCATCTTTTGTTCTTCCTCTTGGTGCTACGGTCTCTATGGACGGTACGGCAGCATATTTAAGCGTAGCAGTTCTTTACATAGCTAATTTGGCCGGAGTCGATTTGAGTTTTGGCACACAGCTTCTTCTTGGAGTAACGGTCATCGCTTTAAGTGTCGGGGTTGCTGCTTTACCGAGTGCTTCTTTGGTTATGATGGTTGTTATCCTAAATCAATTAGGTCTTGCCACCGAGTATATAGCACTGATAATAGCAGTAGATAGGATTTTGGATATGGCAAGAACATCTATAAATGTTACATCTGATTTGGTTGTAGTGAAAATAATAGACCAATTGCAGAAATTTAAAAAGCAAAATGTATAATTATAAAAATAAAAGGAAAAAGATATGTTTAGATATTTACTGATGGGATTTTTACTATTTAGCGGACTAAAAGCGGATAATAAAGAAGCTCTTGAAGCTTTTAAAAACAGAGATTATACAAAAGCTTTTAAACTATATGAAAAAAATGCACTCAATGGTGATACGAAAGCACAAAGTGCACTTAGTTATCTCTACTCAAACGGACTTGGCACTAAAGCAGATGCTACAAAAGCAATATACTGGCTAAAAAAAGCAGCAGAAGGTTTAAACTCTGCAGCTCAATACGATTTGGGTATGATGTACTTAAGTGGACAAAATGTAGAAAAAGATAGTAAGAAAGCATTTGATTTACTTACTAAATCATCAGAGCAAAATAATTCTGATGCTAAGTATAATTTGGCACTGATGTACTATAACGGCGATGGAGTAGATTTAAATGTAACAAAATCTGCCGAGTTATTGGAGAGTGCGGCTAATGCAGGACATCAAATAGCAAAGAAGAATATAGGTCGCGTATATATGCAATTGATAAACCTTGAGAAGGCAGCTGAATGGTTTGAAAAAAATGCAGATGATGGCGATAATGGTGCTTACTACTTTCTTAGTGAGATATATTGCCAATTAGAGAAGTTTGACAAAGCAAAGATATGGGCAAAAAAAGCTATTGACAGCGGAAATAAAGAGGCTGAAGTACTTTATAAAAAGTATGAGTTGCAAAAGTACTAAATAGGTATTACTTTATATCCTGAGCCGTAAACATTGTGAATAACATCGTAAGGGAGTTTTGCACGTATTCTTTTCATAAGAGATGTCGTGGAGTGCGTAGAGAACTCTTTTTCTTCTTTGTCTTGATGTAGATATTCAAAAATATCTTTTGTTGAAAAACAGTGACTTGGTTGTGAAAACAGTAGTTTAAGTAGCAGATTTTCCATCTTTCTTAGTTTAATCTCTTTAGAGTTTTGCCATAATCTATCTGTGTTGTTATCCCAATATATAGTGTCACTGACATAGATTCTATTTGTTGTCTTTCTAATTAAATCTACTGTTTCAAAAAGTATATTTTTAAGCGCATCTGTTTTTATGGGCTTAATCAAATATGACTCAAGATGAAGTTTAATAGCCTTAAGCAGCTTTTCTTGTTCAGAGTGAGCGCTCATAACTATAATTTTTGTATCTTTATCTTGAGCCCTTATTTTAGCAATCATTTCTAATCCGTCAAGATTAGGCATATTTATATCAGTTAGAATTATGTTTGGTTTTTTCTGTTTATAAATATCATATGCTTCATCTCCACATGCCGCAGTATATACTCTGTGAAAAAAGAGTTGCAAGTACTCGTAGAGCATTTCACGTAGTTCCGTCTCATCTTCAGCCAATAAAATTGATATATCTTTTATTTTATCTGTTTTCATTTTTCATCTTTATGGTAAATTCGGCTCCGAGTATTTTATCGTCTTTGGCATAAATATTTTTTGCACTTAAGTAGCCATTCATGTTGTCTTCTATTATCATCTTTGCTATATGTAAGCCTAGCCCTGTTCCCATAGCTTTATGCTTTGTCGTAAAATAGGGGTCAAAAATTTTATTTAAATTTTCTTCGTAAATTCCGCCGCAGTTATCAGAGATGGAAACCACAGTGTACATGTCATCTTTACATGTTGCAATTGTAACATGTGTATCGGTTAAATTTTTAGCTGTTATTAAATCATTTATATTTGATAAAATGGAAACAATGACTTGTATAAACTCATTCATTAACCCAAAAACCATATATTCGCTGTTTAATAGAAGCGTTAGTCCGACCCTTTTATCGTTTTTAGACATGTTTACTATATCAAGAGCTTTCTCTATTGCTAAATTGATACTAAACCAATCCTTCTCTCTATCAGGAGAGTAGTAGCTCATAAAATCTTCTATGGTATCTGACATGTATATAACACGTTTCTCCATCTTTTCAAGTTTCTCTGCAATTTCTTCTTTGCTTAGTATTCCGGCTCTATTTTTCTCTTTTAGTATTGCTAGTGAGGTGTTAATAATTGCTAAGGGCTGACGCCACTGGTGTGCAATATTTCCAATCATCTCCCCTATCTCCGCCCTTTTAGATTGTTCGGATAGGAGTAAATTACGCTCTTTTAGAGCTTGTTCTTTTTTTCGCAGCTCTTCTATCGTGTCTATTAACTCACGGTTGTACTTTTTGTCAATGTATAATCCGCAATCGAGATTTTTCATATCTTTTATTAATTTTTTTATATAGGTTTTTTCTATTATTGAACCATGTTGTGGAGCAATAAGATTAATATCTAGTTTTTCAATTTTTCCTAGTGCATAGTTAAAAATATCTTTGCTTGGCATATACTCCTGATGAAATTGTTTTGCTTTGTCAAAGTATGTCTCATCTGCATAAAACTCCCAAGACTCATCTATGCCTCCAAATATATCTCCTGAAAAAAGAGTTTTTGAATTTGGCTCATATGTTACAAATGCGCCTGGAGAGTGACAGTATGGGGTAGTTAAAAAATCAAGAGTAAATCCTGTTTGGGTTGTGAGTGTATTTTCATTCTTATCTATTTCATAGTAATCAGATGTTACCAAATAGTGTTTAATTAGTAGAGACATTCTAGAGTGAGTTACTATAAGCAAATCATCTCTGTTTATTAGTTTTTCTATCTCCGGTACTGCTGCTACTAAATCCGGGTCTTGATGATGAAGCACTATATACTTTATAGATTTTATGTCTATGATACTTTTTACTTTTCTAATAGTTTCATCAAACTCAATCATAGAACCCGGATCGATAAGAATAGATTCATTTTTATTTTTGATTAGGTATGGATGACACTGAAACGGGTCATCCTTTAAGTGCATGCCTACCCAGTAAATATTGGGTGCAATCAATACTGCTTCTGAAGTATTATACTTTTTAGACATTTTCCTCAAACCATTTTAATTGCTCTCTAAGTTCAACAACTCGTCCGACAACTATAAGCGCAGGAGTAGGGACATCTTTTGTCTTTTCTACAATATTAGAGAGCGTGCCTACAACTACGCTCTGCTCTTTTGTTGTCCCTTTTGATATTACCGCACATGGATAATCTTTTGCTTTTCCTATCTCAATAAGTTTTTTACTTATTTTTGGGAGATTATGTAGCCCCATTAAAAAAACAATCGTATCATCCGTTTTAAAAGTATCCCATGGAATCTGAGACTCTTTTTTATGCGGAGATTCATGCCCGGTTACAACTCTAAAACTAACGGCTACCCCGCGATGAGTTACTGGAATACCTGCATATGCCGGTGCGCTGATAGCTGAAGTAATGCCGGGAATAATGTCAAATTTAATACCGCGTTCTTGAAGATACACCGCCTCTTCTCCGCCGCGTCCAAAAACAAAAGGATCGCCGCCTTTTAAACGAACAACATTCTCATACTTTAAGGCGTTTTGATAAATAACTTCATTAATATCATCTTGAGGTACGATATGACGTCCGTCTTCTTTGCCGACATAAACAAACTCACATCCGTTTTTTGCCTCTTTTAAAATATCTGGATTTGCAAGACGGTCATATATGATTACATCTGCTTCTTTGATTACTCTAAGTGCTTTTAGAGTTAATAACTCTATATCCCCTGGACCTGCACCCGTTAAATAAACTTTACCCATTATTTCTTTGCCTCTTCGTAAATAAATATACCTGATGGTTTGTTTATGTTAAACATTTCACGAGAGAGATACCAATCTTTTGTATTTATAACCGCAATTTTATTTGTGTCGTTTACGGATACATAGAGATTTGCTCTTGTATCTGACCATCTTACATGTAGAACTTTTCCATCAAACTCAAATCTTTTTATAACTTCTAGCGTCTTTGTATCTATAATCTGGATAACAGGAAATTTATCGCCGCTAAATGTTACAGCCATATATTTTTTATCCGGAGAGAGTGCAGTAAAAACGGGAAGCCCTTCGGTTTCAATATTTTTTACAAATTTAAAATCAGAAGTGTAAACTAAAACTTTATTATTTCCGACTGCGGGAATAAATACGTTTCCATCGCTAATGCTCCAAAAACCAAAATGAGGAACTTTTAAAACCGGTTTTCTATCTTCAAGTAAAATTTTAATTTTTGAGTAGGTCATTGTATCTAAATCAACAACACCGAAAAAATCGCTTTTAAAGAATCCCGTTATAAAGTTGTTGTCCTTTATCATCGCATCAAAAGGCATTACTCCGACATCTTCAAATTCTTTGTATATTTCAAAATCAGGAAGACCTTTTCCATCATTTTTGTCTTTAAGAACCGTAATCTTATCATTGTCCATCTGAGAAAAAACTAGATAATTTTTGTACTGTTTAATACCTACATTTTTTGAACCTGTCTCAAAAGATTTGATAGGATTTAAATCTCTATCCAGTATATCAACGCTTTTTTTTGCATAGTTTGCAACTGCTATATAGTTTTTTGTAACTGTAAAACCGATTGCACTATCACTTGTTTTAAACTCTTTAACAATTTTTTCTGCTTCAGGATCAAATTTTACGATATAGCCGTCTCTGGAAATTACATATCCATCTTTTTCATAAAACTTAACAACACCGTGGTTCATATTATGCATGCCCGTAATACGCCCTTTTGGCATGCCTTGTTCTATAATCGCTAATGATTCACTCTCTCTCTCAACAACAAATAGCTTCTCATCCGTATTTAAAATATTAAGCAGAGGATTAACTCCTTTTGCATGTGAAGCTGTAAAAATTGACGCTATTAGTGAAGCTGTTAGTAAAATTTTATCTATTTTCATTAATGTTTCCTTCTCTCTTGTTGTGTTAAATAACATGATGGGTCTTCGCTCCACAAATCACCTGTAATTGCATATGCACGGGCACGTGAACCGCCGTTACAGATATCTATCTGTTCGCAATCTGCACAAATTCCCTTGATTTGAGTTCTTGGATGAATTCGTAGTTGCTCTAGTAGTTCACCACTTTGCCAAATATCGCCAAAGTTCTCCTCTATAATATTGCCTACGGTTAAAGGAAAGAACGGATCAGGGCGTACAAAACCTTCACTATTTATGTTTAGAAGTTTACGTCCGGCACTGTTTCCGCCCCAACTTACAAGGCGTTTACGCATAATATCTTTAAGCGCAGGATACTCTAGTGCAAATCTATCTAAAAATAAAATTGCATCTTGTTCCATATTTCCGGTTACTATCTCAATATCTCTACCAGTTTTGTAGTACTCAAATGCTTTGTCAAGTATAAATTCAACAGATTTTCTTCTCTGTTCTTTTGTCAAATCCATTTTAAGGTTATCTAAACCACGCCCTGAATAGACTAGATGTGAGATGTAGATTTTTGGAATATTCTCTTTCTCTGCTAAATCAAAAATATACTCTAGGGAGTTTATGGTATCTTTTGTAATCGTAAAACGAATACCTACTTTCGCCCCTGTAGAATTTGCTAACTGTACAGCTTTTAGTGTCTCTTTGAAGGCACCTTTTAATCCGCGGAAATAGTCATGTGTAGGCTCATCACCGTCAATGCTTACACCTACATAGTTAAAGGTATCTACTATGCGCCCAATATTGCTTTTAGTAAAGTATAAGCCATTGCTTGAGAGATAGGTTATAACGCCGTTAGTTTTACAAAAATCCGCAATTTCAAAAAGGTCTTTTCTTGTTAATGGCTCACCGCCTGAGAAGATAATAAACTTGACACCGTTTGCTTTCATCTCTAAAATTGTTTTTTTAATCTGCCCAGTACTAAGCACATCAACTTCATCAAGAGTTGATTTTGAGTAGCAGTGAAGGCATGAAAGATTACAGCGGTTTGTAAAGTTCCAAATAGCAATTGAGCCATCAAGAACTCTCTCAGGTTTTCCCTCTACAACTGAAGAGATAAGATTTGATAGTCTAAACATTACTTGCCTTTATATGAGAGTATGTATTTTGCAACAGCTTCTCTCTCATCTTCATTTAATTTTAACTCTGTCATCGCTGTTCTTTTGTAGCCAAAAGATTTGTACATCGCTTTAGGGTCAATTATATAGGCTTGAATCTCTTCATAAGAGCGTTTTTTTGCTATTTCGCTAAAAGGGGGACCAAATGCTACCGCAGTTTGGTGATGACAGCCCCAACAATATGTTTCAAATACCTTTTTACCGTCTAACTCATTAGCAGACAAAAAAGAGGCTAAAAATAAGGTTATTAATAATTTTGTTTTCATAGTTTTTCTTTTGTTTAATACATAATTCTAACTAAAACAAGCTTGAATTTTGGCTTATAAATGTCACAAATATTTTAATTTAATATATATAGCATAGATATAAATTTAAGAAAAAATTAGATACATATAATTGTACTTGAAGTGATTTTAAAAAAGCTTCTCTCCACAAGGGAGAGAAAGTGCAAATTATGCACCTGGAATAGTTTGTCTATGCTCGATAGAGTAAGTAAATGTAGGAGTTGTTAAACCAGTGATATATTTAACAAATTTACCTGTTTTAGCTTCATAAATACCGATACGACCGCAGTTCCACTCAGAAATCATAGTCCAGTGACCGTGATTAGCCGGCTCAGCATGTAAGATTCTTGGAGTAAGTGCATTACCTTTAGCATCTTTTACAGTTGGAACATCCCATTTGTACATAACTTTATGAGTTACTGGATCAGTAACAGTACCTTCAGTTGTACCAACAGTGATAATTCTGTCTAGTTCAAGAGTTTGTTTGTTGATTAAGTGAACTTTATTCCAGTTCTCTTCACCGCCAAGTACGTTGTCAGCCCATAAGAATGGAGTGTGCTCAGATGTACCGATAAATAGACCACCGCCACCGATTGGAATTTGACGAATAACATCGAAGTGATCATCCCAAATAGTTACTTGACCTAGGTTCATATTAACCGTTGCACCAAGTTGTTGACCTAGTTGCTCATTGTACCAAGAAGAACCTTGACCTGGGTGTGGCTTAGCTGATGGACCTGTATAGATTTTAGTAACTAAAGATTTAGTTTTAAAGTCAACTACACCAACAACGTCACTTCCTTGAGAAGCGATAAATAAGTATCTACCAATCTCTTTACCTTCATTTAAGAAACCATCATGAAGAATATCTCCAATATTTGGAATATCTCCAACGATTGGGTAATTTGGTTTAGAATAATCTACGATATAAACGTGACCACCGTCTTTAAGTGCAAATGCGATATAAGGACCGTATGGAGTGTCAAAAATACCTGCAACACGAGATGAATCGATGTCACCGTTTGGCTTGATTACGCTTGAAGTCGGGTAAACTTTTAACGGCTCAAGAGTCATTGCGTCCATTAAGATTGCTCCGCCCGGTACATAGTTACCAGCCATTAGGTATTTACCATCCGGTGAAACTGCAAGACCACGAGATTCAGAACCAACTTGACACTCAGCAATTTTTTGTTGACCCGGTGTATTTAAGTCGAACATTGTTACTAAACCTGAACGAGAGATTGAGTAAGCATAACGAGGTTGACGTTTGTTAGTTACAGTTACGTGAACAGCAAAACCTGCTGGGTGTTTTGATAAAACTTTACCGCTTGTTCCATCAACGAATGCAACACGCTCAGCATCACGCTCAGTTACGAAACAGATATCAGTATTTTTCTTAACATCTACAGCTTGTGGATATTTTTTGAAAAATGCCATTCTGTCATTAAGAGTTTTCCAACCAGCTTTTACAGTTTCAATTGTAAGTTGATTGATCTTTTTGCCTTTAAAGTGTTGAAGATAATCAACCATCGCATCGGCGTCTGATTTAGTAAATTTTTCTTTAAACTGAGGCATAGCCGTACCTGCTTTACCGTTTAAAATAACAGCAGCAAGCTCGTATGCATTTTTCTTAGCCGTAACAGCCGGACGTAAATCCGAACCAACACCACCTTCGTGGTTAGGACCGTGACAACCTTGACACTCTTTTTCAAAAACTTTTTCAACATCCATTTTCGATGTATCAGCAACTAAACCCGAAGTAACAACTGCCATAGCAGCAACAGACATAACTAATTTATTTAATCTCATTTTATTTCTCCTTCTAAAACAGATAATGTGCAGGCCCGAGGGCCCGCACTACTAGTACTAATTAACCCTCTTGCTCTAAACGAGCTTTCTCTTGTTTGTAAATCCAAATCATTGGAAGTACAATAAAAGTATGTAAAAAGATTGTTAAAGTCAACGGTCCTTGGTTTAACCAACCAAAAAAACTCGGAACAACATCTACAAATGGTTCAAACATAATTGTCTCCTTAACGTTTGTGATGAGTAGCTTTGCCGATACTCAATAAATCTTTTACCAAGAATAAGAAACCTAAGAATGTAACAACACCCATTGCAAGTCTCCAATCCATACCTTGTGCAAACCACATACCTGATTGACCGTCAAAGTAACCTGCCCATGTAGCACCCATTTGTGCGCGAGAAACAAGAACTTGAACATATCCAGCTACAGTAAGTGCTACAGTCATACCAACAACACCACCTACAATCATGCTTGTTGCCCAGATAGTTGATGTAGTATTGTTCATAACTTTAATACCGTTTTTGCCTTGAACACCTATGTACATCATACCGATAAGAATAGTAGCATAAGCACCAAAGAACGCTAAGTGTCCGTGAGCTGATGTAAACTGTGTACCGTGTGTATAAAGGTTTACCTGTGGTAAAGTGTGGAAGAATCCCCAGATACCGGCACCTAAGAAGTTACCAAATGCATTTAAAACAAACCATGTAAATGCAGGTTTATTTGTAATAACAGACTCTTCTTGACCTTTTGCACTCTCTTCACCTTGCATTCTACCCCAGTCATAAAGAACGTGGATAAACATTGCTACAAGTGGTAATGGCTCTAGCGCAGAGAAAAGTGCACCGATTTCCCACCAATATTCAGGTGTTCCAATCCAGAAATAGTGGTGTCCTAAACCAAGGATACCTGAACCGAATAACATTGTTACTTCAATCCATAACCACATTTCAACAACTTTACGGTGTGCACCAATCATCGTGATTAAACCATAAGCCGCAATCGAACCAACGAAAACTTCCCAAGTAGCTTCAACCCATAAGTGAATTACCCACCACCACCAGAATTGGTCAATTGAGATGTTGTCTGTAAAAAATACACCAGCTAAGTATAGACCGGCAAAAGCAATCATATCTGCCATTAAAACAGTTACGATACCTGAACGGTTACCTTGAATACCTGTCATAAAAAGATTAGCAACAAATCCAAGAGCAACTACAACTATACCGATATCTGCCCAACGAGGAGCTTCGATATACTCACGTCCTTCCATAATGAACCAAATAGTTGTTTCATCCGCAGGTCCAACTTGAATAAATAGATAAACAAGAACAACAACTACGATTGCAGCAGCAAATATCCAGAAAAGAAGTTTTCCAAGACCGACACCTACTGTTTCAATACCTGTTTCATCAGGCAGTAACCAATAAACTGAACCAAACATAGCAAAAACCATCCATACAACAAGTGCATTGATATGCAGCGTTCTTGCAACGGAGAAGTCAAGTATCTCAAATAAGAAGCCAGGAACTACGTACTGAACAGCAGCTACAAGACCGAAAAGTAATTGTGCACCAAAAATAATTGCAGCAAAAGTAAAATACCATGTCGCTAGTTTTTTTGATTCTGATGTTAAATAACTATTTGCCATTTACTGCTCCTTGAATTTTTCCAAAGTTTCTTGGGAAACCATTTGTATCTATTGATGACATATGTTTTAAGAAAGCAACTAAACCTTTAGCCTCTTCAGCAGTAATACCAAGATTTGGCATCATACGAGCATGAGTAGGGTATTGAGACGGATGTTGTAAAAACTCAGCCATCGCTTCTTCTTTTGTGCTTTTACCTGTCATAGCTTGCATTGAACCGTTTGCTTGCCATGCTGGATCTAGCCATGATTTAGTTAAATCAGGAGCATAATACGCACCGTTTCCAAGAAGTGTATGACAGTTCATACAGTTTTTAGCTTGTGAACCTAACTTACCTAAATGAAGTAATGCTGCTGCTTCTTCTTCACTCCAGTCGTCTCTGCCGAAAAATTTCTCTTTCTCGCCGATTACCGGAATTTCATGTCCACGTTTTTTGTCCATTTCATAAGTAATCTTATAATTAATAACAGTAGGTCCCGGAACCCTTTTTGTTACGCCACTTTGTAAATCAGCATCATTTCCCATCGTTATTTGCGGTATCGTATCAAACGTTAACCAAATAAGAAGAATTGATGCGAATCCTGTAATCCACGCCGCTGAACGTTGCCAGAAGCGATTGTCACTCCATACGGATTTTTTTGCCACTGTACCCTCCTATAAATTATGGGTCAATATATATAAACTAGTGTTCATTCTCTTCATGAACACGATCTTGCATGTAATAAACTGCGTGCGGAAGCAAAAGCAATCCGATTGCAGCAACAACTAAGGCCTTTGCCGTAAAATTATTTACATGCATTAAACTTCCCATAAGGTACAGACAATAAGCCGCCAGCATCCAAAATAGATAACCAAAAGGCATAGCCCATCCTTTAAGTAGATTAACTTTTACAGCAGTATATATACCAACATAGAATCCTCCAAATACTAAAACAAGAGCAGAAGAGACAAAAATGGTCAAGAAATCACCAGCAAGAATATCTTGTGTTATTAAAACATCACCGGACATATTAATGTTCTCCTTCAATTACTAAATTTTTCAGAATCAAGAGAAGTTTAGTCCTATTTAGTTTAAAATTTGTTGACTTATATCAATTTTTTTAGTTAATTTAAAATTTAAGGTTTCTTTTATTATTAATGTAACAAATCGAAACATAAAACTATTTTATAGGGCAGTTTTTTTATTTTTTAAAGCGGATTTTTTTATAATTAAATATAGTGTAGTAAAGACGATAAAGTTATTGTAAACAGCACTGTGGTAGTAATTGCAACGATTCTCTTCTGTTTTTCTTGCATATTATATTTCTCTTCAAGAAAGTCGGCCAACTTCAAGCCTGGAAATACAGAGAACAACAGCATAGGAACACCCATAACACAAATAATTACGGCATCTTGAATCGTCATTTTTACTCTTTTTTTGAATTTAAATTTTATTTTATATCTATTATTATATCATTGATTAATTAATTTTTTTTAAATAGAATTAATTTTATGTAAAATTTAATAAAATCGAGGGGTAAAAATGAAAAAACTCTTGTCAATTGCTACTATTTCTGTAGTGACTATCATATTGGGAACAGGTTGTGGCTCATCTTTGGGTGTTCTTCCATCAAATGCGGAGGAAAATTCGTCAATTTATAAAAGTGAAGCTTCTCGCGGTGCATTACATGTAGAAAGTCATAATATTGAAAAAGTTATGCATGCTATAAGAACTGCAGGTGAAAATATCGGATGGAAAATGACACCGTTTAAAATAAATGAGTTTATAGCTGAAAAAACTTCTGACGGTAAAACGGTTTCTACTAATGTTAAGTTTCATAATGAGTATGTAACTTGTTCAAAAGATAGTGCAAGTGAATCTGATATTGAAGATCTTATGAGTGCTATTAAAAAAGAGTTGGCAAAAAAGTCTAGCTCAGGTCATTAATACTTTTTTTGGACATTTACATGTCCAAAAAAGTATTAGAGTTTATTTAGTAAATCTTTAGTTGTAAAAGAGCCAAAGAGCGGTGTTTGCAAAAATGACTCATCCTTTTTTGATACAAAAAAAAGTGCCGGAAATTGCTGTGTATAAAATAGCTCGACTGGGTAACTGTTTTGATTTTCAAAAAAGACAACTACTGCTAAATATTTTTGGTTTATTTTCTCTTGAATCTCTTCTTTATTAAAAATATCAACAAAAACCGATTTGCATTTTTCACACTCTTTTTTTATTATTAAAAGCAGTAACTCTTTGTTCTCTTTTTTTGCCTCTATTAACGTTTTATCATACTCGCTTTGCCATCTTACATGTTCGCCAAAAGCAAGAGTGCTAAAAAGTATTAGACATAAAAAGATTCTCATTTAAACTCTTTTATTACTTTTATAAGTTCTACTACCGGTGGATTTGGAAGTGTAGGAAAAACTTTTTTAACCGCATCGCTTACCCACTGAGGATAAATTCTAAAGTTTAGTTTTATCTCTACGTCAAGAGGATAAAGAGCATCTTGTTTTATTGCAAAGCTCTCAACTCTTCTCTCTCCTGAGGGTATTCTGGTATCGCTTAGTAGTGTTTTATATTTCCAAAATAATAGTCCCACAGGTTTGCCCTCTTCATCGCCGAATACTTTTTGAAAAAGTCTGCTTCCATCTTCAATATTGCCGTCATTCTTTAGTTTTCCGCTTGAAAATATTAGATTGCCGTTTTTGTCTTTTATGCTTACATCAAGCCATAATTCTCTAAAGTCGGCAACTCCGGTTGGTAGATGGTGTCCTGCGCCGACATTAGTTACTCCGATTACTAATATGCCGTTTTTAATATCAACATCAAGTTTTGCAGAAGTTTTCAGCAAATCAATTGTCTGTTCTTCGTTTGTTTTACTTTTCAAGCCGGATAAAAAGTGGTTTGAACCTGCAAAGTAGTGAACCTTTACATCATCTTTTAGAACACCGCCCTTGGTAGATGTTCCTTTGAGTGGCGAGAATTTGCCGTCTTTAAGATTTGTCATATGGCAGTCTATACATGTCTTGTGTTTGGTTTTATCTTTTTGATTATTAAACGGAGATTTTTTCCACTCATCAAATGTAGAAACAATTTTCATCCCTGTTTTTGGATGAAACTCGTCGTGGCAAGAGGCACAATATTTGCTCTGTTTGTAAAGCGGATCCATGTAACTTTTTTTGTGAGCATCAGGGTTTGAATTTATCAGTTTTTCGCTAAACCAATGACCGGTACCTGAATCGCTATCTTCAAAAGCATATTTTTTTCGCTCTAATGAGAGTTTAAATGAAGCATTACCTTTGCCTTTTGCTTCTGTTATTCTATGACATGTAACGCATGAAACGCCCTCTTCAAGTCTGAAATTTCCTTGTGATTTAAAAGATTCTACAAGTGTTTTTGCATTTTTTTCAAATAGTTCGTCACTTACGATATTGCCTTGCATCGGATGTGTTGTTTTACTAAGACCTGTTGTAAGTGCGCTTGGATTATGACACCCCATACACCATTTGCGAAACTCCTGTCCTTCTACCTCTCCTGCTAATGTCTCCATTACCATATAGTATGGGTTTGACCCTGTCATATGGTAGTGGTTCGAGTTGCTCCATTGATTAAATATCTCTTCATGGCAGGATTTACATTTTGCGGAGTTTGTAAAATCCTCATTATGGTATATTCCAGTTTTGGCATCTGTTTCTATAAGAGATAGTTTATCCGTAGCGGCATGAGAAAGAGCAGGATTTAGAATAGTAAACAACATTGCTACTACGGATAACTGCACATTTTGTTTTTGAAGTACATGGTAAATAAAAAATAGTATCAAAGCAAACGAACCGTAGAGATGTACGTTAAATGAGATGATTCCAAACGTATCTCCTCCTCTGTTTCCTGCTAAAAATAGGTATAAACCGCTAATTGTAAGGAGAAAAAATATAAGTAGCAGTAGCCATCCGTTTATACTGTTTACCTTTTTTATAAAAAAGAATTTATAAATATGTTGATATATAAAAGGAGTAACCAAAAACAGAGTAATAATCAAAGAGGCTATGATATGGAATGCTTGAATAGTTCTAAAATATTCCCAAGCAAAATCAAGTGCTTTTAATTGAACAACACCAGTAAAAAACATTACAAAAACCAAAAATTTTATATAGATAGCTCTCATTTGTAATCCTTCATGTCGTACTCAACGATATTGCCTTCAAGTGTATGTAAAAATGCTACTATCTCATCAATCTGAGTAAGAGTTAGATGGCGTCCCAATTGATGTTTTGCCATAACATCTACCGCCTCACGAATTTTAGGTACTGCGCCGTTATGAAAATATGGAGAAGTCTTTGTAACATTTCGCAAAATCGGTACTCTAAAGAGGTGCTCATTATTTTTTCCTAAAAATTTACCGCTATTTTCAAAAGGAAATTCATTATCGATTCTTTTTATCTTAGGAAGAAGTTCAAGATTTGGTCTAAAGTCGTAAACTTGAGCAAACTTTCTAAGCGGAAACCTCTCTATGGTTTGACCGCCCAAACTCATTCCGTTATGGCACCCTTTACATCCAAAGCTGATAAAGTTAGCCAGACCTCTTTTTGCATCATGGCTCATAGCCTCATTATCGCCTTCTAAAAATCTATCATAAGCACCGCGCGTAATAAGAGTTTTTGCGTAAGCCTCTATAGCCTTTGCGCTATTTTCAAAGCTTATACCATCTTTAAAAACTTCCTGAAAACTTTTTACATACGCAGGGTTTTTGCCTAATCTGTCCTCTACCTCTTTTGGGGTCATATTCATTTTATGGTGGGCTATTAGTGAATTTTCGCTCTGCTCTTTTATGCTTTTGACTTCACCGCTCCATGTCAGATATTTTGCAAGAGATGAGTTTAGTATAGTCTGAGTGTTTAGTAGATATGGATGAGGAACCGCAGAATCTCCCTCAGAAAAGGTAAATCTGTCAACACCGCTTTGGTCTTGTAAATGACACGCAGCGCAATCGGTAAGTTTTTGATTTTTCTCTTCCAGCGTACTAATCAACGCTTTTTTATTTTTTAGATTTTTATCAAAAGAGTGACATGTAGCGCAGCTTGTTTTTTGATTTTTTGAGAGATTGGTATCAAAAAAGAGTTCTGCTCCTAGTGCAATTTTTTGCGGTGTAACTGGATTTTCTTGCGAATCAACAATTTCTAAAAGTTTCTCAAATGAGGTAGGAGTCGGTTTTAAACCTTTAGAGAGAGCAAGCTCTCTTAGCTTGTCGTCGCTGTATTTGGGAATTATTTTTGAAGGAGTTAAAAGTGCTATTGTTAAGATAGTGCTTATTACTACTATTGCTATTAGAACCGTATAAAAGAATAGTTTTTTCATTTACAATCCATTAAAGTATTTTTAATTTCTTATTATAGTTTTATTTTTTGATATAGAGTATATATAAAAAATAGATATCAATCAAGTCTCTTTTAGCAATAGAAGAATTTTATTTTAGCACAAAAGGAAATTATGGACAGTATAACAAACCTTTGCGCTATTATTTATACTTATAAGAAGTACTTAAATTCCAAAAGTATCTTTTATTTTCTTTTCAAAATCTTTATCACTTAGCTCTTTTCTCAGAGGAACAAAAGCTTTCGCCTCTGCACCTACCGCAATAGCAATATCTGCATCTTCATTTTCTATAATATGTTTGATTGCGTCTGCAATCGGTTGAGGGTTTGGTCCTTCATTTATAGCCTTTGCAACGATAGGGACAAAATGAGATACAAGTTCTTTGTATGGGGAGTCTTCACTTGTAGTTTTAGCATTTGCTACTAACCCTTTTTTTACAAAATTTGTGCCAAATAGTCCTGACTCTATAGAGTGTACTCTTACATTAAAAGGTAGTGTTTCAAATCTAAGCGAGTCCGTAATACCCTCAACAGCATATTTTGAAGCGTTATAGCAAGAAAGAAGTGGAAGCCCCATTTTGCCTAAAAAAGAGCTAAGATTGATAATAACTCCGCTTTTTGCTTCTCTCATGTGTGGTAGAACTTCTCGTGTAGTTTTTATGAGTCCAAAAACATTTACATCAAACTGATTGAAAATCTCATCGTCAGTGCCATCTTCTAGAGTTGCTAAAAGCCCGTAACCTGCATTATTTACAAGTACATCAATTTTGCCCTCTTTTTTTATAATAGTATCTACCGCACTCTTTATGGTAGCCGTTTTTGTAACATCTATATATACATGTTTTAAATTACTATCACCGCTTTTTACATTTTCATCTCTTGAACCTGCATATACAATGTATCCGCTATCTGCTAAAAATTTTGCACTAAGCTCACCCATCCCTGAAGTAGCACCCGTGATTAAAACAACTTTTGACATGTAAACTCCTCTAATTTAATGATTTAAGTATATGATAAAAAGTGGTGTCAATCAAGCAGTTTTTAGCAACAAAGGAATTTTGTTTTAGCAGTAGAGGGATTTTATGGCTTTTTTTTGAGTAAATCTTTCGGATAAACATCGTAAGTTTCAAAAAAAAGCTTAGAAAAATGTCCTTGATGTTTGTAGCCGACCTCTTTTGCTATTTCACCGATGTTAAGAGACTGCTCTTTTAAAAGAAGATTTGCCTTCTCAAGACGAAGTTTTTGTATGTAGCCGTATATTGTAGTTTTATATACTTTTTTAAAAATTTTTTTCAGTTTTGATTCGTTAGTCGCGCACATATGAGCAAGAAGCTTTATGCTTGGAGGATTTACAAAATTTTTCAGCAAAATATCTTTAGCACTTTTTGAGATGCAAAACTCATCCTCTTCAATCTCATCTTCGATAATATCAAACAAAGAAAATCTCTGAATAATAAACTCTAAAATATAATGCTCACATGTAATACTTTTCATCAGTGAGTCAGGTTTTATATTGATGATTTTATCAATTATATATAAGCTTAAAGCATCTATGGAGAGTGTGTTTATAAGCTTACATGTAGTATTTTCTTGAAGAAAATTGTATAAAAAATCTATCGCTTCGTTAGGATTGCCGCTTAGATATCTTTTTAGAAAAAAGTCCGCTATAAAAAGTATAAAAACATCTTTTTGCTCATTTTCATTTGTAGTGATTTTTAAGTCCTGTTTTGATGAGAGCAATATATTTATGGAGTTTTGATTTAAGTTGAATACTCTTTTATCAATATTGTCATATAGTTTAAAATCCCCTTTTTTAACAACGCATATTGCCGCAAATCTGTCGAGATTTTTAAAGTGAGTCTCTATATTAGTTTTGTTTACATGTATATCTAAAAAGAAGACTCCGTTTGAGATATCTACTCTTTTTATATATTCGTCTCTGTTTTTTAAAAGTTCTGTAACCTTGTACTTTGTATCGGTAATATTGAAAAATAGACTATCCATTATATGTTGTAATACTCCATAACACGTCGTTCAAAATCCTCATCGCTTAACTCTTTTTTCATAGGAATAAATTTTTTCGCTTTATCGCCTACCGTAGCACGTGCGGGAAATTTAGGATTTTGGATAATTTCTAAAATCATATTTGCCACTTCATCTGCAGAGTTTCCGTTATTTATCTGCTCAACTATAATCGGAGCTAGATTAGAAACCAGATGTGAGTACAAAGAATCTTTATCAAATGTTTTTTTATTTGTAACAAGATTTTCCCTTGCAAATTTCGTGTCAAAAAAACCGGGCATTACGGAGTGGACTCTGATGTTAAAATCTTTTAGCTCGTAACGCAGAGAGTCTGTTATTCCCTCAACCGCATATTTGCTTGAGTTGTATAGAGTCAAAAGCGGGAGACCGATTTTGCCCAAAAATGAGCTTATATTTATGATGATTCCGCTTTTTTGCTCTCTCATTATCGGAATTACCTCTTTGCATAGTCGTAAAATTCCAAATACGTTAATATTAAACTGCTCATACATCTCATTTTCTTCTACATCCTCAACGGTTGAAACTAGACCGTAACCTGCGTTATTGACGAGAACGTCGATTTTATTATGCCGCTGTTTTATAAATTCTACTGCTTTTTTTATACTCTTTTGATTTCTAAGGTCTAACTCGATGGGAATTATATTTTTATTCTCTATATCTTTAAAATTTTCTACATCTCTTGTAGCTGCATATACGATAAAACCTTTAGTCGATAAATAGTTTGCGCTTGCTCTTCCCATGCCCGAACTCGCACCTGTAATTAAAACTATATTTGACATGTAAAGTACCTTTTATTATCTCATATTAAGCAAATGATTATATCATACCGAGAAATAAAAAAAATTGTAAAAGTAGAGAATCGATGGATTTTTTTAAGTATATTCACGCGGTGGGGACAGGCGTAAAGGGCAATAGAGATTTGGCTCAGGATGAGGCAAAAGATATGATGGAACAGGTTTTAAAACAGTCGGTTTACGGCGAACAGATAGCTGCTTTTTTACTTGGCTGGAGATTAAAACCTGAAACTACGGAGGAGTTTAGAGGAGTTGTTGAGGCTTGTGACATGTTTGTTAAAAAAACCGCAGTGCCAAATTCAATAGAGCTTGGATACCCGTTTGACGGCAAGGCAAACAACCCTTTTTTATTTCCTCTTGTTGCAAAAGCTCTTGAAAAATCGGAGTTGAATCTTGTTGTAGTAGGCGATGATTTGGCACCTGCAAAAGCAGGAATAACGCTAAAAGAAACGGCAACAAATATAGAGCTAAACAAAAATATTTACTATTTTGACAGAGCAGATTTTTTCAAAGAGATGCATGATTTAACGCCGCTTCGTATGAGACTTGGTCTTCGTACAGGGCTTAACACGATAGAAAAATTAACACATGTAGCTTCAAGCGAGTATGCGATAACAGGTGTTTTTCACAAACCGTTCGTAAAAAAATATATTGAAGCTTTTTCAAATAGATATAAAAGACTTGCCCTGATACAAGGAAACGAAGGAACTCCCGAGCTTTTTAGCAAAGGACGTTTATGGATTTCAGAGGGCGATAGTGTTGAAGAGTTTATAATCGACCCCGAATATTATGGAGTGAACTATACCAAATCGTGGGAGCGAATAACACTTGAGGAGTCGCTGGAACAGCTAAACAACCCATCACAAGAGTTTTTGAAACTTGCACGTCTGAATGCGGCAGTCTATCTTTTCGTGGCGCAAAAGGCCGCAACTATAGATGAAGCTTTTGAAAAACTAAATGGATAAGTTCTCAAACCATGTAAAAAATATATTGCATGGCTTTTTTCTGGCAATCGGCACCACAATCGCCGAGCCTTCAACTATTTTGCCTCTTATAGTAAACTACTTTGGCGGCGGTTCTATGCTTGTGGGATTTTTTGCCGCTCTTCTTCGCGGAGGCGCTATTATAGTTCAACTTTTTGCCGCTTTTCACGCACAGAGCTACAAACTTATGATGCCCTATCTTCGCAGAATATTTTTTATAAGATTTTTATCATGGTTTCTAATCGGTATCGCAATCGTTGTTTTTGGAGATAATTATCCAAACATTACTCTGGCTTCCATCGGTTTTGGTCTTTTTATGTTCTCCTTTAGCGCAGGTTTTGCGGCAATTTACTTTAGAGAGATAATGGCTAAAATATTTTCCCATAAATTTCGCGGCAAGACTATGGCATACCGCCAATTTTTTAGCGGTGCAGGAGGGCTTTTAAGCGGTGCATTGGCGGCTTGGATTTTAGAATCTTTTGATGCGCCTCAGAGTTACGGTTATCTTTTTATAATAAGCTCGTTTATTATGGGTTTTGGTTATCTTTCTTTTTCTTTGGTTGATGAGCCTGTTAAGGAAGAGGTATCTAAAAAAGAGAGCTCATTTAGAGAATTTTTGAAAAATTCCTACGATATTTTAAAAGCAGACAAGCATTTGCAGATTCAAGTTACAACTTTTCTTCTGGCTTACGGTTATCTAATAGCCCTGCCTTTTATAATCTTAGATGCACAGCAGAAGATAAACCTTAGCGGTGTTGCAATCGGTTCTTTGATTACTACTCAGATGGTAGGAGCGATGCTTAGCAACTTTTTATGGGGAAGATTAAGCGGAAGCGGTCGAAATACTCTTAGCGCAAAAATCTCTATAATTTTTCAAATCAGTGCTATTGCTTTAGCGGTTTACGCATCTTCGCTTTATGAGTACATGTTAATATTTTTTCTAATAGGTGCGGCGATGGACGGAAACCGTATTGCTTCAAGCAATCTTATTCTTATAGTAGCACCGCCGCAGAAGAGACCTGTATATATAGCTCTTCAGATGAATATTGTTTCGTTTGGGATGTTTTTTTCAATTATCGGCGGAGTTATTTTGAATTACTTAAATTATGCCGCCTTGTACAGTAGCTCGATAGCCGTACTTTTTGCGGCATTGTATTTATCTTTTAAATTAAGAGATTAAATTCCGTAAAATCTCTTAATAAAATCTCTCTCTTTTTGAGTTTCTATAAAAACTCTAGCCACGGTTTGGTTGTTCTCGCCTAAGATTAGTACATCGTTGTACTCAACTCTAAGATGCTCTCTTCCCCACTTCTCTTCAAGTTCGTCAAGTCTGTGAAATACGTCCGCCGCACTAGGTTTCTCTTTAGTTCCGTCACGTTTGTCGATAATAGTCAGTCCGCCTATTCTTTTTTCAAGTATATAAGGACTGTAAACTTTTATAGCTTTATATATGCGATCTTCTTTTGTTTCAGGTACCGCGCGTTGCATTGAAAGTATCCCTAAAACTAAAAACGCCGTAAAAAATCCAAATATTAGAGCTTTTTTTACACTCATTTGTTACTCCATGTATTTATATAGTCTTGAGCTTTTTTATCAAGCATTTTCATTCTCTCTTTGCCTTTTGGTAAAGTTTCTCTAAGGTTCTTCATCTCGCGCAAAAATTCGCCTATATCTGAGGGAATTAAATCTTGAAGATATTTTCTTAAATGTTTTGCCATGGCTGGAGACGTACCTGATGTTGAAACCGCAATAGTCAAATCATCTCTCTTTATATATGAAGGAAAGATAAAATCGCAATAATCTACGGAGTCAACAGAGTTGCAAAGACAGTTGTACTGTTTTGACTCTTCAAAAATTTTTGCTTGAAGAGGGATGTCGTCAACCGCAACTATAACAACCGCAAACTCTTTGATGTCGCCGGTTTCGTATCCTCTTTTTTCAAAGTTAAGATGGTTCTTTTTTATAGCACTATCCATCTCATCCGATAGTTCAAGCGCTATGACGGAGATATCTGACGAAAAGTCTAAAAGATGCTCTAGTTTTTCATAAGCTATATGACCGCCGCCGACGATTAAGATTTTTTTATTGTCAAGTTTTAAGAAGGCAGGAAAATAACTCATCTATCTCTTTTCATATATTATCGGTTGGTATAATATCATAGTTTTTTAAAAACTCTTATTGATAGATATCAAGTTAGATTAATTGAAATTAGATTACAATCGATTAAATAAAAATAAAAGCATGGGCGGAATTGTAATATATGAAAGATGAGATTTTATCACGAATTCAGCAGAAATTTCCTTTGGTTGAAAAGCCGTTTAAGGTTATTGCAGATGAGTTAAATATGAGTGAAGATGAAGTTCTTGCTATTTTGCAGGAGCAAAAAAAGAGCAATATTATACGTCAGACATCGGCAATATTTGATACTAAGAGATTGGGTTACATATCATCATTGGTAGCATTTAAAATTCCATCGGATAAGATAAGCGGTGCCGTCAAAATTATAAATTCTCATCCGGGAATATCACATAACTATGAGAGAAATCATGATTTTAACATTTGGTTTACGTTGGCAGTTGCTCCTAACTCTAAACTAGGTTTAGAAAAAACTTTAGAAGTTTTGGCGAAAGCGACAGAAGCAGACGATTATATTATGCTCCCTACTTTAAAACTCTTTAAAATAAACGTAAAACTAAACACTACGGGCAAAGATGAAAAGAAAGAGGAAGTTAAAAGAGTTAAGCATACCGAGATAGAGCTTACTTCTCTTCATCACGCGATTATCAGACGTGCTCAATATGATATAGAGATGGTATCTGAGCCGTTTAAAAAGATAATTGATGAGCTTGATATAGATTATGATACATTTTTTAGAGTTTTACAAGAGCTTCAAGAAGCAGGTGTAATGAGAAGATTCGCATCAATTCTAAATCATAGAAAAGCCGGTTTTGGTGCAAATGCAATGGTCGTTTGGGATGTTGATGAAGAAAATGGAGAAGCTATAGGGGAAAAAGCAGCAGCTTTTAGTGCGGTAAGCCACTGCTATCTTCGTCCAAAATATGCAAATTGGCCTTATAACCTTTTTACGATGGTTCATGGAAAAACTACCGATGATACGAGTGCGATTATTGAAGAGATGTCATCTGAAATAGAAGCAAAAAGCTACATGCCTCTTTACAGCTCAAGAGAGTTTAAAAAAGTAAGAATAGAATATTTTACCCCCGAGTTTGAAGCTTGGGAAGAGCAATACGCAAAATAAGGGATTGATATGGAACTTTTTTTAGAATTAGAGATAGTATATATAGTTATTGCCGCTTTTATATTAAGTGTGACTGCTTTTGTAACGACAAGAGATTTTATGCCAAAGGGTGCATTTAAAAAAGGTATGATAGGTATAGGTACTATGGTTACGTTAATGGTGGCTTTTCATTACAACTTGACCGTGTCTCGAATGAACGGAGTTGAAGAGCTTTTTAACGCAGGAGAGACTATAATTTGTGAAAATAAGATGCGCAGAACAGTTTCAAGATCTGTTCTTTTATCTCAAAAACTAGGTTGGAGACTTGAAGATCATCTTTTTAAAAATGATGATTACGAGAGAGATTTTCATACTTCAAGATGCGTTGACTGGATAGGCAGTGAACCTCAAATAGAAGAAGAGAAGAAAGCTCACGAAAAAGAGAAATAATGGCAACACTTAAACGTTATGCGTTAGCGATATTTTTTTTATTGGTTATCTCTTTTGTAATGCTTCTTGGCACTATGGTAGTAAAAAGTTTTGGCGACAAGATGTTTGAAAATACAGGAATTAAAATTGAACCTATAAGAGAGGAGAATAGATGAGTTTAACCATTATCCTTATTGTAGCCGTATTGCTTAGTATCGGTTTTCATTTTATCGGAGTCTATGCAGGTGCGAAAAAAACCGTGTGGATTATGCTTGTTTTAATGTGGGCAGGAACTATAAATATAGCAATGAGCGAAATTAAGCCAGATGGATATGAAGATATTAAAAAAATGAGAGGTCAATTTAGCGATACGGATAAATTGATAGAAGAGGCTATGCCTACGGTCTCTTTATATGAGATGCTAAGTATTAAAAAAAGCTACCAGACAAACAGCCCTAAAAAATGAAAAAAGTATCTATTATCGGATGCGGTTGGCTAGGAAAACCTCTATTTGATAAGCTCTCTAAAACTCTACATGTAGAGTGTTTTTCAAGAGATAACACCGCCGATGACTCTGCTTTTTGGCAGAGCGACATTATTATCATTGCTATAAATACCAAAGACAACTACCTTTCGACACTCCAAAAAATAGTAACACTCTCTAAGCCGGAGTCTAAAATAATATTGATGAGTTCTACATCCGTATATAAAGAGTTTGACACAGATGTGGATGAGAGTGCGGTTATTACAAAAACTTCGCTTATAAAAGAGGCGGAAGATTTGGTTACGGGTGCAAAAGAGCAGGTGGTTGTTCTTAGACTTGGCGGTCTTATGGGAGATGATAGAATTTCAGGCAGATGGAAGAGTGCAAAAGATTTCAATGATGGCTATGTAAACTATATTCATAAAGAAGATGTTATAAACATAGTAAAATCAATGATAGAAAAAGATATAACAAAAGGGGTCTATAACTTAGTTGCACCGACTCATCCGCTTCGCTCAGAAATTCATAAAAAAAACGGTAAAGATTTTGGTTTTGCGCTTGGAAATTTTGAAGGAATGAGTAAGCGCAGAGTTTTATCAGATAAGTTGATTAAAGATTTAAACTATACCTTTTTATATCCAAATCCGCTAGATTTTTGGAACTAGTTGCTTCTGGCTAATTCGGCAAAATCTATTTCAGGAGTATTTTTTTTATCTTGCGCTATTTTTTTGTCCTCTTCAAAACTTCCGCTACTAAAGACATATTCGCTGCTCTTTAGTATGCACCCCTTCATTCCCGGAACACAATCTTTTTTAACCAATTTGCAGTAACCTTTATAGTCATGTTGACAAGTCCAGCCCATATTTAGCCCTCTTTTTATAAACTAATAGTGAATTATGATACAATTTTTTAAACAAAGAGGAAAAAATGGATTATAAAAAATTAGATAAAACAACCTTGATAGAGTACCTCTCAAATATAGCAAAAATAAAGAGCTATTTTGGTTCCGATGATTTGATAGCGCAGGAGATTGGCGATGGTAATCTCAACTATGTATATAAAATAAGCTCCGTACAAAATCCGCAAAAAGCTCTTATAGTAAAACAGGCAGTACCATATCTTAGATGTGTAGGAGAGGAGTTTCCTCTAGGGCGCGAGAGAATGACATACGAGATAAGGGCTTTGCAGAAATTTTACAATATCCTTCCAAGCTTTATCCCGAATCTTTATCACACAAGCGAAGATATGAGTTTAGTAGTTATGGAGTACTTAGGCAATCATGTTATTATGAGAAAAGGGCTGATGGACGGCGTGAAATATAAAAATTTTAGCGAACATATATCTACGTACATGTCGGCTATGCTTTTTTATACATCATCTTTGTATCTTTGCAGCAGTGAAAAAAGAGTTATAATTGCTCAATTTAACTCCAATATGGAGCTTTGTAAACTAACCGAAGATTTGGTATTTAGTTTTGCTTTTATGGAGCATGAGACAAACGATAACGCAAATGTAAAAAACAACCCCGAAGCACAAAAACTTTTTGCGGATATGGAATTTAAAGAGAAAGTTTTAGAGCTAAAATACAGATTTATGACGCAAGGCGATGCTCTTTTACATGGAGATTTGCATACGGGTTCTATTATGATAAATGAGAATGAGACGTATGTTATTGACCCTGAGTTTGCATTTGTAGGACCTTTTGGTTTTGATATTGGAGCATTACTTGCAAACTTGGTAAACAATTATATCTACCATGTTGTAGTTACAAAAGATGAAGATTTTCAAAATTGGCTTTTAGTTACTATAAAAGAGGTTATGGAGAAATTTAGAGATAAGTTTTTGAATTTTTGGAGTGAACACAAAGAGTCGGCTCTTTTAGTCGAGGGATATTTGGATAATGAAACACTTGTAAGATATAAAGAGAAGTTTGTAAAAAACATCATTAAAGAGAGTATTGGTTTTGCAGGCTGTAAGATGGCAAGACGTGTTTACGGTGTTGCTGGGGTTGAGGAGATAAGAGGGATTGAAGATAAAAATCTCAGAGCTGAAGCAGAGAAGATGGCTCTAAAAATTGCAAGAGAGTTTGTAATAAATTATGAAAAAATTAATAGTGTAGATGAGATATTGGAGATAGTGAAAAATGCAGGGTAAGTATAAGGCTCTATGGCTGAGCGATGATATGTTTGATGAGTGTTTGGAGGTAATAGACCAGAGACAGTTACCGTTTGAGTACGATACAAAATATCTCAGTACGACAGATGAAGTAGTAGAGGCTATAAAAAATATGACTGTTCGCGGAGCGGGAGTTATAGGCAGCGTTGCTGCATTTGGAATATATATAGCGGCAATAGAAGTTTATGGAGATTATGAGGCTTTAAAAGAAAAAGCAGCTTTAATACGAGAGTCTCGTCCGACAGCCGTAAATCTTATGTGGGCGGTTGATAAGATGATAAGTCTGCTTAAGAGTTCCGACAACGTAGTCGAAGATGCAAGAAAATTTGCTATAGAGCTAAACGATAAAGAAGCGTTAGAGAGCCAAAAAATAGCGGAGTTTGGCTGTGATATCATAGAAGATATTTTAAAAAAGAAGAATAAAACCCGTATTAATATTCTTACTCACTGCAACGCAGGCTGGCTTGCGGTTATAGACGAAGGAACGGCATTAGCACCGATTTATGAAGCAAAAAGAAGGGGCATAGATGTACATGTATGGGTTGATGAGACGCGTCCGCGAAATCAAGGAGCATCTCTTACTGCGTGGGAACTTGCCCAAGATGGAATCGCGCATACGATTATTGCCGATAACACGGGTGGACATCTTATGCAAATAGGCGAAGTTGACATGGTAATAGTCGGAGCAGACAGAGTAAGTGCTAACGGAGATGTGGCAAACAAGATAGGAACATATTTAAAAGCACTTGCGGCACATGATAACGGTATCCCTTTTTACGTGGCTATTCCGGCTTCTACTTTTGACTTTGAGATAAATGACGGTGTAAAAGATATACCGATTGAACTTAGAAGCGAAGATGAGGTTAAGTATATACGCGGAGTTGACGCTGATGGAGTGATAAGAGAAGTGCGTATTACGCCTGAAAATTCGTCTGCTATAAACTACGGTTTTGACGTTACACCTGCAAGACTTATAACTGGGCTTATAACAAACAAAGGGGTTTGCGAGGCGGACTTTGATAAAATAAGAGAAAAGTTTAGAGGATAATATATTGAAAAGTTTATGGGATGATAAAGAAGCACTAAATTATAAGAGCGATTTGGATTTAAGGGTATATACATCAAGACTGTTAGGGCGTGACAGCTCTTTAGTTCTTCACGGCGGCGGAAATACATCCGTAAAATCTACTGCGATAAATCTTTTTGGAGAGGTTGAAGAGATACTTTATGTAAAAGGGAGCGGTTGGGATTTGGCAACCATTGAAGCAGAGGGTTTTGCTCCCGTAAAAATGGACATGCTTTTAAAAATGGCAGAGCTTCAAGAGCTTAGCGATACGGATATGGTAAAGTATCAACGTCTTGCCATGACAAATCCATCTGCTCCAAACCCTTCCGTTGAAGCAATACTACATGCGATTATCCCTTTTAAATTTGTCGATCATACACATACAGACGCTGTTGTAACAATCACAAATACGCATAACGGCGAAGATAAAATCAAAGAACTTTACGGCGATAAAGTGTTGGTTATTCCATATATCATGCCCGGTTTTGTTCTTGCTAAACTTGTTTATGACATGACGAGAGATGTGGACTGGAGTAAGCTTGAGGGTATGGTTCTTCTAAATCATGGTCTTTTTACATTTGCCGACGATGCAAAAGAATCTTATGAAAAAACCATAGAGTTGGTTGATAGGGCAGAGAGGTATCTTGAAGCAAAAGGTGCAGTGCTACATGTAGAAAAAAACAGTATTGATATCGAGCTTTTAACTCTTGCAAAAATTCGTAAAGAGGTCTCAAACTTAAAAGGCAAAGCGACTGTGTCAATCTATAACGACAGTGATTTGGCACTCTATTTTTCTAAACAAAATATCCAAAAAATAGCGACTAATGGACCTCTGACACCCGACCATGTTATACGAACAAAAAGAGTTCCAGCTATTTTAAGAGATGATTTTAAATCTGATTTGGCTGATTATGTAAAAGAGTATCAAGAGTACTTTTTGGAAAATAAAAAAGATGAGATGCTTTTAAATCCTGCACCGAATTTTGCTATTTTGAAGGGTGCAGGAGTACTATCTTTTGGAGCAAATGCAAAAGAGGCAAATATTATCAAAGATATAAATGAACATACTTACGAGGCGATTTTAAAGGCAGAAATGCTTGGCGGATATAAAGCTTTGAGTGCGGCAGATATATTTGAAGTAGAGTATTGGTCTCTTGAACAAGCAAAATTAAAGGGCGGCGGAAGTATGCCTGAGTTTGGCGGAAAAATAGCTCTTGTAACGGGAGCGGCAAGTGGAATAGGACTTGCAATTGCTAAAATGTTAAATAAAAGAGGTGCGGCAGTCGTAGCTCTTGATATAAACGCTGATGTTGAGAAGATATTTAGTAAAGCAGATGCAAAAGGTGTTAAGTGTGATTTGACATGTAGCTATGATATACAAAATGCGATAGAGATTGCAGTTAAGAGTTTCGGCGGAATTGATATAGTCGTAAGCAATGCAGGTATCTTTACACCGAGTGAAAATCTTGATGAGTTAAGTGATGAGAATTGGAAAAAAAGTATGGATATAAATCTCACTTCGCACCAAAAACTGCTCAAATATACAGCACCGTTTCTAAAGCTCGGTGTTGATGCTTCCATAATTATGATAGCTTCTAAAAACTTTCCCGCACCCGGAAAAGGAGCGGCGGCTTATTCGGTAGCAAAAGCGGGACAGACTCAGCTTGCACGTATAGCGGCACTAGAACTCGGAGAATACGGAGTCAGAGTAAATACGCTTCATCCTCATGCGGTGTTTGATACGGCTATATGGACTGATGAAGTTTTACAAAAACGTGCAAAAGCTTACGGGATGAGTGTAGAGGAGTATAAGACGAATAATGTGCTTAAAACTGAAATCTGCTCAGATGACGTAGCGGAACTTGTGTGTGCTATGGCAGGAAAACCTTTTTCAAAAACAACGGGTTCTCAAGTTGCCATAGACGGGGGGAGTGATAGGATAATTTAAATTAATTTTAGATATTTATGCGGCAATTTTGTTTTTTTTGTATTAAAAAAAATTATGTTTATTTTAATATAACTACAGATAAACTTGATGCTATGAATAAAGCAGTAACCTTCTTAGCCAAGATTGGGTTTTGGCAATTTGTTATTCTCTTTAGTGTTTTAGCTCTTGTTATGTCTGAAATTTTGATTCTTATTCATAGCTACTTGCTTACGGGTTATTTTTTTGATAAAAATCTTTTAACAGTAGGTTTTACTATTCCTCTTCTTGTCGGTATTACCATTTTTCCTTTAATAGCTTTTTTATTATCTTATCTTAGAGAGTTGCAAGATGACAAAGATAAGATAATAGCACTTCAAAAAAAAACCCAAAAAAAGCTTGAAAAAAGTGAAAGTTATCAACGTGCAATATTAGACAGTTTCCCTTTTTTTGTTTGGTTAAAAGACACAAATAGCGATTATTTAGCGATAAATATGCCTGTTGCTAAAGCAGTTGGACTTGATAATCCATCAGAATTTATCGGTAAAAATGATTTAGATTTTTTTCCAAAAGATTTAGCTGAGGCATATCGCGCCGATGATAAAGAGATTATGCAAACATTACAAAAAAAAGAGCTTGAAGAACTCATTGAATGTAATGGCGAGAGAATATGGCATCAAACTTATAAAGCTCCTATTTTGGATAAAGAGGGAAATCTTTTTGGCACCGTAGGCTTTGCAAGGGATATTACAAAAGATAAAGAAGCAGAAGAAGAGCTAAAACTTATGAAATATGCACTAGACCATGCAGAAGAGGCGGTATATTTAACTGATAAAGATGGATGTTTTAAATATGTAAGTGATGGTTCGGTTCGTCAATTGGATTATACAAAAGAGGAATTTAAGAGCATGGGAATATCTGATATAGATTCAGATTTTAATCTTTCATCTTTAGAAGCATTTTTTTTAGAACTAAAGCAAAATAGCTCATTAATTTTTAGAACAAGACATAAAAATAAAAAGGGAACTATGTTTCCTGTTGAAATAAATGCAAATTACATTGAGTATAGAGGGCGTGAATATAGTCTTGCATTTGTTAGAGATATCACTAGAAGTAAACAGATTGAGGATAATCTTAAGTTATCGGCGAGTGTATTTACTTCAGCGCGCGAAGGAATTGTTATAACGGATGCCAATAATAACATTATTGATGTAAATGATGCATTTGTTAAGATAACAGGCTATCCGCGTGGCGAAGTGCTTGGCAAAAATCCAAGAATACTACAATCAGGACATAATAATGAAGAATTTTATACGGATATGTGGGAATCCTTACATAGCAACGGTGTTTGGCGCGGCGAATTACTAAATAGAAAAAAAAGCGGAGAGGAGTATGTTGAAAATTCAACTATCAGTGCAGTTTACGATGAGAACGGTGTAGTAAAAAACTATGTTGCCATTTTTACGGATATAACATTGCAAAAACAGCAACAGCAAAAACTTGAATATATCGCTCACCATGACATGTTGACAAACCTTCCAAATCGTGTTTTATTTATCGATAGAATGCATCAAGCTATGGCGCAGGCAGTTCGCAGAAAACAGTTAATAGCCGTCATATATATTGACATTGACGGTTTTAAAGATGTTAATGACACTTATGGACATGAAGCAGGTGATAAACTGCTTGTTTTGTTAGCTGAGAAAATGCAAAGCTTATTTAGAGAAGGCGATACAATTTCTCGTATAGGCGGAGATGAGTTTATAGCGTTATTGGTTGATGTAGCAAATAAAGTATCCATAACATCATTTTTAAAAAGATTGCTTGATATCGTATCAGAGGAGATAAGTATTAATGGATTTCCTATAAATGTTTCAGCAAGTATCGGCGTCACATTCTACCCTCAACAAAATGAATTAAACGCAGAACAGATTATTAAACAAGCAGATGAAGTTATGTATCAGGCAAAATTGTCAGGTAAAAATAAGTATGTTATGTTTACTCATAAAGATAAAGTATCTAAAATATTATTTTAGATATTCCATCCTTCTAATATTTTCTGGCATTTTATCAAGTGCAAATGTTTTTTGACTCTTGATATAGCTTGGATATTTAAAATCTTTTGAGGTCATAAGGGAATAGAGTGTTTGAAGATATTCATTATCAATTTTTTTGTATTTAACTTCCATCTCTTTGGCAACACGAAGAAAAAAAGTAAGCAAAATTGCCTGTGCTTTTTCATTGACTGCATCACTGTGTATAACGCCCTCAAACTCTTTTCTCATCGTCATAATATTATATTCACACTGTTCGTCGAGGTTATTCGCATCTTCTGTGCCTAAATACTCCAAAATATCTAAAATAAGATTCAAAAACATCAAATTAGTTTTATCGATAGTAACATTATTTTTATCTAGTTTCTCTTTATAAGCAAGTATGTCGGATTGTATATTTTTAAAGTATGGTAACGGCATATAAGTATCCTTTTATCAATGATATTTTGGATATTAATTATAACATAAGTAGGTATGACGACGGCAAAAATACCGTCGTTTAATGCTTAAAGCGCATCAGGTTTTGGAGTGTTGTTTGTGCTTGAGGGAAGTATCGGGTACGTAATTTGCGGCTTTGTTCCCGTTAAACTTTTTAGAAATATCTCAATTGAAGCCGCATCTTTATCGTTTATAGTAATGCCTAGCTGTACGCTTCCCATCTCTTTAATTGCTTCTTGAAGCGACCAGATTTTACCATTATGGAAGTATGGCGCAGTCTCTTCTATATTGCGAAGTGTAGGAGCTTTCACCATGCCGTTTTTATCACCCTTAAAATCACCGGTATCTGCAAATTTATATTTGTTTGCAATCTGGAACGGCTGCATAGTTCCGCCTATACCTATATCGTTATGACATGTAGTACAGCCTTTGTCCATAAAAGTTTTCAAACCATCCTTTTCTGCTTTATTTAATGCATTGTCTTTGCCGTGCATAAATTCATCAAATCTTGAAGGAGTAATAAGAGTACGTTCAAATACCGCAATCGTGTCTGCTATCTTTTCAAAGTCAATTTTTATGTTGCTGCCGTAGGCATTTTTAAATTCATCTACGTATGCAGGAATAGAAGTAACTCTTTGAACAACGAGCTCTTTAGGTGCTGCCATCTCAGGTCCCGCTTGAATCGGTCCTTGCGCCTGATCCTCTAGGTGAGGGCTTCTACCGTCCCAAAATTGTACTGTATTGAGTACTGAGTTATATACGGTAGGAGAGTTTAGATGATGTGGATTTGCAGTCCATTTATGCCCGATTGCCGCACTTACGCCGTCAGCTCCGCCCATTCCTAAATTATGACATGTATTACAGCTAATTAGTGAGCTTTTTGAGAGCCTAGGATCAAAGTAGAGTTTTTTACCAAGTTCTACTTTTGTATCCGTTATAGGATTTTTAGGGTCATCAACAAGCTTTAATATCTCAGACTGACTTTGAGGAATAGGTCTTAAACCTGCTTTTTTGGCTTCAGTAGAAAGACTTGAAGCAAACGAAAGAGTCGATAAAGTAGCAATAGCTACTAAGCTTAGTAATTTCATTTTAACACTCCTTAGTAATTTTGGATATTTGAGAGTTTATCATATAAGAACTTAAGCATAAATAATAAAAATTCTTATTTAGGAAAAATTATTACTAAATTCTTAAATATAAATATATTAAAAAATTTTTATTTAAAATTATTAATATAAATGCTACCATCTCAATCATGAAAAATTATGAACTACTGCTCAGAGAGCACAATTTAAAAGTTACGCCTCAACGTATAGGAATACTTTCCGTATTGGGTGATATGGGACATGTAAGTATCGAAGAACTTTTTACTATCATTCGCAAAGATTTTTACTCCATATCAATCGCAACACTTTATAAAAATATAAGTTTTATGATGGAAGTCAATCTTTTAAAAGAAGTAAAAGTACCTAACGGTAAATCAAAATATGAGATTCTAAAAGATGAACACTCTCATATGATTTGCAAAAAGTGCGAAAAGCTAGAAGACGTAAAAGTTTGTTTAGACAGTATAGTTAAAAATATTTCAGAAAAAAGCGGCTACATGTTTGATGATAATTCACTTGTATTATCGGGTATTTGCCCTACATGTCAAAAAGGTACTGTTTAGTTAACTCAGCAAATTTTAGTCAGAACTAATGTGACACCGTCTTCTTTTATTTCGAATAAACCATCTTTTTTTAGCTCATTCATCGCCTCTTCCAAAGCATCATCTTGTTTTGCATTTAATTTGGTTAAAATATTTTGAACAACATCTTGTTTTGTCATAATCTGACCTATATTGTTGTTTTTTTTAAACCAATTTATAAACATCTCTTTAACTTCATTTTTCGGTGTTAAATCAATTTGCTTATCTTTTGAAAGCGGTTTTCTTGCAGTACTTTTAGCTGCAGAATTATTTCTTTTATTTTTAAGAGAAGATTTCATATTTGACCTTGATTGTTTTATGCTATTTTTATCTTGATATTGACATTTTTACATAGTTTTACTAAAAAAATAGAATAAAAACTCTATCATTGCATACTCTTGAAAATATTAGAATCAAATATAAGGAAAAAGATGGCCGCTAAAGCAACTATTTACAAGACCGCATTAAATATTGCGGATATGGATCGTAATTATTATTCTGAGCATAATTTTACTTTAGCCAAACACCCTTCGGAAAATGAGCTGCGGTTAATGGTTCGCTTAGCGGCATTTGTATTTAATGCAGATGAAGCATTGGTCTTTTGCAAAGGTATTTCTCAAGATGATGAGCCTGATTTATGGCAAAAATCATTAGACGGGGATATTAAGCTCTGGATAGATTTAGGTCAGCCTGATGAAAAACGTATAAAAAAAGCATGCGGGCGTTCCCAGAAAGTTATAATTTATACCTATCAAGAAGGAAGTGCGTCAGCTTGGTGGAAACAGATGGAAAAGTCACTTAAGCGTTTTAACAATTTATCTGTAATACATCTTAATATTAGCCAAGATATAGAGCAGCTTGTACAAAGAACTATGACTTTACAATGCAATATAAGTGACGGTGAGCTTAGTCTGATTGATGATGAACACAATGTAACTATCGTAGAAGAAAAATATAAATAGATTTAGTTTGTTTTAGAGCCTTTTTTTAAGGCTCTAAAATGTTTTTTATTTCAGTTAAGTGATTAGTCGTTAATTGTTGTATTAAAGGTGTAAGAGCTTACTTTTCCTTCGTTATTAAATTTAATAACTAAATCTTTAGTATCTGTTTCACCTATTAAACGATATGTGTAGCGACCGTAAGTCCACATTCTTACTCCATTTTCAATACCTTTACGCCAAGGCTGTCCAAACATAGCAACAACATCATTTTGCGTTGTTTCGCCAATTTTAATTCTTTGAACTTGACTAGCATTAAAATTTGTCCCGACTCTCGCACATCCTCCCAATGTTAAAAGCGCAATTGCCATCGCCATCGCCCAAAATACTCCAACTTTTTTAATACCGTTTGTCATTTTTAATCTCCTATGTTTAATAGAGAAATCATAACATAAGTTAAGAGCAAAAAAATATATAAAGGAACAAATTAAAATTTTATAGCTATAATCTCTTATATCTGTTTTTTTAATAATTAAATTAGGAAAGTTGAAATGAAAGTGATAAAAAAGTATTTTTCTGAAATTAAAGAGTGTGTTGATAGTTACAATATTAATCTTGAGACTATACAGTCCGAGTATTCAACTGAATTTTTATATACACATGCAATTATAGAGTATAAAAAACTGTTTTTAAACCTTCTTTTATCTACATGTCAAGAAGAAATTGAAGAAAATACAAAAATAGTTGTAAACTTTACGATTGAACAAGATATATCGTATCTATTTTTATATAGTGAGCTTGTTACCGTCGTACGAAAGCTTCTTGGGACTCTTATAAATAAACATGAATTTGAATATATAGATGAAGTTAATCTCTTTTTTTTAGAGCATGAACAACAAATCACGGTTTTATATTTATACAAATTTTTAAATCAGCTAAAGCTTAAAAATGAGCTTCGATTATCACATATACAATTGATGCCTGATAAAAAGTTTATGATACATTACGAAAATCATATAAAATGGATAATCAAACTTATCGCTTATGTTCAAAAAAAAGAGTATGATGAAGATTATCCTCAGCTTAATCCTACTTTATGTGACTTTGGCAAATGGATGAAAGGTTCTTCAACCTCGTATCTTCTCTCCACATCTCACTTTAAGGCAATAGATAAGCTTCATATGAATCTGCATGATTTGGCTGCAAATGTTGTCAATTACTGCAAGGGTAAGAAATCTCATCCTGCAACTCTTATTCATCTTATGCATAGAATAGACTACTACTCGCTTGAAATCGGGAATGAGATTGCTTTTTTAAATGAGATAGAAGAGAGTGCTAAAGATCCTCTGACACATCTGCTTACTAGACGCTTATTTAATAAAATAATGCTAAGTAAAATAGAGATAGCTAAAGCTACCGGCAGAGAATTTGCTCTTATGATGTGTGATTTGGATCATTTTAAATTAATTAATGATACTTACGGACATGCGGTAGGAGATTTAGTGCTTCAACACTTTTCAAAAATATTGGAGCAAACTCTAAGAAAGTCAGACTATATTTTTCGTTTTGGCGGGGAGGAGTTTATGATTCTACTTCCTATGACAGACAGAAAAGAGACTCTTTTGCTTGCACAAAAAATCTGTGATTTAACGGCTTCCAAAGAGGTAATTATTGAGAATGTGACTATTCGTTATACGGTAAGTATAGGAACAATTACTGTTCTTGTTGATAATAATGTAGCCTCAACACAAGAGAGTATTGATAAATATGTCATTAAGGTAGATGAAAAACTTTATCTTGCTAAAGAGAGGGGTAGAAATCGCGTTGAATAAAAAAAGTGGTGGACCCTCAGAGATTCGAACTCTGGGAGGTATAACCCTCGCCGGTTTTCAAGACCGGTGCAATCGACCAACTCTGCCAAAGATCCACGTTTGTAAAAAAAGTATAAATATAAATAATTGGAGGTGCCACCCAGATTTGAACTGGGGATAGCAGCTTTGCAGGCTGCGGCCTTACCACTTGGCGATGGCACCAGTTTCAACAAAAATTTATAATAATGGTGCCCGAAGCCGGACTTGAACCGGCACACCCTTACGAGCGAGGGATTTTAAATCCCTTGTGTCTACCGATTTCACCACCCGGGCATGGGTTTTTAAAGATATCGGATATCTTTTTTTTGTTTTTTATATTTAATGGAGCGGGAAACGAGGTTCGAACTCGCGACCCCAACCTTGGCAAGGTTGTGCTCTACCACTGAGCTATTCCCGCAATTTTTTGCACTTATTTTTTTAAGTGAGCGGAATTATAGCGATTTAATTTTCGTTTGTAAAGAGTTTTTAGAAAAAAATTTAAAAAAATGGTATAATTTCATTCTTAATAGGAAATAACAACAATAGAGTTAAGGATTTTAATGAGAAGCGATACCATAAAAAAGGGCTTTGATAAGGCTCCTCACCGTTCACTGCTTCGTGCAACGGGGTTAAAAGATGAAGATTTTGACAAACCTTTTATCGGAATAGCAAACAGTTATATAGATATTATCCCTGGACACTTTTTTCTACATGAGTATGGTGAAATTGTAAAAAAGGCTATTAGGGAAGCGGGCGGAGTTCCATTTGTATTTAATACTATCGGTGTTGACGATGGAATAGCTATGGGGCATGACGGTATGTTATACTCTTTACCTTCTCGTGAAATTATTGCTGATTCTATTGAAACTGTTATGAATGCTCATAAATTAGATGCTCTCATATGTATTCCTAACTGCGATAAAATTGTTCCCGGTATGATTATGGGTGCACTCCGTGTTAATGTTCCTACCGTTTTTGTCTCAGGCGGTCCAATGCCGGCAGGGCATAAAAAAGATGGCACGGCGATAGACTTAGCAACTGCATTTGAAGCAGTAGGCGAACATGCCGAAGGCAAGATAAGCGATGAAGAACTTTATGATATAGAGTGTAACGCATGTCCAAGTGGGGGAAGCTGTTCAGGAATGTTTACGGCAAACTCTATGAATACTCTTTGTGAAGCTATGGGTATAGCTCTTCCTGGAAATGGAACTGTTTTAGCTATGACTCCTGCTCGTATAGAGATGGTTGAAAAAGCCGCTAAACGAATTGTTGAGATGGCAAAAGCTGATGACAGCAAATACAACTTGCGCAATGTTTTAAACGAAAAAGCAATTCATAATGCTTTTGTAGTTGATATGGCTATGGGTGGAAGTTCAAATACCGTGCTTCACATGTTAGCAATCGCAAAAGAGGCAGAAGTTGATTTTCCTATTGAAAAAATCAATGAAATAGCTGATAATGTTGCACATATCGCTAAGATTTCTCCGTCATTAACAACTGTTCATATGGATGATATCGATAAAGCAGGCGGTGTTAACGCGGTTATGAAAGAGGTCAGTCGCAGAGGCGGACTTCTTTATCTTGATAACCCAACTGTAACAGGTGAGACATTGGGCGAGAGAATAGCCGATGCGCATATTTTAAACGAAGCAATCATTCATACAAATGAGAATGCTTACTCAAAAGTAGGCGGACTTTCAATTTTATTCGGAAATTTGGCATTAGAAGGTGCAGTTGTTAAAACCGCAGGAATTGAGCCAAACATGCGTCAGTTTAAAGGAAAAGCAATCTGCTTTAACTCTCAGCCTGAGGCAATAACTGGAATAATGTCTCGTAAAGTTAAGTCAGGCGATGTTGTGGTTATCCGTTACGAGGGTCCAAAAGGTGGACCTGGGATGCAGGAGATGTTAGCACCCACTGCACTTATTCAAGGAATGGGGCTTGGTGATAGTGTAGCTTTAATAACAGACGGTCGTTTTTCAGGAGCAACTAAGGGTGCGAGTATCGGTCACGTTTCTCCAGAAGCTGCCGAGGGCGGTTTGATAGCTTTTATTGAAGATGGCGATGAGATAGAACTAGACGTTGATAAGCATATTTTGCAACTTAATGTAAGTGAAGACGTGCTTGCAAAAAGAAGAGCAAATTACAAACCGTATAAAAATGAGGTAAAATCTAAGTGGCTTAAACGTTATCAGCTTTTAGTTTCAAACGCTTCAAACGGAGCGGTTTTAAAAACTGAAATTTAGAGTACATGTAATTAAAAATAGATAGGAATAAAAATTTGAATGTAATAGCAATAAAACATAACGGCGAAATAATTGATTTGCAAACTGCAAAAGAGAAAGGATTTGAGGGTGAGCAGATTCATCTGGATAATTCACCTGATTCTTTAGAAGTTCTTCGTCACTCTACCGCTCACCTTATGGCTCAGGCTATAAAATCACTGTATCCGGATGCAAAATTTTATGTTGGACCTACTGTAAAAGAGGGTTTTTACTATGATTTTAAGACAAGTCAAGAGATTGGAGAGGGCGACCTTAAAAATATTGAAAAAGAGATGCTATCGTTAGCTAAGAAAAAATATGAGATAGAGAAATATGATATTTCTATGACTGAAGCTAAAGAAAAATTTAAAAATGACCATCTTAAACTTTCTGTTATGGATAGAATACCAAGTGAGAGAGTTTCTATATATAAGCAGGGTGATTTTGAAGATTTATGCCGTGGGCCTCACTTACCGAATATAGGGCTTATAAGATATTTTAAACTTACTAAAATTGCAGGTGCATACTTAGGTGGGGATTCTAAAAATGAGATGCTGACTCGTATATACGGTATTGCATTTGCGGATAAAGAGGCGCTAAAAGCATATTTAGACCAAATGGCTGAGGCTGAAAAACGTGACCACAGAAAACTCGGTAACGAGATGAAGCTTTTCACGTTCCGTGAAGAGGTCGGAGCAGGTTTTCCTATCTGGCTTCCAGCTGGTGGAAGACTTCGTGCAAGACTTGAATCACTTCTTTTTAAAGCACATAGAAAACGCGGTTATGAGCCTGTTCGCGGTCCTGAAATGCTTCGTTCAGATTTGTGGAAAACTTCAGGACATTATCAAAACTACGGCGAGAACATGTACTTTACAAATATAGACGAGATAGAGTTTGGCGTAAAACCGATGAACTGTGTCGGACATATTAAGGTATATGAAGAAGATTTACACTCATATAGAGATTTGCCGCTTAAATATTTTGAGTATGGAGTTGTTCATCGTCATGAGATGACGGGAGCTCTTCACGGGTTATTCCGTGTTCGTGAATTTACACAAGATGATGCACATATCTTTTGTAGAGCTGACCAGATTGAAGAGCAAATCATAGAAGTTGTTGATTTTGTAGATAAAATTATGTCAACATTTGAGTTTGATTATAAGATGATGATTTCTACTAAACCTGAAAAAGCAGTAGGAAGCGATGAAGTGTGGGAAATTTCTACACAGGCTTTAAAAAATGCAATGGATAAAAACGGTCTTGTTTATGAGATAGATGAAGGCGGCGGAGCTTTTTACGGACCAAAGATTGATATTAAAATTACCGATGCAATCGGGCGTGAGTGGCAGTGTGGCACAATTCAGCTGGACTTTAATCTGCCTTCTAGATTTGAATTAGAGTATAACGGTGAGAATAATGACAAAATTCAGCCAGTTATGATTCATAGAGCAATTTTAGGTTCGTTTGAGCGTTTTATTGGTATATTAACGGAGCATTACGCTGGAGAGTTTCCAATGTTTATCGCTCCGACTCAAGTTGCAATCGTCCCGATAGCTTCTACGCATAACGATTATGCTAAAGAGTTGGCAGATAAATTGATAGATTTAGGAGCAGATAGTGAAATCTACTCTAAAAATGATTCTTTAAATAAAAGAATAAGAACAGCAGAAAAAACAAAAGTGCCTATGCTTGTTGTTATAGGTGATGAAGAGGCTCAGTCTCGAACTGTTGCGATTCGTGACAGAAGAACGAGAGAACAATATAACTTAAGTGAAAGTGAATTTCTTTCGCTTATACAAACTAAAATAAATGAGGTAAATTTTTGAGCAAAAAAGACCGTGTCATAATGAATGACGATATTCGTGTACCGGAGGTGCGTTGTAATGTAGATGGAGCAGAATCATTAGGAATTATTTCTATTGATGAAGCTATGGAAAAAGCAAATGAGCTAGGTTTAGATTTAGTTCTGATTGCTCCTGATGCAAAGCCTCCTGTGGCAAAAATTATGGACTACGGCAAGTATAAGTATCAAGAAGAGAAAAAACTCAAAGAACAGAGAAAAAATCAAGTTAAAATTGATGTTAAAGAGATTAAGCTCTCTGTAAAGATTGCCGAAAACGATATTGCTTATAAAGTTAAACATGCTAGAGAGTTTATTGAGCAAGGAAAGCATGTTAGATTTCGCGTATTTTTAAAGGGTCGTGAAATGGCAAATCCGGAAGCGGCAAAAGACGTTCTTCTTAAAATTTGGCCAATGCTTGAAGATATCGCAGTTATGGATAAAGAGCCTAAATTTGAAGGGCGTTATTACAACATGTACATACTGCCTCAAAAGTAACTATAGCGATAAGGTAAGATTTAAAAACTTACCTTATCTTTATCTTGATATTTTAGCTTTTAAATCCTCTTTTTCTATTGCATCGCTTACATATTTTATAATAACTAACTTTTCAGTATCATTTATATACCACTCCGCAATATGATTACTTTCAATATTTTTAAGTTTTGACATATCAACATCATTTTGTGAAATATAAAGATGAGAATGTTTAATAGGGTTTTGAAGTCTTAGTGTCCATAAAAGCCAAAAAACTGCAACTATCGCTACAGATATGCCTATAGTTTCTCTATTACTAAATCCCAAAAGCAAGCCCGCAGTCGTACCGCCTATAAATGTCGAAAAATAAGCAGCAGAGTTTGCAATTCCAAGAGCAGCACCTTTTTGATGTACTTTTGCAAATTTTGTAATCATTGATTGAACTAACGGCTCCATCATGTTAAAAGCGATAAAAAACAGCACTACACCAATTATAAAAATTGTGCTTGAAGAGGTAAGCCCCATAATTAAAAATGAGCCTATAAACAAAGCAATAGATAGTAAAAATATCTCTTTTGGTTTATTATATTTTTCTCCAAAAACAGCTGCAGGTCCCATTGCAACTAAACCAAAAATCATAGCAGGAAGATATGCCATGTACAAATCTGATTTTTGCCATGTGAAATCAGCACTAGTAAGAATTATAGGAATAAGAACAAAAGCAATAGTCATAAGCCCTTTTTGCATAGCATTAATGATAATCATATTTAAAAGGTTAGAATCTTTTAAGATATCAGATGTTTTTGCACTTTCATGATAAGTATGCTTTATTTTTGGAGGCGTAGGCACTTTGGTGAAAAGAAGAATAATCGCAAATAAGGCAAAAATAGCCGTCAATATAAAAAGAAAAGAGATACCGTATTTAGCGCCAAGAACAGGACCTAAACCCATAGCAAGAGCAAAGCTTATAGCAATAGAAGCGCCCATTATTGCCATAGCTTTTCCTCTAATCTCCTCTTCAACAAGATCGGAAATCATAGCCGTAATAACCGAACCGATAGCACCTGCACCTTGAAGAAATCTTCCAATCATAAGAGTATATATATCTGTCGAGTAAGCACATATAATTGAACCTGCTAAAAATATCAACAAACCTACAAGTAGAGTAGGTTTTCTTCCTATTTTGTCACTCATTGCTCCAAATGGAACTTGAAATATAGCTTGAGTAAGTGCGTAACCGCCTACAACTATACCCACAAGCATAGGAGTTGAGTTCTCTAGTTCAAGTGCATAAATAGAAATAACGGGTAATACCAAAAACAGACCTAAAAATCTAAGAGAAAGAATTGCGGAGAGAGGGAATACTTTTTTAAACATTATCTACCTTAAATACTATATAATGGCGTAATTATATTTAAAAGATTGTTTACACTAACTTTGTGAAATAAAAAGTAGTGAGTTTAAAGTAAATCGTAAGGATTACATGTGAAGCTAGTATTGGCTACGTCAAACAGAGGCAAAGTTAAAGAGATAAAAGCACTTTGTAAAGATTATGAAGTTATTCCGTATAGTGAACTTATTGACGAGTTTGAGATTATTGAAGACGGCAACAGTTTTAAAGAAAACGCACTTATAAAAGCCAGAGCTGTTTTTAAGGCTTTAAATGATGAAAATGTAATAGTTTTAGCGGATGATAGCGGTATAAGTGTTGATATTTTAGATGCAAAGCCAGGAATTTATAGCGCAAGATATGCAGGCAAAGATGCAACGGACAAAGATAATTTATATAAATTAATAGAAGATTTAAAAGCAAAAGGTGTTGAGACTTCACCTGCTCATTATACCGCAGCAATAGCGATAGTTACAAAAAAAGGCGAATACACCGTTCACGGATGGATGTACGGAAAAGTTATTGCTAAGGCTATAGGTAATGGCGGATTTGGATATGATCCTATGTTTATTCCAAGTGGACATAGTAAAACTTTAGGCGAGTTAGACGATGAAGTCAAAAAGAAGCTATCTCATCGCTCAAAAGCGCTGGGTTTGGCTAAGTTAATAATAGAGAATTTTTAAATTCCATCCATTGAATTTATATGGACTTAAAATCGATTTTACATCCAAGTAATCTTTATGATTTTAAAACCATCAGTTTAGCTTGCGCAACTTCTCTTTTATTATAAAACTTTACGACTAAGTTTATAAAAAGATATTTCCAGAGCCTCAAGAATCGTTAGAAGTCTTGAATTATATCTGCCAATAGTTTGCATAAATACTCCTTTAAACTATTTCAGCAGATTTAAAGCAAATACTATTCCTTAATTGAAAAATAATAGTAAAACAACCCCGAAAATTATACGGTAAACCCCGAAAAAGACAAAAGTAAATGTTTCTAAAAATTTTAAAAAGAGCTTTATAGTAAGATATGCAACTATAAAAGATGTTACAAACCCTACGGCTAAAATAATCAGATTTGCATCGCTGAATTCATGATAATGTTTTAACATGTCATAGGCAGTAACGGCGCTCATTACTGGAAAAGCAAGTAAAAAACTAAACTCTGCACTTGCCTTTCTGCTAAGTCCTACAAGGAGTGCGCCGATTATAGTCGAACCTGCTCTGCTAGTTCCCGGAATTAACGCAAATATTTGAGCAAATCCTATTATCATAGATTGTTTTAGAGTTATCTCTTCAATATTATCAACAGTATGATTTTCTTCTTGTATAAAAAACTTCTCCACAATTAAAAAAATAATACCGCCTATGATAAACATAATCGCTACGATATTGACGCTAAAAAGCTCTTTTATTTGGGAAGAGAAAAGAAAACCTACAGTACCGATAGGCAAGAAAGCAAGAAATATTTTGGTCCATAAATTAATTTTTTTAATTGTAAATTTGTCTCTGTAATTAAGTACAACTGCTAAAATAGCCGAGAATTGGATTATGACTTCGTACGCTTTATTTATTGAGTTTTGCTCTATTGCCAAAAATTGGCTAGCTACAATTAAATGACCTGTTGAGGAGATGGGCAGAAACTCTGTAAAACCTTCAATAACGCCTAAAATAATAGAATCAAATATAGTCATTGAAGCCCTTAATTTATCTCTTTTTAAATTTTTTAGTGAAATTCTAGCATAAAAATAAAGAGTCAATTTAAGTTATTTGGATATAATGCGAGGTTTTAAATCATAATTTATTAGGAACTTTTACATGTTACTTTTTACGCCTGGACCGACCCCTGTCCCTCAAAATGTTCGTAACGCCATGAGCGATGAGACTATGCACCACCGTACACCTGAATTTGAAGCTATATTTGAAAAAACAAGAAAGCATCTATTTAATCTGTTTAAAAGCGATGAAGTTTTAATGCTCGCTTCAAGCGGAACGGGCGCTATGGAAGCAGCTGTAATAAACCTTTGCCATAACACTCTTTTAAATGTAAATTCAGGAAAATTCGGCGAGAGATTTGGAAAAATTGCTATTGCTCACGGACTTAAAAATGTAGAGATTAAAAATGAGTGGGATACGCCGGTAAGCGTTGAGGCTGTTGTAGAAGCGGTTAGAAATAACTCTAGTATCGATGCTATAGCAGTTCAGATTAGCGAATCTGCAGGCGGACTTCGCCATCCTGTTGAAGCTATTGCAAAAGCCGTAAAAGAGATAAATCCAAATATTATGATTATAGCCGACGGTATTACTGCGGTCGGCGTTGAGAAGATTGATATAACAAATATTGACTGTTTAATCGCAGGAAGCCAAAAAGCTCTTATGCTTCCTCCGGGACTTGCAATTTTGGGTCTTAGCAATGCTTCAATTGAGAAAATCGGCAAAGGGAAAGGTTACTACTTTAACCTGGCAACAGAGATAAAATCTCAAAGAAAAAACACTACAGCATGGACGGCTGCTACTACTCTTACTATCGGTCTTTTAGAGATATTAGAGACTATAGAAAAAAAAGGCGGATTGGATAAGCTTTATGCGCAGACTGCTACTAGAGCAGAAGCGGTTATATCTTCACTTCAAGCTATAGGTTTACATGTATATCCAAAAACTCCCGCTCTTTCGATGACGACGATTGATGATGAGAATGCATCACAAATCAGAAAAATTTTAAAAACCGATTTTGACGTAAACGTTGCAGGCGGACAAGACCATTTAGAGGGTAAAATTTTCCGCATAAATCAAATGGGATTGATTGCTCCATACGAGATTGCTTGGGTTGTAAACTCGATAGAGCATGCACTTAGCAAACTTGGACGCAGAGCGTATGACGGAACTGCTAACAAAGTTTTCAATGAAATATATTTTAAAGCAGATAAAAAATGATTTTAGAGCATGAAATTCCTAGCGGTTCAAAACTTTATTTTGGCAATAGCGCTAAAATAAAAAGAGAGATAGAAAAGATTGCTAGCGATATTTTATATTCCAAAGGATTTGAGGAGATTGTTACTCCAATATTTTCATATCATCAGCATAAAAGTATTGCAAATGAAAAAGAGCTTATAAAATCAAATGATGAAAAAAACAACTCAATTTCGCTTAGAGCAGATTCGACTATCGACGTTGTTAGAATCATAGAAAAGAGACTCGGGCGAAATACAGAGCATAAAAAATGGTTCTATATTCAGCCTGTTTTTCGTTATCCTACAGATGAGCAGTATCAAATCGGCGTAGAGTTTATGGGTGAAAATAAATTATCGTCTGTATTAAATATCGCAATTGATATTTTTGATAAACTAGATGTAGAGCCTCTTGTTCAGATATCTAACATGATGATTCCAAAGTTATTGGTTGAGAAGTTTGACGAACTAACGCTTGATGATTTTAGACATGTAAATATAGAGAAATTTTTAAACCTAAAAGTAGAATGGCTGGAAAAACTTGTATATCTTCAACATGTAGAGCAGGTTGAAGAACTTCTTGAGATAGTTCCAAACGAGATTAAAGAAGAGCTGGTAAAGATGAAAAATCTAAGTGCGGCATTAACATGTAAGAAGAGCGTGCTCGCACCGATGTACTATGCAAAAATGCTTTATTATGATGAACTTTTTTTTAGAGTAATCGATAAAAACGAAGTATATGCCAGAGGCGGAAGATATAAAAATTCAGAGCTGAGTTCTGTCGGTTTTGCAATTTATACAGACGTATTGATAGAAACAAAAGCGAAGTAGAAGAGGAAGATAATGAAAGCGGATTTAATAGTAGGCATACAGTGGGGCGATGAGGGGAAAGGCAAAATAGTCGATAGATTAGCTTGTGAATATGATATGGTATGCAGAAGCCAAGGCGGGCATAATGCTGGTCATACAATCTGGGTTGATGGTGTTAAATATGCACTTCACTTAATCCCTTCGGGCGTACTCAATCCCAAAGCTATAAACATTGTAGGAAACGGCGTTGTTCTCTCCCCGGAATCTATTATTAAAGAGATGACTCAATTTGAAGGTTTAGAAGGACGTCTTTTTATATCAGATAAAGCTCATTTAAATCTGCCTTATCACTCTTTGATAGATCAAGCAAGAGAAAAGCTAAAAGGCGATAAAGCAATCGGTACGACAGGCAAGGGAATCGGGCCTGCATATTCAGATAAGATTAATCGCATCGGAGTAAGAGTCGGCGAACTTTTAAATCCTGCAAAACTTTGCAATTCTATTATGGATTATTTTGAACAAAATAGAGCGATTTTTGATATTTTAGAAATTAAAACTCCAAATAAAGAGGAGCTTTTAAATGAGCTTGAGGGCTATAAAGTTAAACTTGCTCCTTTTATTACGGATACAACTCAAATGCTTTGGAGAGCGCTTGATGAAGAGAACAAAAGAGTTCTGTTAGAAGGCGCGCAAGGAACTATGCTTGATATCGACCATGGAACTTATCCTTATGTTACTTCAAGCTCAACCGTAAGTGCGGGTGCGTGTACGGGTCTAGGAATAAATCCAAAAGATATAGGTAAAGTAACGGGAATAGTAAAAGCGTACTGTACCCGTGTCGGAAACGGCCCATTTCCTAGTGAAGATTTGGGAGAAGACGGTAAGAGACTCGGAAAGCAAGGACATGAGTTTGGAACTACGACCGGACGTGCAAGAAGATGCGGCTGGTTCGATGCCGTTGCATGCAGATATGCAAGCCGCCTAAACGGGTGTGATGAGTTGGCTCTTATGAAACTTGACGTACTCGATGGGTTTAGTGAAGTAAAAGTTTGTGTTGCTTATGAGCTTAACGGGCAAGAGATAGATTATTTACCTGAAAATTTAGATGATGTAAAACCGATTTACAAATCATTTAAAGGGTGGGATAAATCTGCAGGTGCAAGAAAATTTGAAGATTTACCTATTGAAGCTCAAGAGTATGTTAAAGTTATTGAAGAGATTACAAAAACAAAAGTAGGTATAATATCTACATCTCCGGAAAGAGACGATACGATTATTTTATAGAGGATATCTTTGTGAAAACACGCTTTAGCCCGCTTGTAAAACTTAAAAAGAATAGTATGCAAAAGAGTGAGCAGTTTTTACAAAAAGCAAATGCCAATTTAAATAGTGCTAAAACAGCTCTAGAGTTGTCGTATGTTTTATTAAAAGATATTGAGTCTCCAAAAAACGGTACAATTGGAGATATGTTGGCTTCAAGAACACTGTTCCATTCCCAAAGAGAAGTTATAAATCATAATAAGGGGTGGGTTGATTTCGCCGCCAATCAAGTAGAACAGGCAAGAAAACAGTTAAAACTTGATATGATAGAGCATGAAAAATTTCAATACTTAGAGCTTCAAGAGATAAAGCAGGAGCTAAAAAAGGTAAAAGCCAAAGAATCAAAAGATTTAGATGAGGTGGCATTAATGACATTTATAGGGAAAAATAGATGATAAAACTATTTTTGGCTGCTACATTTACGGTAATTTCTTTAAATGCGTTAGAAACAAGTGATAAGCTGTTTGAGTGTACGGAGATTTTTAAAGCTAGAAAAAGTGAGCTTCTTGTGGAGCTTGAGAGAATTGATGAACAAAAACAGGCATTAAGTGCACTTAAAGTTGCAACTGAAGAGTTATTAAAAAAAAGAGAGACAAAGTTATCTCAGGATGAAGAAGTAGTTAATAAAAAACTAAGCGAAATTACTTCAAAAGAGGAATCCGTAAAAAAAATGCTCCAAAAAAATGAGGAGATTTTAAAAGAGATAAAAGATGTAAAAATGAGCAAAATCGCAGAAACTTTTGCAAAGATGAAAGCGGCAAATGCAGCAACTGTACTCTCTGAAATGAACCCGCAAGAGGCCGCTGCAATACTTACCTCGCTAAAACCCAAAACAGTAGGAACAATTTTGAGCAAAATTGATGCAAAGAAAGCATCTGAACTAACATTGCTTTTATCTAAATAATTTAATATAACTACTCTTTGTAAACAACATTTTAAAAAATTCAGCTACTATGAAAAAATACTTTTTTAGGATATTTATATTATGTTGAACAATATGAGTTTTTATAAATTTATGCATAAGCAGATAATTGTTCTATTATATCTATTTGTCAGTACGGGTCTTACATATGTAGTTATCGGTCATCTTTACTCATCTTATTTGCCTGAGATAACTTGGTATATTTTTATGTTGTTATTATCACTTTGGGGATATAGGCTTTATAAAGAGTACTCTATAAATAACTATAGCATAGATGAAAAAGAGAGATGGCTTAATAGACTAAGATATTTTCTCTTTATCTATTTTTCCGCATGGACGGTAATGTTTTTTACTTATGTCTCACGTGATATTATAGAACTTCATTACATTGCTATAACCACTCAGTTAGGCGTATCCGTAGTATCCGCAACAATTCTAGTTTCTGAAAAAAAATTAGCTCTTTTTATTCTAACTACTTCTATGCTTCCGCTAACTGTATATCTGATATTAGTCGGTGAACCTTATAGCTATTTTATTGCATCATTGACATTCGTATTAGGCTGGGTTCTTCTTTATGCATCAAGAAATACATATAACTATCTTCAAAAAAGCCAATTTCAAGCATATCATGATTATTTAACAAAACTTGGAAATAGACGTTATTTTATAGAGTTGCTTGAAGATGCTATTAAAATTCAAAAAAGTGACAATAAGTACATGTATCTACTATTAGTTGATTTGGATCATTTTAAAACTATTAATGATACATTAGGACATGATATAGGCGACATGCTCCTTATCGAAGCCGCAAATAGAATGAACAAGCTGGCAAAAATACATAAAGCAACTATTTCTAGGTTGGGAGGAGATGAGTTTTGTATATTGAGTTCTACATGTAAAAGCAAAGAAGAGTCATTAGAAAAGGCAAAAAAGTTTGCACAAGAGATGCTTGATACAATTAAACAGACATACTTTATTGCTGGACACCATCTCTACATTAGTTCAAGCATAGGAGTCAGTATCATAGACAACCCAAATATGACCGCAAACACTTTTATAAAAGAGGCTGATATTGCTATGTATGAAGCAAAATCTGAGGGAAGAAACGGTATTACAGTTTTTAATAATGAACTTTCTATAAGGATTGAGCGAAAGTTAGAGATAGAACGATTGTTACATTTTGCCATAGAGAACAATGAGATATCACTTAAATATCAACCTCAATTAAACTACAAGAATGAGGTTATCGGTTGTGAGGTGCTTGCTAGATGGCATAACGAAAAGTTGGGAAATATAGGACCTGATGAGTTTATCCCTATTTCAGAGCAAACGGGCTTTATTATTGAGCTTGGATATTTCATACTTGAAGAAGCTTTTAAAGCATTTAGCGACTGGGATAAAAAAGGGGTGTCTTTAAACCAGTTGTCAATAAATGTAAGTATGAGACAAATGTTTTGTATTGATTTTGCAGATAATGTAGTAAAGCTATCAAAAAAGTATTTAAGTCAAAAATTATGTTCTAAAGTAGTATTTGAAATGACTGAAACCAGTGTCGCTCAAGATATTAATAAATTAGTAGAGATAATGCACAAAATAAAAAAATGCGGTATCCGTTTTTCAATGGATGATTTCGGCACAGGTTATTCATCACTCAGTTATCTGCGTCAAATTCCGATAGATGAACTAAAAATTGATAAATCTTTTATCGGAGAGATTGATAAAACTAATAAAAGCGTAAATATGATAAAAACAATACTAAATATTGCAAAAAATTTTGGTTTAAGCATAGTAGCGGAAGGTGTTGAAACGCAGATGCAGAAAGATTTTTTAATTAAAGAAAAATGTGACATATTGCAGGGTTACTATTTTTTAAAACCGGTTGATAAAGTTGATTTTGAAAAATATCTGACAACTATTAAAAATCAATAATTAGTATATTTATAATAACACTATTTTTAAATAAATAATTTTATTATAATCGTAAACTAACCTTACTTATTGTAAAATATACAAATTTATTTTATACAAGCAAGGTCTATCGATGAAAATATCATTAAAAACTATACCTCATATATCCAATAAAATTGCAATAGACCTAAATAAAAGTGGTGTTGTTACTATGACAAGAGGGCTTGAACCAGTTATGCAAGAAGCTCAAAAAGTATTAGCTCATAATGTAAAACAAGAGATTGCTCTTGAAGAGAAAGTAAATGAAATTTGTCAGGCAAATGAAGAGGAGATAGAGTTTAATCTAGTCGATGAAAGACAACTTTTCTTTATGATAAAGAAAAAATTGGCTCCTGAGTTTGACATTATTTTAAATTATGAAGAGCGCTATTCGGATCTTTCTCATAAAATTTTGGATGAGTTGTATGAAGAGGATTTAATTCATTTCGACGTTACGGAAAACCGTATCAAAAATATTATCTATAATGCAATAACATCTTTTATAGCTGAATCTTCGCAACTAGATAATGTAATAATGGACAAGATTAAAACATATAAGAAAAGGTACATTCCTGGTACTGACGAGTTTGATATATTGTATGAAAAATTATATAAAGAAGAGATGATAAAGAGAGGTATGGAGTAAATGAGTATGGAACTATCTAAAAATAAAGTCTGGATATATCTTGAAAATGGAACTTTTTTAGAGGCTAATAGCTTTGGTGCCAAAAATACGGTAGTCGGGGAGATTGTTTTTAATGTTTCTATGAGCGGATATCAAGAGATTATGTCTGATCCTTCTTATGCAGGACAATTTGTAACATTTACAATGCCTGAGATTGGAAATGTCGGCGTTAATAAAGAGGATATGGAAAGCAAGGCCGCTCATGCAAAGGGGATGATTGTTAGAAAATATCAAGAGAGATACTCTAATTTTAGAGCTGAGGGTTCATTAGCTAATTTTTTAAAAGAGCAAAACGTTATGGGTATATGTGATATAGATACAAGATACCTTACAAAAATGCTAAGAAACGAGGGTGCTATGATGATGATAGCATCTACCGAAATTAGCGATAAAGCCGAACTAAAAAAGATTTTGGAAAATAGTCCTAGAATAGAAGATGTAAACTATATAGAACAAGTTAGTACTAAAACTGCGTATAAACACACGCAATCAACATATAACGATAGAACTTTTGAGTATGATGCTGCTCCTGTTGCAGAGGCAAATATAGTAGTTTTAGATTTTGGCGTTAAAACAAATATACTAAATGAGTTAGTAGGTGCAAAAATCGGTGTTGAAGTTATACCGAATAATTTTAGTGCAGAAAATCTTATAAAAAGATACAACGACAAAGAGATTGACGGTGTCTTTTTGTCAAACGGACCAGGAGATCCGCTTGTACTAAAAAATGAACAGGATGAAATAAAAAAACTAATAGCTGCAAAAATTCCAATGTTTGGAATCTGTCTTGGTCATCAACTTTTATCTATAGCACACGGCTATGATACGTTTAAGCTAAAATTTGGACATCATGGCGGAAATCAACCCGTTAAAAATGTCAAAACAGGATTAGTTGAGATTACGGCTCAAAATCATAACTATAATGTTCCACAAAATATCGTAGAGATTGCAGAAGTTACTCATATCAATCTTTTTGATAACACTATCGAAGGGTTACGTTATAACGACTCTCCAATTTTCTCTGTTCAACATCATCCGGAGTCTAGTCCCGGTCCAAAAGAGAGCAGATACATCTTCAACGAGTTTTTATCTTTAATAAAAAGATAAAAACTTCCCTTATTTATAACAACTTATTGTTAATATAGTATTAAGTAAATATTAAAAAGCAGCAAATTTTTTAAATTTGTCAAAAATTTGTCAAAAATTAAGAATTCTTAAACATTTATACTGTTACTATATCAATGTTAATTAGTTTAATAAATTTAGCTAAATTTAATTAGACATAATTGCTTTGAATCTTTAAGGAGGCTATATATGGAAAATCGTCCATTAGAGTACGACTACACAGTCGCAAAGATGTTCATGTTAACAACAATCATTTTAGGGATTGTTGGTATGCTCATCGGTGTAATTTTAGCATTTCAACTTGCTTTTCCAGGGGTTAATACAATCTTGGGAGAAGGACTAGCTGAATATACTAACTTTAGTCGTCTTCGTCCACTGCACACAGATGCAGTTATATTTGGGTTTACGTTAAGTGGTATCTTTTCTACTTGGTATTATGTTGGTCAACGTGTATTGAAAGTGTCTATGGCAGAATCAAAACTGCTAATGGGTCTCGGTAAAGTACATTTTTGGCTCTATCTTGTAGTTGTAGCGGCAGTTGTTGTTTCTCTTTTTGCAGGTGTAACTACTTCAAAAGAGTATGCTGAATTTGAATGGCCTATAGATATTGCAGTTGTAGTAGTATGGGTAATTTTTGGTATGAGTATTTTTGGTCTTATCGGTATTCGCCGTGAAAAATCACTCTATATTTCTATCTGGTACTATATTGCTACTTTCTTGGGTATAGCTATGCTTTACCTTTTCAATAACATGGAGATACCTACTATATTAGGTCAAAGTGCTGCCGGTGAGAGTGGAATAGGTGCATGGTATCATTCTGTTTCTATGTATGCAGGTACAAATGATGCGCTTGTAGAGTGGTGGTACGGGCATAATGCCGTTGCATTTGGTTTTACTGTTCCTATTGTTGCTATGATTTACTACTTTTTACCAAAAGAGTCGGGACAAGCTATCTATTCGTATAAGCTTTCATTATTATCTTTTTGGGGATTAATGTTTGTTTATTTATGGGCAGGCGGACACCATCTTTTATATTCAACTGTTCCTGATTGGATGCAGACAATGGGTTCGATTTTTTCAGTTATATTGATTCTTCCGTCTTGGGGCTCAGCTATCAATATGCTTCTTACAATGAAGGGTGAATGGCAACAAGTTGCTGCTTCTCCGTTAATCAAATTTATGATACTAGGTTCGACATTTTACATGTTCTCGACATTAGAAGGTCCTATACAAGCAATTAAATCAGTTAACGCAATTGCACACTTTACTGACTGGATTGTCGGTCACGTGCATGACGGTGTCCTTGGATGGGTTGGCTTTATGATTATGGCAGCTCTATTTCATATGGCTCCGCGCGTATTTAAAAGAGAGATTTACTCTAAATCTTTAATGGCAGCGCAGTTTTGGATTCAAACTTTAGGTGTAGTTCTGTACTTTACTTCTATGTGGATTGCAGGTATAACTCAAGGTATGATGTGGCGTGCGCATGATGAGTTTGGTAATTTAGCTTACTCATTTATTGATACTGTAACAGTTTTACACCCATATTATACTATTCGCGGTGTAGGCGGTCTATTATATCTAGTTGGTTTTTTAATGTTTGCATATAATATTTATAAAACTATGTCTGCTCGTCCTGTTGAAGAACATGAGCTACAAAATGCTTCGCCTATGGGCGCTTAACAGAAAGGATAAAATATGTTTCATTGGTTAGAAAAACATCCGTTCTTTTTTGCGGTAGGTGTGTTTTTGGCAATTTCGTTTGCAGGCTTGGTTGAAATACTTCCAAACTTTGCTCAAGCAGCTCGTCCGGTTATCGGTACTGCTCCATATTCGACATTGGAGTTGGCAGGTCGTCATGTGTATATAAAAAACAGTTGTAATGCATGTCATTCACAACTTGTTCGTCCGTTTAAATCAGAAACTGACCGTTACGGTCACTATTCATTAAGCGGTGAATATGCTTATGATCGTCCATTTTTATGGGGTTCAAAAAGAACCGGTCCAGATTTAATGCGTGTTGGTAACTATAGAACTACTGATTGGCATGAAAATCATATGAAAAATCCTGCTTCTGTTGTTCCGGGTTCTATTATGCCGGCATATCGCTGGATGTTTACAAATAGTGCTGATATAGATACTGCGTATGCAGAACAGTTAACGGTAGCACAATTTTTCTCTGTTCCTTACAATGAGCCTGTTCCTATGAAAGATGGGTCTAGCAAAGTTGTAAAAATGGGTAAAAGTATAGCTGATGCAAAAGCTATCGCTTTGGAAGAGGCAAAAGTTATTGCTGAAGATATGAAAGATCAAGATGTTAAAGATGCGGTTGCTCGCGGCGAGATTCCTGAAATAGTTGCAATAATTGCATATTTGAATAGTCTTAAGTAGAGGTTTAAAGTGGATATTGCACAACTTCAAGCTTATGGATACTTTGGATTAACTATATTCCTTGTAATTGTATTGTATGGTTATATATACCATTTATATACGGCAAAGAAAGATGTTGATGGAGTTGACTATGAAAAATACAGCAATATGGCACTTAAAGATGATATAGATGATACTCCGGTATCATCAGTATCAGACGATAAAGAGAAATAGGAGAGATATATGAATAAGCTTTATCTTTGGGGAATTATCTTTACTGCTTTCATGTTATTACTAACATATTTGTCTGTTGGTGGTTCAGAGGGCGGTCTAAACGGTGATATCGTAAATATGCTTGCGGTTACGGGTGCAATAGCACTTGTTGTAATTACAGTTTTTGTTGTAATTAAATATGTTCGCCAAATGCAAGTAGATAGCGCAAGCGGTGAACTTGCACAAGATAACTGGGATGGTATAGGCGAATACTTAAATGAAGTGCCTACGGGTTGGGCAGTGATGTTTTTCCTGCTTATAGTTTGGGGAATGTGGTATTTTACTATAGGATACCCTTTAAATGCTTACTCACAAATAGGTGAGTATAACGAAGATGTTGCAGTTCACAATGCTAAATTTGAAACCCAGTATAAGGATATAAAGGGCGAGAAATTAGTAGAAATGGGCGAGTCGGTATTTTTGGCTGAGTGTAAAGTATGTCACGGTATAAATGCCGATGGTATTGATGGTAAAGCAGCTAACCTTAACAAAAGAATAGAAGCAGTTGCTATTAAGCATGCTATTGCCAATGGTGCAAACAATATGAAAACTGATTTTCCTGGAGGAATGCCTCCAATGATGTTAAGCGATCCGGCACAAATTGATGCTGTTGTCGGATATATAACATCAGGTTTTCCTGAAGGTCATAAAGGTGCGGAAGCATTTGCAATGGGTGGATGTACAGGTTGTCATGGTGAAAAAGGCGAGGGAATGCCTTTCGTAGGACCTAAACTAAACGGTTTTGATGTTGCTACGGTTGCCAGTATTTTAAAAGACGGTAAAAAAGGTGCTATCGGCACTATGCCTAAATTTGAAAAACTCAATGACAAACAAAAAGAAGCAGTTGGTGCTTATATCACTAGCTTAAGCAAATAAGGAGTCAGGTATGAATGAGAATAGAAGCGTATTTGCTCTTGATGGCATAACTGGTATGTTAGTCGCAACAGTATTACTACTTAGTATTTTAGTTGGGCTAACAGTTTGGGGTATAGGTGTTCAAAACTCAAGTGCTAAGAACTTTTATGATATTAAAGATGAAACATCAATTAAAATGATTGGCTCAAAAGAAGCAGATCATATTATTGATGTAAAGTAAGGAGTATAGAATGGAAAAATTAATTTCTTGGAGCCTTGTTATAGTGGCTATATATACTGCTTATGTGGTTTTAACGCCTAATCATCTTTTTATCGGTTAGGAAATTTCATTGAAGTTTTCAAGAGGGCTTTTGGCCCTCATCCTCACACTATTTTTAAATAGCTCTTTATCGGCACAATATTTATATAAAGATGAACTCATTTTCAACTCTGCTTTTAGTGAAGAAGTTGAAAAGATAGGCTCTGAACTACATCAAAAAACAGGTATTTCACTAAGACTCGTAATGCTTAAATCTTTACCTCAAAATATGAGCATAGTAGATTATGAGAAAGAGCTTATAAAAGATTTTAACTCCCCTACAATCCTGCTTACGTTTTCTGAAATGGATTCTAAAGTAGATATTTTGGCAAACCATGCATCTTTATATGAGTATTTTGATAAAAAACAGGTATTAAGTCCGGTTGCTTCGCCTGTTCAGGCTTTTGTAATGGCACTTTTTTACAGTGACGGGTTTGCATCGTTTAAAGAGATTGCAAGTAGCCATGGTGGTACTATAATCCCTCTTTTAGCACAAAAATCAAAAGATAATGAACTTCTTGGTAAATACTCAGGTTCAATGTTTAACGGTTATGCGGATATAGCCGAACAAATTGCAAAGAGCAAAGATATAGTTCTTGATAGCGCCGTAGGAAACACAAATCAAAGCAGTATATTCTTAGTAAAAGTGTTGTTTTACGGTTTTATTGTTTATGGTATATTTTTATATATTAAGAGAAAATTATATATAAAAAGGCAACAGCTTGAAAACAAATAGTGGTAGAATATGGCCATATGCCATCGGTGTTTCAATAATTTTGGTATTTGGTGCTTGTGTAGCTACAATTGTAGTTGCAAATAAGTTGCCTGTTGAGAAAAGTGATACTTACATGATGGGTTATCATGAGGCCGATGATAAAGCAAATGAGTTGATAGAGGCTAAAATAGCTTTTGATAAGAGCTATAAGATAGAGTATATAACAGATGCTCTACATGTAGATGCTTCAACTATAAAATACAGAGTTAGCGACTTAAACTCAAATCCTGTAAATGACGCAAAAATAAAAGTTATAGTTACAAGACCAAATAATCATAAGCATGATCAAGAGTTAAACAACCCATCGGTAGAGAACGGAGTTTACACTTTTAATACTATAACACTTGCTCAAGAGGGAAGATGGGATGTTATGGCAAAAGTTAATGTCGGTAATGTTCAAAGATTTTACAATGTTAAAGCAGATACAAGAGCTAAAGAAGCTTATGAGTATTAAACTATAAAAGACCTAGAAAAAGGACTTTATAGCTCTTTTTAAATATTTTATATTACTTGTTGGAAAATCTTTTTTGCAATTTCCCAACGATCTTCTTTAGAATTCATCATAACTATCAGACAATCTTGCCTGCCTTTCTTAGCACGGGCAATCAAACATGCACCTGCTTTTGACGTATATCCGGTTTTTACGCCGACTGCATACTCATATTTATTTAGAAGATGATTATGAGTATAAGCCTTAAAAGTTTTATATTGACCGTTTCTTAGTACACGATAGTCATGCGTACTTTGATTACTTATTTTATTAAATATAGGATTTTTGATTGCATATTCAGCCATCTTTACTAAATCATTCGGAGAAGAGTAGTGATTTTTTGCATCAAATCCGCACGGGTTACTAAAATGAGTATGCTTCATACCAAGCTGTTTAGCTTTAGCATTCATCATGTTAATGAACTTTTTTTCATCTCCACCGCCAATTGCAATAGCAATAGCTTTTGCCGCATCATTATCCGATTTAATCATGGCAGCTTTTACTAAGTCACTCATTAAAACAACATCACCAACTTTGTAACCGGCTATTGTAGGCTCTACTTTGAGCATATCTCTTGTAATCGTTACAGATTTATTCATCTTGTCGCTTTGTATAGCTAATAGCACAGTCATAACTTTTGTCAAACTCGCAGGACTAAGCCTTTTTTCGGCATATTTTGAGTACAAAACATTTTTTGTATTCAAATCCTTAACAATCATTGCTCCAATTTTGAGCTTATCCAATTTGTGTTTATCGATGGCTCCAAAAAGAGATACGCTAAGAGCCAAACTCAATACAAAAATTTTTTTTATCATTCAAAACCTTTAATTTTTAAGTAGAAATATTAAGCAAACAACATACCATAAACCAATACGGAGTGTAAGTTCAGGCTTATTTTACATTGATTTATCTTAATATATTTAGTGCAACGCTATATTAAGTTTTAAGTTATAATACTCTTATGAATAACAGTACAATAGTCCTTCCATCAGCTCGTGCTATTAGGCAGGAGCAACTAAATATAGAGAGTGAAACGCTCTTTCTTGCTAATCATATAACCATGAGTGATTTTATATCAAAACTCTGCATAGTCAAAGATTTTAAAACTCTTGATGAGGACGGCAGGGTTTTGCTCCTGCTTGAAGCATCTGACTTTAAATCATTTCAAAACCTTCGTATAGAGCGAAATTTTTTTACATTTACTAAAAACTCATCATATATATTCAAATTTTTTGAAGAGTTAAGCGCAGAGATGTACGATATAAGCGCTTTAGAGACAGCAGATATTTACGGCGAGTATGAAGAGCATATAACTATACTTAAAGAGTTATACGCTAGATATGAGGCATTGTGCAGTGAAAAAAAAGTACTTGATAGAATATTTCTGCCAAAACTCTACAGCTTTAATGAAAATTATGCTGCGAATCATAAAAAAATAGAACTACATGTAGATGGACATCTGACAAATTTTGAGCTGGAACTTTTAGAGAGATGCTGTGAGTTTAGCGACGTTGATATAATCTTTAGCACTACAAAGTTTAACACTAAAATGCAGAGCAGATTTTTGGCTTTGGGCATAGAGCTTGAAGTAGGGTATGAGTACAAAATCTCGCTAAACTCTAAAGAAATTTTAGAAAAAAATCAAATTACACGAAATCAAAATATTACATGTGAATCTTTTAGCGAACCGATACTTCAAGCGGCGTTTGTGCAAAAAAAGATATATGATTTTGTAAAGATGGGGTACAAACCTGAGCGTATTGCGGTTATTTTGCCGGATGAGAAATTTGCTCCTGTTTTAAAGAGTTTTGACGAAAAATCAAACTTCAACTTTGCAATGGGTGAGCCGTTTAATTTGAGCATGATTTATGAGAAATTAAACTCTACATGTCAATTTATCGAGCAGGATTCAAAAGAGAACGCCTCAAGACTTGAGAGAGTCGGCGATGAGTTTTACATGGAGTTACGCAAAATCTACCACAAAAAAAGCGATGAAGTAGATATCTTAGAGTTTTTGAGAAAATATAAAGAGAATTTTACAGATAAAAGAGAGCTAAAAATCTACGAAGAGGAGCTTTACGCTTTTAAAAATATCTTGCCATTTATGAGAGATATGTCCGTAAAGTCTCTTTTGTCGGTATTTTTGCAAAGACTATCAAAGCAAACGCTAGATGATGTCAGAGGCGGAAAAGTTACCGTTATGGGAGTTTTGGAGACTCGCTCGGTAGAGTTTGATGCCGTAATCATAGTTGATTTTTCTGATAGCAATGTGCCAAAAAGAAGCGATAAGGATATGTTTTTAAACACAAGCATAAGAGAGATGGCAAATCTGCCTACAATGAGTGACAGGGAAAATCTCCAAAAGCATTACTACGAGATGCTGATAAACCGAAGTAAAGAGGCGGCAATCTGCTTTGTAAAATCAAGCCAGAGCAGCCCTTCAAGGTTTTTAAAACAGCTGGGCATAAAAGAGAAAAACAGCTACGAAGAACTTGATTACGCAAATATACTTTTTGAGAGAACATCTCCACATGTAAAAAGAGATGAAGATATAGTTTTAGAGTACAGCTTCAAAGACAAAAAACTCTCCGCTACAAAACTAAAAACTTTTCTTACATGTAAAAGAAAATATTACTACAGATATGTAAAATATATAAACGGACATGAGATACCAAAAGATATGCCCCGTGAGTATGAGATAGGGCTTGATGTGCACTCTGCGCTTAAAGAGCTTTATACAAAAAAAGGTTTTTACGACAGCGTAGAGAAACTGAAAAAAGATTTACATGTAGAGCTTGACAGTGCTTGTGGGGAGAGTGAGCTTGAGAAATATCTAATAGCTATGCAAAAAAGAAGAATGGATGTTTTTTGCCAAAATGAAGTTAAAAGATTTGCCGAGGGTTGGCAAGTTTACAAGTGTGAAGAGAAGCTTACATGTAACTTTGCAGGTATGACCTTAGAGGGCGTAATAGACCGCATAGATAAACGAGCAAACGAGATAGCGGTACTTGACTATAAAACAGGCTCATATCCTCTCTATACGGAGAAAAACTTCACGGAGGCTACAGACTTCCAACTTGAGTTTTACTACCTTTTATCTAGCGGTTTTGGCAATGTAACCGAGTGCGGATACTACGACCTCAAAGAGTCTAAGATAGTGAGTGAGCCGTTTTTAAATGAAAAGCTTGAACTCTTAGGCTCACATGTAAATGATTTGCTAAACATCGAAGATGTAAATTTCAGCAAGTGTGAAGATGTGAAAAACTGCCTTTTTTGCGATTATAAAGTTATATGCGGGAGAGAGTGATTGTTTTTTCAAGTTTAAAAGATTTTAGAAAATTCTACAGTATAATGGTATAAAATATACCCTTATAAAGGTAAAAATATGAAAACAAGAACATTAGAAACTATTTTAGAAGTAGCTCTTGAGACATTTCCTATCGTACTATTAAATGGAGCAAGACAGGTAGGCAAGTCAACACTAGCACTGGAAAAATTTAAAAATTATCTCACTTTTGATGATGGAGAGTTAAGACTCTACGCAAAAGAGAATCCAAAAGCGTTTCTTAAAAATCTCGAACTTCCCATCTGTCTCGATGAGATACAAAAAGTTCCTTCTCTTCTTGAATATATGAAAATGCAAATCGACAAAGAGAGGGTAAACGGAAGTTTTTTACTGACGGGCAGTTCAAATGTACTGGATCATAAAGATGCAAAAGATACTCTTGCAGGCAGGCTATGTGAGCTAAGACTTCATCCCCTTAGTTCAAAAGAGAAAAATGATAAACCGCATGAAAACGTGATAGAAAAACTTTTAAAAAGAGATTTTAAACTTGCCAAAAAAGAGTATAGTGATGAGACTATTAAACATATCATTGACGGTGGTTATCCTGAAATTTTAACACTTGAGGGAGTGCAAAAAGATTTATGGTATAAGTCCTACATAGCAACTTATATAGAGCGAGACGCAAGAGATTTGGCGGACATACGAGATATTGACAGCTTTATAAAGTTTGTCAATGTACTGGCTTCAAGAAGTGGCACGCTGCTTAACAAATCAAGTCTAAGCAGTGACATAGGTATAAAAGATGTTACAACAGACAACTATCTCTCTATCATAAGCCGCATCTATCAAGCGACACTACTGAGACCCTATTTTGCAAATATCGGCAAACAATTTTCAAAGTCGCCTAAAGTGTTTTTTAATGACACGGGAGTACTCTGTTCTTTGCTAAGAATCGACTCAAAAGAGAAACTTCTTAGCTCATCATATAGCGGGCAGGTATTTGAGACATATATATTTTGTGAACTTCAAAAGCACCTCTCTTACATGCAAAAAAGCGCTACGCTATACCACTACAGAACAAACGACAAAAAAGAGATAGATTTTATAATCGAAGTTGATAATGAGATACTCGCCATAGAGGTAAAACAGAGCCACAGTGTTAAAAAAGATGACTTCAAACACATCATCGATTTTCAAAGCAGATGTGAGCAAAAATGCTTAGGAGTGGTGTTTTACAACGGTGAGTCGGTTATAGAGTTTGGAGAAAGTTTAGTAGCAGTTCCTTTTGGGGTGTTTTTGTGATTTTTACATTCAATACGCTCACCACGAGTCTAGATAAAAAGCAATTAGGAAGTTAAATGGAATTAGTTTATTTGTGGGTTGAGGATTATAAAAATATCCAAAAGCAAGGGTTTAATTTTTCGCCTAGGTTTGAGTGTGAGTTTTTTCCAAAATATGAAAACGGCGAAGAAAGATTAAAAGATAATTGTGAACTAGTTATCAATCCTAAAGAGCATATAGAAAACTTTTTTGGTGATAATATTAATATTACTGCTATTGTTGGCGAGAATGGAATCGGGAAGAGTAATTTATTAGAATTGATTAGTGATCTTGGCTATTATGAAAATCCACACATGAGAAAAGAGTATCCAACATCATTTTCAGAACTAATTCAAATAACTATTTACTATGATAAATTGATGAATAGACTCTGTATATACAAAAAAAATCTTACAGCGACAATAAAAAATGAATCTTCGATAATGGAAGAAGAAATAACTAATGAATCTATTCAAAAAATATTTATAAAACCAACCCCTTCTCATAGTCAGCAAGAATATTTATTATTATTAGATTTTTTAAAAAATAATAATATGGAATTTCCTTTTAATATACCAAAAATTATAAGTTTTGGCATACATGATGATTATTATGATTTGTTTGAGCTTATTAAAAATGAAAGCTTCGATTTTTATGCTTGCTACAGCCCTTTTGAAGAAAATAAAATCAAGAGATTGAAAATATTTCACATACTTTTGTTACTTGCATATCTGAAAAACTATAAAATAGATTTTAACATACAAGCATCAGAAAATTTTGATGATACCATTTTAGATTTAGAAAAGGAAATAAGCAATGATATAAAAGCAAAAATCAAAAATTTTATTCAAGTTCCTTTAGAAGACTTTTCTGTTATTACAAGTCATTATGTAAATATAAAAAAAATTCCGAATGACTTTTTTAAAACATATATAGAAATTATAAAAAGAAAAAATGAAGATAAATTACTTGACTTTAAAGGCAAAAATGTATTTAATTTTGATTTGTACCCTAAAATGAGCGACGGACAATATCAATTAACATACATATTTAATACGATATATTCACAAATCAATCAAGATACTGTAATCTTATGTATAGATGAGGGTGAAAATTATTTACACCCAAATTGGCAAAAAAAATACATAAACTATTTACATCAATTTTTGAAAGATAATTTTCATGATAAACAAATTCATCTTATTCTTACTTCTCATTCTCCATTCATTCTTTCTGACCTACCTAAAGAAAATGTAATATTTTTAGAAAATGGAAGACAAGAATATCCATTTGAAAATGGACAAACCTTCGGAGCAAATATCCACACCCTTCTTTCTCACGGTTTTTTTATGAAAGATGGATTGATGGGAGAGTTTGCGAAAAGTAAGATTGAAGAGATTAAAAAGTTTTATACATTGATACAAAAATTAAAAAGTAAAATTGAGACCAAACCAAGAACAAAAAATCTTACAAAAATTTCTTTTGAAAGAAGAAAAGAGAGATTTAAAAATATTCAAAGTATCATCGGTGAACCATTTTTAAAGACTGTTATTGGTAATTATTTAGATGAATTGGAAATTTTATTTTATGGTAAAAAAGAGTTTTTAAAAAAAGAAATAGAGAGATTACAACAATTAGAAAAGAGTTTAAATGATTAACCTTGACTACAATAACTTTCTAAAAGATAAAGATTTTGATTTTGTAAAACAATATTTAAGTGATTTAAAAACTATAACAAAATTTGAAGAACCAAATGAAAATATTGAAGAAAGATTTGATAGATATAAGCAAAATGACAATTCTTTCAAAAAAGTATTTAAAGACTATGTTTTTAAAGATATTCTTTTAGCTAATACAGAAGAAATTAAAATAATCATACACTCTGTGGATAGTAAAATTCAAACATTAACAGTTACAAATAAAAAAGAGACTATTAAAAAAATTAAAAACTTATTTAACTATTCAGATAAATATCAATCTAAAGTATTAACCCCATTTTTTACAAAAAATTTTAATTTTAGAACTTGTTTCTACTGCAACAAAGATTTTATTACAAATCTTAAAAAAGAAAAGAATGAGTTAGTTTCAACTTTTCAGTTAGACCATTTCTTTGATAAGGGAACTTATCCTTATTTAGCACTTAGTTTTTACAATCTTATTCCATCTTGTACTACTTGTAACTCTTCAAAAGTAAAGGGAACAAAGAATACATTTGCTCACGATAGTAAAGTCGGAACATTCCAAAATGAAACTTGTATTGCTCCAAATGATGAAAGATTTGATTTTCATGAAAAAGTTAAATTCAAACTCATTTTAGAACCATCTTGTAAAGATTTACATATCAAATCAGGCGATGACATTGATATACCTTTAAAAGAGCAATTTACAGATGAATATGATAAATATATAGAGATTTTTAAACTCAATGAACGATACAAAGCCCATAAAGATATAGTTTTTGAGATGATACAAAAAGCTGAACTTTACCCAGAGAGCAGACTTAAAGAGTTACAAGATTTGACAGGTGTTCCATTTCAGCAAATCAAAAAAGATATTTTTAATCTTATAGATGAAGATGACGACTTATCAAAAAAACCTTTTTCCAAACTCATAAAAGACATCTCCGAAGAACTAGGACTTGTCTAAAAGGCTCAAAATATGGCAAAAATAACAAACCAAAGTTTAAGTGAAATTTCACAAACAAGAACGCTGAGTGATGATATAAAAACCCTTATAACGACTTCTCAACAAAAAGCCATAAGAGCTATTGATTTTGAGAGAGTATTACTTTTCTCGTTCCCACGCTCTGCGTGGGAATGAATATAAGCCGATGATAGAAAAAACAGGGGCAACGAATGGGCAGAAGTAGATATAAAGTGTATGAACCAGCGCATTCTTACTTCATTACATGTACTATCTTGCATTGGATTCCAATCTTTACAAATCAAGAGAGTGTGCAAATCGTTTTGGATAGTCTAAAGTATCTGAATGATATTTTGGAATTAAGTGATGAGTAAAGTAATATACATAAAATATACTGCAAAACGAGATAACTAAGAAACATATCAGAAAACAATGTGAAATAAAATAAAGGTAACTAACAATGCAAGAGTATGATAAATGGAATGAAGTTAAAAAAGAAACCATCCAAAATAAAAGAAAATTAGGGATAAAAGTGAGGGAGATATTTTGGGTTAAGATAGGACAAAATATTGGGGATGAAGAGTATGGAAAAGGTGAGATGTTTTCAAGACCTGTTATTGTTGTTAGACAACTTACAAGTGATTTATTTTTAGGAGTTCCATTAACAAGCACATTAAAAGACGATGATTACTTTCATCAATTTGAATTTAATAATAAAAAATGTATCGTAAAAAATAGTGCCATGATATTGCAATTAAGAACTTTTAGTAAGAAAAGGATTACAGATAAAATTGGTAAAGTAAATATGGAAGATTTCAAAAAAATTCAAGATAAAATAACAAGAATGATTATTCCCACTTAAAAAAGTGGGTGTGCCGTTAGGCGAATTGTGAAAAGATTATAACAAAATATGAGATGAAAAACAAGAGTGAAATATTATTATAAAATGAGTTAAGGAATAATTTATGAAGCTAAAAAATAAAAATATAATTACACTAACTCAAGATGTAAAAAACTTAATAACGACTTCTCAACAAAAAGCCATAAGAGCTATTGATTTTGAAAGAGTGTTACTTTATTGGAATATTGGCAAAAGAATTTATAAAATGGATATAAACAATGACCTTTAAAAATCTAATCTCTAGCATAAACGACATACACACAACACTTCAGATAAAAGCGATTCAGAGCGTAAGTGTAAACTTGACTATCCGAAACTATCTCATCAGGCATCATATAGTAGAGTATGAACAAAATGGTAATGACAGGGCTGAGTATGGGGCACAAATTATTCAGAATTTGGCTGATAATTTGAAGCATATAAAATTTAAAATATAAAGCCTTGAGATATGGATAAAGCAACATGAACAATACTATAACATATAACCATGCTATCCAAAACAAAATCTTTACCGTTAGAGGTTTGCAAATCATGATAGACAGAGATTTGGCAGAGCTTTACGGTGTAGAGACAAGAGTATTAAAACAAGCCGTCAAAAGAAATATAGAGAGATTTCCATCAGATTTTATGTTTGAAGCAACAAATGAAGATATAGATTTTATGGTGTCACAATCTGTGATACCTTCAAAACAACATCTCGGTGGAGCAAAACCATTTTTATTTACAGAGCATGGTGTGGCAAATTTATCATCTGTACTTACTAGCAAAATAGCTATTGAAATAAACATTAAAATCATAAGAGCTTTTGTAGATATGCGAAAGCTTATCTCTTCTAATCAAAGTATGTTTGAAAGATTCGAGAGAATAGAAGAACGACTATCTATTCATAATGAAAATTTCAATAAAATATTTGATGCCATAGAAGACAAAACCATAAAACCAAAACAGGGCATTTTTTATGATGGGCAGATTTTTGATGCGTATGCTTTTATCAGTGACTTAATCAAAAGTGCAAAAAGCACAATAACTCTTTTTGACAACTATGTAGATGAGTCGGTTTTAACACTGCTTAGCAAAAATCAAACAGTAAAAATAACTATCTATACAAAACAGATTTCAAAACAATTGAAACTAGATGTAGAAAAATACAATAGTCAGTACAAACAAATAGAACTTGAAAGATTTGACCTCTCTCACGATAGATTTTTACTTATAGATGACGAAGTCTATCACATAGGAGCATCTCTAAAAGATTTAGGTAAAAAGTGGTTTGCATTTTCTAAAATGAATAGAGCAAGCTTTGAGATAATAGAGCGGTTGAAGTGAGAGAAGTGCCACTGCATGTGGCATAAAATAAAAATACAACTAAAGGAAAAAAATGAGCGAAGAAGAAAAAAACAAAAACAATCCGTTGCATGGCATAAAACTGCAATATATTTTAGAGACTTTGGTTGAGCGTTACGGGTTTAAAGAGTTGAGCAATCAAGTAGATATCAGATGTTTTTTGATAAACCCGACTATTAGCTCATGTCTGAAGTTTCTTAGAAAAACACCGTGGGCGAGGGCTAAAGTTGAAGAGTTTTACATAAAAAGTATGGGTAATAAAAAATAAGATGTTCATAAATAACCTAGCCTACGAGGCGAGTGCGGGAAGCGGAAAGACTTTTATGCTTGTCGTGCGTTATCTTAGTCTGCTTTTTTTGGGTGCATCGCCGTCTAAGATTTTGGCACTCACTTTTACCAACAAAGCCGCAAATGAGATGCAAGAGAGAATAGTATCGACATTAGAGGAGCTTGAACACAGAGGAGAACTTGACGAGATAGTAAAAGTTACGGGTTTCTCAAAAGAGTATCTTTTGCAAAATCGTCAAAGAATCCTAAATGAGTTTTTAAACTCGCATACTAAGATTATGACGATAGACAGTTTCTTTACTTCCATACTTAGAAAATTCTCTCTATACGCCTCTTTGATGCCGGATTTTTCGACATTTTCTTCTCAGCATGAGCTTAAACTTCTCTCACGGTTTTTAAAAGAGGTAAGCGTTGCAGGCAAAAAAGAGACGCTTGTAACGCTCTCTTTGCAGTCGAACAAAAGACTTACGGATATATTTGGACTCTTGGACGAGTTTTATATAAAGTTTTCAGAGCTAAAAGATATAGAGTTTAAAAAGCAGGATTATTTAGAGTTTGAACAACAAGCGATGCTCTACATGTCAGAGCTGAGAAAGATTGTAGAGTCATGCAAAGATGCTTCTTCAACCGCCATCAAATCAGTGCAGGCAGAGAGTTTTGACGAGCTTATCGCCAAAGCTTGGATTGGCAGAGAGAGTCTAAATTACAGCACTTTTAAAAAGTGTTTTACTCCCGTGATGGATGAATTGTTATTTAAGATACAAGAGGCTCTAAAAAATCAAAACAGAGCCAAAGAGCAGAATTTCTTTGCAGCCCTAAAAGAGCTGAGTGACATATACAAAAAGAGCAAAAAAGCACTTTACATGGATGATAGCGAGCTTAGTTTTAGTGATGTGACATACCTTGTTTATGAGATTCTAAACCTTATAAACGACAGCGAGTTTTTATACTTTAGGCTTGATTCCCAGATTGAGCACATGTTACTTGACGAGTTTCAAGACACTAGCATTTTGCAGTATGAGATTTTAAAACCGCTTATAGATGAGATAACATCCGGCAAGGGCATTTTTGACAACGGAAGTTTCTTTTTTGTCGGAGATGTAAAGCAGTCCATTTACAGATTTCGCGGCGGGGTGAGCGCTCTGTTTGATACGGTAAGAAGTGAGAATAACACACATGTAGAAAAACTTCTGACAAATTACCGCTCACAAAAAGAGATTGTCGAATTTGTAAACAGTGTTTTTGTAGATAAAATAAAAAACTATACTCCTCAGTTAGTTAAGGCAGATGCAAACGGCGGCTATGTCGAGGTTATACAAAACGATGAGCTTTTAGAAGAGGTAACGACTCAGGTAAAGAGACTTATAAGCTTAGGTGCAGATATTAACGAGATAGCCGTTTTATGCGCTACAAACGGCGACGGCGAAGAAGTAAAACAGACGCTTCACTCTGTGGGCATAGATGTCGTGACCGAGACGACTACAAAACTTATCAATCAAAAAAGCGTTAAAGCCGTTTTAGAGTATCTAAAGTACCAATACTTCGGCGAAGATATCTACATGTACAACTTTTTTGCTCTTATCTCTGGGGAAGTAAAAAGCATTAAAAGAGTTGATTTTAACAAAGTAAAAATCTTAGATATTGTTAAAGATGCCATAAAAGAGTTTGGTCTTTTTAGCGATGATTTTAATCTTGTGAGATTTTTAAATGCACTCTCAAATCAGAGCGATATAGAAGCACTTTTGTTTGAGTACGAGAGGCTTGATATGAGTGCTGCGGCTTCCGAGTTAAGCGGCGTGCGAGTCCTTACCGTGCATAAATCAAAAGGTTTGGAGTATGAACATGTAATCGTTATGGACAGACTTAAAAAAGCTCCGCCTTCTCGTGATGCAATTATCTATGAGTATGAGGGCATAACTCTAAAAAATATCTATCTCCGCATAAAAGGAAGAGATGAGATAGACAAAAATTATGCAAATGCGCTCAAAAAAGAGAAGGCTCTTATTTACGAAGACAGTCTCAATGCTTTGTATGTCGCATTTACGAGAGCCAAAAAAAACCTGTTTGTTGTTTTAAAATCAAAAGACTCAATGTTTGATATTTTAGATTTAACCCTAAAGGCCTCATGTATAAAACTCGGAATTTTGACATGTAAACAAAAGAATACAAATTTAGCAGTTAAAACAGAGTTTCAGCCTTTAGATTATAAGCCGCTTTATTACGGAACTCAAAGCGATATTTTGGCACTTGAACAGGAACAGTATGAAGATTTAAAGTCTATAAACTTCGGTCTTGCAATGCACTACATGTTAGAGATGCTAGGAGAGTTTAAGGAGCAAAATATACCTCATGCAAAAGATATGATGATGAATAAATACGGTTATACTTTAGAAAATGATGAGATTGAGGAGATACTTGGCAGAGTAAAAATGCTTTTAGAAAATAAGGAGTTTATCTCTTTGGTAAACGGCGAGTGTTACAGAGAAAAGGCGATTAGATATAAAAAAAATCTCAGATACATAGATTTATTGGTAAAAAATGAATCACGATGGAGCGTTATTGACTATAAAAGCTCTCTATCATATGCACGACATCATGTAAAACAAGTTTCATATTACATAAACGCCGTAAAGGAGATTACGGGGGATGAGGTAGATGGTTATATCTGTTATTTATTAGAAAAAAGTGTAAAAATAGTTAAAATTTTTTAATTCGGTGTAATCTGTATCAAAGTTTTGTAAGTCTATAATTATCGGCAAATATAAAGAACAAGGGAGCAAAATGAGAAAAAAATATCTATTAATAGCTCTTTTTGTTCTTTTTGGAACTCATCTTGATGCTAAAGCGCATCATAAAACCCGCTTTAAATCCCCGTATCTTCTTATAGATAAGATAGAAGAGAAATCATCAGAAAAAAATAAAATTATTTCAAAAGCTGAAGAGTATTTAGGTGCATCTTATGGATTTGGCAGTAAAAATACTTCTAAAACAGATTGTTCCGGATTTACAAAACAAGTTTTTGAGCAGCTTGGATTGTCGCTTCCTAGGTCAGCGGCAGAACAGTCAAAATATGGTTTTAAAGTCGATGTTAAAGATTTGCAAGTCGGAGATTTGCTCTTTTACCGTACATATAAAAAGAGAGAACCATCACATGTAGCAATTTATGCAGGAAACGGGCAGATTATACATGCTTCGTTTAGAAGTAAGCGAGTTCAATACGATACGATAAATAAAAGATACTATAAACAACGCTTTATGTATGCAAAACGACTTGCTGTTGGTGAGCAAGAGTTATCAAGCAGACAAAACTAACTACACTCCGATAAACCTTAAAAAAACCATAAATTAAGTTTCTTATAAGCAAAAGAAGATATACTTTCGCCAATTAAACAGGCATTAAATATGTTGATGTTAAGAAAATTACTTGAAAGGTTCAAGAATGAAATTTACGAAAATTGCAACTCCTGAACAAATCGATCAAAAATGGGTTTTGATTGATGCTGAAGGTAAAACTTTTGGTCGTATTATTACTGAAGTTGCAACAATACTTCGCGGTAAAAACAAACCATGTTTTACTCCAAATATCGACTGTGGAGACTATGTAGTAGTAGTTAACGCTTCTAAAGCAAAATTCAACGGTCTTGGCAAAATTGCTAACAAAGAGTATTTTTCATACTCTGGCTACTTCGGTAGTGTTAAAAGTACTAAAATGACTGAACTTTTAGAAAAAAATCCTGAGAAGCTTTACAAATTAGCTACTCGCGGTATGCTTCCTAAAACTAAGCTTGGTGCTAAAATGATTAAAAAATTAAAAATTTATGCAGGTGCTGAGCATCCTCACTCTGCACAATTAGCTAAGTAAGGATAACCAGATGGCAAAAATATATGCAACGGGACGTCGTAAGGCATCAATAGCAAAAGTATGGTTAACTCCAGGTAGTGGGAATATGAGCATAAACGGTCTTTCATTAGATGCGTGGTTAGGCGGATTAGAGGCAAAAAAACTTCGTGTTAAACAACCTCTTGCTCTAACTAAACAAGATACATCTGTTGATATCGTAGCTACAACATTAGGTGGCGGTTTCGGTGGTCAAGCAGACGCACTTCGTCACGGTATCTCTCGTGCATTAGTTAAATTTAACCCTGAGTTGAAAGCTATACTAAAACCTGAGGGTATGATGACTCGTGATTCACGTGTTGTTGAGCGTAAAAAGCCGGGCAAGCGCAAAGCTCGTCGTTCTCGTCAGTTCTCAAAACGTTAATCGTTACAAGAACTTTTTTTACAGTGCTTTTTGCACTGTAAAACTTCTTTTTCTACTTTTCATTAACAACAACTCTAAATTATCTTTGGTATAATCACTCAAAAAAAGAGTAATTTTGCGATATCTTCTAATTCTATTTTTATCACTAAATCTTTTCTCTTCTACGCTTCATTTAGCTACATCTACAAATCCGGCAAGGTTAAACCCTATTTTAGCAACTGATTCAAGTTCATCAGAAATTACCGGCTTTTTATTTAACGGGCTTGTTAAGTATGACAAAGATTTATCTACGATTATAGGCGATTTGGCAGAAGAGTTCTATTTTGAAGATGATAAAACTCTTATTTTTAAACTTCATAAAAATGTTAAGTGGCATGACGGAGAAAAATTTAGTGCAAAAGATGTAGTCTTTACATACAGTGTACTTGTTTCTCCAAAAATAAGCTCACCGTATAGTGCAAGTTTTAGGTTTGTCCGTAGTGTAGAGGCGCTTGATGATTTTACGGTAAAGGTTAGATATAAAGAGCCATATTTTAAGGCATTAGAGACTTGGATGATGGGGATTTTACCGCAACATGTATTAAAAGATGAGCAAAACCTAATGAACTCAAGTTTTAATGCAAATCCAATAGGAACGGGTGCATATAAGCTAGAGCAGTTAGAACACTCTAAAAATATTATTCTTGGAGCATTTGATGAGTATTTTGAAGGCAGAACAAAGATAGACAAAATTTCTTTTCATGTCATAGCAGACCCGATGACACGTTTTTTGATGTTAAAATCATCCGCTTTGGATGTCGGAAGTATTGAACCTATGCAGTATGAGAGACAGCTAAGCGATGACTTTTTTAAAAAATTTAATATCTATGAAAATATTTCACAATCCTATACTTATCTAGGTTTTAATTTACGCTTAGAAAAATTCAAAAATTCAAAAATAAGAGAAGCACTCTCATTAGCAATAGATAGGGAAGAGTTGGTTAAAATTCTTTTTTTTGGTCATGCAAAAGTGTGTACAGGACCTTTTTTACCGGCAACAAAAGCATTTAATGAAGACGTAAAAGCACCTGTTCAAAATATAAAAAGAGCAAAAGAACTTTTAAAAGAGGCGGGTTATGATGAAGAGAATCCATTTACATTTGAGATAGCAACTTCAAACTCAAGTGAAATAAGACCTTATGCCGCTCAAATACTTCAGCATCAGTTAAAAAAAGCGGGTGTAATAGTTACACTTAGGGTTATGGAGTGGCAGGCATTTTTAAATATGGTGGTTTTTCCTCACAAATTTGACAGTGTGCTTCTTGGATGGGGACTTTCTCCTACGCCAGATCCGTACATGTTCTGGCACAGCGATAATGACAAGCAGGGCGGTTTTAATTTGGTCGGTTACCACAATCCAAAAATAAACAAAATGATTGAAGAGTCTCAAAGTATGATAGATGCTCAAAAATTATCTGCTCTTTGGAGGGAGATGTTTAAAATAATTACAGATGAAAATCCGTATCTTTTTTTATTTATTCCAAACTCGATAACTACTGTTAGCAAAGAGATAAAAAATATTCAGCCAAGCCCTAGTGGAATCTGGCATAATTACATAAAATGGGAGAAATAGAGAATTTATGATAATATTATTTGATTTAGACGGAACGCTTATTGACTCAACTGAAGCAATTTTGGAGTCGTTTCACCACTCTTTTGATTTTCACAAACTTCAAAGAAGAGATGATGAAGAGATAAAATCGCTTATAGGTTATCCGCTTGATATCATGTATGAAAATTTAGGAGTAGAAAAGGGTGTGATTTCTGAAATTATTTCTACATACAAAAAGCATTACAGCGACATATCAACTAAAAAAACTGAGCTTTTAAAAAATGCCAAAGAGGCTGTAGAATTGGCAAGTCAGTTTGCCACTTTGGGAATAGTTACAACAAAAACAGGACGATATTCAAAGGTATTAATGGAGCATTTTGAAATAATGCACCATTTTGAGGTACTAATAGGCAGAGAGGATGTGCAAAACCCAAAACCTCACGCTGAGCCAATAATAAAAGCTTTAGAAAAATTAGATACAAAAAATAGAGAAATTTGGATGATTGGCGATACAAAATTGGATTTAATTGCCGCTAAGGCGGCAAATATTAATTCAATAGGAGTTTTAAGCGGTTACGATAAGCTAGAAACATTGAAAATGTTCACAAATGTTATATTGAATGATGCACTAGAAGCGGTAGGATATCTTAAAAATAGGAAAAAATAACACACTTCATACAGTTATTAAAAAAGAGTAAAGTATCAAGCTATTTTTAAGAGCAACTTGTCTAAAATAAGGGGTAAAATAGAATCAAGGTTCGTATATATTTATTAAATAGAAGGAGAGTTTATGCTAGAAATAAGATGGCATAGTCGTGCTGGACAAGGTGCTGTTACTGGTGCTAAAGGTTTGGCGGATGTTATTTCTACGACCGGTAAGCACGTTCAAGCATTTGCATTTTATGGATCTGCAAAACGTGGTGCTGCAATGACGGCTTACAACCGTGTAGATGATAAAGTGATTATGAATCATGAAAAATATATGAGACCCGATTATGTTTTTGTTATTGACCCTGCATTAGTATTTACGGCAGACGTTACGATAAATCATAAAGATAGTACAAAATATATTATTACGACACATTTAACTACTGAGGAGCTAATTAAAGCTCAACCTAAACTAGAAGGTAAAGAGGTTTATACGGTTGATTGTATAACGATTGCAAACGAAACTATAGGTCGTCCAATTCCAAATACACCGATGCTCGGTGCATTTATGAAAGTTTCCGGAATGTATGAGATGGATTTTTTTAAAGAGAGTATGCAAAGAATTCTTGGAAAATTACCACAAAAGATTATTGATGCAAATATGATTGCTATTCAACGCGCTTTTGATGAAGTGAAATAAGGGATTTAAGATGACAAAAAAAGGGTGGGATGAATTTGAAATAGGGGCCATGCTTCGTACTTTCAATGGAAAAATAGATGATATAGCAGGAACTCAGCAACAAGACCGTGATTATTCACAAAGCAGTTCATATACTGCAAGTGTAGCTGATTGGAGACTTATTAAACCTATATTCAACAAAGATTATTGTATTGATTGTCAATTTTGTTGGGTTTACTGTCCGGATGTTTCAATCATCTCAAGAGATAAAAAATTAATAGGTGTGGATATGGATCACTGTAAGGGATGCGGTATCTGTGTAGAGGTTTGTCCTACAAACCCAAAATCGTTGTTGATGTTCCAAGAACAATCAGACGAAGAGTCAGAGATTGCAAACTGGCCTAAAAAAGATGAGGGGGAAGCATAATGGCATTTGATAAAATGGAACTAAAAGACATAGAAGTATGGGACGGTAATCATGCGGCTGCTCAGGCTTTGAGACAGTGTCAGATTGATGTTGTTGCTGCTTATCCTATTACACCATCAACTCCTATTGTTGAAGGTTATGCAAAGTTTCTAGCAGATGGTTACGTAGAAGGCGAATTTGTAATGGTTGAATCCGAGCATGCTGCAATGTCAGGATGTATAGGTGCAGCGGCAGCCGGTGGACGTGTTGCAACTGCAACATCTTCTCAAGGTCTTGCTCTTATGTCTGAGACTCTTTATCAAGCTTCAGGTATGCGTTTGCCAATCGTGCTCAATCTTGTAAATCGCGCACTTGCATCGCCGCTTAACGTTAACGGTGATCACTCAGATATGTATATGGTTCGTGACAGCGGTTGGATACAGCTTGATGCATTCTCTCCTCAAGAGGCATACGATTTAAACTTAATAGCATTTAAAGTTGCAGAAGACCATGATGTTAGACTTCCGGCAATAGTTAACCAAGACGGTTTTATGACTTCTCACACGGCACAAGGTGTTAGCCCGTTGAGTGATGATGTTGCTTATGGATTTGTAGGTGAATATAAACCTATGAATGATATGCTTGACTTTGAACATCCGGTAACTCACGGTGTTCAAACTGAAGAGGATTGGCACTTTGAGCATAAAGCTCGTCAACATAATGATTTAATGACAAAAGTTTTACCTAAAATTCAAACAGCTTTTGATGATTTTGAAAAATTAACAGGTCGTAAATATAATTTAGTAGAAAAATACGATATGGATGATGCAGATATCTGTGTCGTGTGTATGGGTTCTTCAGTGGAAACCGCTCGTGAAGTTGCAACTGAGATGAGAGCAAAAGGAATAAAAGCAGGTGTTGTAGGTATTAGAGTATTAAGACCTATTCCTTTCTTTGAAATCATCGATGCATTAAAAGATGTGAAAGCTATTGCAGCACTTGATCGCTCATCTCCAAACGGTGCAGCAGGTATGTTGTTTAATGAGCTTGCAGGCGCACTTTTTAATACTGACACAAAAGCTCTTTTATCTGGCTATGTATATGGTCTAGGCGGTCGTGACTTAACTAAAAAACATCTAGTTGACTTATATACTGAACTTCAAGCGAATGTAGATGCCGGTAAAGTTACCACAAAATTACAACAATTTATCGGTGTTCGCGGACCGAAATTAGCATATTTATAAGGAGAAAACTGTGAGTGAAATGAAAAAAATTAAAAACTTAAAAGAGTTTTCAACATCAGCTGACCGTTTTGAAGGTGCAAACCTTTTGTGTCCCGGTTGTGCACACTCCATTATCGTTCGTGAAGTATTAAATGCTACAAATGATGATATGGTTCTCTCTGCATCAACAGGATGTTTAGAAGTTTGTACTGCCGTTTATCCATATACTTCTTGGGATGCTTCATGGATTCATATCGGATTTGAAAACAGTTCAACTGCAATTGCGGGTGCTGAGACTATGTATAAAGCGTTAAAGAAAAAAGGTCGCCTAAAACAGCCTGAAAGAACTCCAAAGTTTGTCTCTTTTGCAGGTGACGGCGCATCATACGATATCGGCTTTCAATGGATTTCAGGATGTATGGAGCGCGGACATAACATAATGCATGTTGTTCTTGATAATGAAGTTTATGCAAATACTGGTGGACAGCGTTCAAGTTCGACCCCGATAGGTTCTTCTGCAACGACATCTCCTGAAGGACGTAATAGTTACGGTGAGAAGAGAAATAAAAAAGATATGCTATCAATTATGGCTGCTCATGGGATACCTTATGCTGCTCAAGTTGCTCCAAATAAATGGAAAGATATGGTAAAGAAAATTCAGCACGGTTTAGCAGTTGATGGACCTGTATTTATCAATGCTGTTTCTCCATGTACTACGGAATGGAAATTTGACCCAAAAGACACTATGAACATAGCCGATTTAGCAACTGACTCTTTAGTATTTCCTCTTTATGAGATTATTGACGGACATGAGTTAAACATTACGTACAGACCAAAAAATGTTGTTCCTGTTGAGGAATATTTAGCTGCTCAAGGGCGTTTTAAACACTTATTTAAAGATGAGTACAAATACTTAATTAAAGAGTGGCAAGAGCGTGTAGATGCTAAGTGGGCGTACTTGCAACGCCGTGAAGAAGCTAGAGTTTAAAAAGCTTTTATCTTCATCGCACTTTGCGCCTAACTCAGACACGGCATACTGGAGTATAGCCTTAGTCTGAGTTAAACACAAATTACACTAAATCTAAAACTTTTAATAACTACTTTTAAGTTTTAAATTGACTAAAAATCTTAAAACAAATCCGCATGTCCAAAAAATATTTCCTGATTTGGATTTTTACGCATACTTTCCAAAATCTCTTTAGCTTTTAGTTTTGTCTCTTTATCGAAATATATAAGCATATTTCTTGAAAATATAAAGTCAAATTTTCCAATATTTTTAAAGGATGAGTCAAATAAATTTGTAAGTTTAAATGTTACATGTGACTTTATTATATCTTTTAGGATAAATTTCTCGCCATCTTTTTGAAAGTATTTGTCAATTAACAGAGATGATAAATTTCTTACATTTCTCTCTTTAAAGAGAGCTTTTTCTGCTTTATCTAGTGCATCTTGGTTTATGTCTATACCGACTATATGAAAACTGTGTTGTGGGATGTCGGATTCTAGTAATGCAATAACTATGCTATAAGGTTCTTCTCCCGTTGCAGATGGTGCACATAAGATATCCACTTTCTTATCTGTTTTTTTGACCAGTTTTACAAGTTCTTCAATTTGTTTAAACTCTCTATAAAAAAATGTCTCATTTGTTGTTAAAGTATCAATAAGTTCTTGTTTAAGCTCATTGTCATGCTTAACATTATGCAAAAGTTCTAAAAATGATTTTATTCCTCTTCGTCTGCAAAAAGCAGTAACTTTATTTTTTAAAATAGATATCTGCTTTTCAAATGTTACGCCTGTCTCATTCTTAAAATACTCTGCTACAGGCACTACATCCGCATAATCTTCGTCTTTTGCTACTCTTATCTCAATATTTTCAATTGCTTTTTTTTTCTTAAATATACTAAACATTAACTGCAAAACCTCATAATTTTATCTCTAATCTCTACGATATCCAAAACTTCAATATTTGGTACTTCTGCTCTTGCTCTAGCAGTCATACCATCAACAATAGCGCTAGATTCTGTTTGTGTAACAGCTTTTGCTCCAGCTTGTGAGAGCTGTTTGCATCCATCTACTCCATCATCGCCAATTCCTGTTAGAATGACTCCTAGAATTTCTATATTTTTAGCAAACAAGACAAAAGAGTTAAAAATGGCATTTATATCTGGGTTATATTTATGTGCTTTTGAAGGGCTAGTTTTAAAATTTAGTATAGAAGCATTTTTTTTAATAATGGTACTCCCAAAACAGAGATAGACATTGCCGGATTCAAGCAGAGTGTTATTGTTTGCTAAGGTAACAGAGTTTAGGCTATGCTCTTGCAATCTTTTTGCAAAACTAGGTATAAAATCCATCGCCATATGTTGAGCAATTATGACGCTTGTATTTCTTAGTATGGGTAGTGATGAAATTATTTTTTCTATCTGTCCCGGACCTCCTGTAGAGGCTCCTATTAGGACGATTTTGCTAGGTATGGAATAGTTCGAGTTTTGCATGAAGCTCATCAGTCATGGTATTTAAATGTTTTGCCGCAGCAGCAATCTCTTCGACATTTCTTGCATTTTTAGAAGATATTTCGTTTATTTGTGAGACTTGAGATACCACATGCTCTATATCTCTTCCTGTTTTTTCAAAATCACTAACCGTTTTATCGCTTGCATCTGCCGCATCATTAACTATAGTAACACTCTGATTTATTTTCTCTTCAACGTCTATTGCACTGTTTGATAACTCTTGAATCTCCTGTGAATTTAAGCTCATTTGAGTGCTTACGTCCATAATTGATTGAACTATCACGTTTATAGTAGCATTAATTTCCGTAAGTGATTTTTGAGTTCTCTCTGCAAGTTTACGAACTTCATCGGCAACAACCGCAAATCCACGTCCGTGCTCTCCTGCACGAGCAGCTTCTATAGCGGCATTAAGTGCTAGAAGATTTGTCTGGTCTGCAATGTCTGAGATAATCTCAAGAACGTTCTTAACCTCATTTGCTTCATGCGAAAGAGACTGCATCTTGTCGGCTAGTTCAATTTCCAACTCTGCAGAATTTTGAACTTTATGAGTTAGATTAACTATCTCTTCCCTTGCAAACTTTAGATTCTCATTTGCCTTAACGATATCTTTTTTACTATCCTGTGCATCATAAATTGCTCTTTGGATTTCATCTTTTATTTGATTTGCTTTTTGTGTAGCTTCATTTATGACAACAACTGAGTTTTCTACATTCTCTCCAACACTCATTGCGGTAGTAGAGAGTTCATACGAGATAGATGCGTTTTCGCCGGAGCTTTGTTTAGAAGTTTCTATTAAGTTTTTTAGATTATTTAACAGTGCGTTAAAACTATGTGCCATTTGGGAGAGTTCAAGCGGAGTATTCTCGTTTGCAGGTATAGTTAAATCATGATTTTTACTTATTTTAAGCAGTGTTTCTTTAAACTCTTCTATCGGTTTAGATATAGCAGTTTTAGTTAGATATAGTATGAAAGTCGTAAAGATAATTATACCTACTGAAACAAGAGCAATAATCTCTATAATAGCATATGATGCATCAGAGAGCTTTTTTTCAATAGAATTATGAGTTGTTTTATAGAGTTTAAGCTCAACGTCTCTAAGCAGGTCTATTGAAGCAGTGACTGTTGAAAACCAGAGTGATGATTCTATCCCAAAATCGCCGTTCATACCTTTTTCTTTTGCAATATTCATCATTGACATTGTTTTATCTACAACTTCGCCTTTAAAGGTAGCTTCATAGAAGTTTTTTAATTCAGGCGATGTTAAATTGTTAAACTTGCGAATATTTACATCATAAGTATTAATGCGACCCAAAAATGCAAAATAATCTTTTTCTACAAAAGCATCTTTGTTAAAAGCAACATTTAAATTAGCTCTTATCTGCCCTAGAGACTCTTTGGCTGAAGCCATATGTGTATATGCTTGAATAGTATTTCTAATCTCTTTGTTCTCTATAAGAGATGGAGCATGTGTGGTTGTATCGATAAGAGTTATAATAATTTGTGTAAAATAAGTTCCGGTCTCAGGCGCACTTATGCTTAGGGAGTCAATAGAGGTTCTTTTTTTAGCTAATTCGCTAAAAGAGTCTAAAACAGAGCTATCGCCCTTTGTTTTCGCATAAACGTCTCTAACCTCTGTGATTGCACTGTCCACGTTTAGCCTAGCTGCTGGAATAGCATTAGCGTTATTGGTGCCTTGTGATGCCGCAAAACCTACACTAAGACCTCGCTCTATTTGCATATAATGAACTGCTTTTGCCAAAGACTCGGTTTCTAATACATAATTTTTCGTAGCTTCCAGACTGCTCTTTTCATCTACCGTTTTTGTGATTAAAATAACTGATAAAAATAATATGGCTACAGTAGGAAGAATTGTCAATAGTAGCAATTTGGATTTTATACTCGATTTTCTCATAACTCTCCTTTTAATTTAAAAAACAGATGTTAACATATAAAATTAACATTTAAGATTAATAACAAAAAATATTAATATATTTTTTTAAAAGTTAATTAATCTTGTATTGTTTTAAAAAAGGCACTTTAAATCAAGTAGTATAACTTAAGTATAAAAGAGTTCTAGTTTTACATGTAGTTCATCCGTCATAGAGTTAAGGTGTTCGGCTGCCGCGGCTATCTCTTCGACGCTTCTTGCGTTTTGTGAAGAAATTTGATTTATCTCTGAAACTTGAGATACTATATATTCTACATTTTTACCAGTTTGCTCAAAATCTCCTACTGTTTTATCGGTTGCCATAACGGCCTTTTTAACTATCTCAACGCTTTCGTTTATCTTTTGTTCTGCATCCGATGCATTAACTGCCAATGCTTGAACTTTATTTGAATTGGAACTCATTTGTGTGCTTACATCGACTATGGATTGAACTATCACATTTATGGTAGCATTTATCTCCGCTAAGCTTCTTTGCGTTCTCTCTGCAAGTTTGCGTACTTCGTCGGCAACAACTGCAAATCCACGTCCGTGTTCTCCTGCACGTGCTGCCTCGATGGCTGCATTTAGTGCCAAAAGATTGGTCTGATCCGCTATATCGTTTATTATTTCTAATATACTTTTTACTTCATTTGCCTCTCTGGATAGAAGCTCCATTCTTTGTGCTAACTCGATTTCAAGTTGTGCTGAATTTTGAACATTATTTGTAAGAGTAACTATCTCATCTCTGGCACTGTTTAAATTTTCGTTGGCTTTTATAATCTCTTGCTTGTTTTTTTGTGCTTCTTGTATAGCAAGAGTTATATTGTCTTTTATATCATTTGCTTTTTTGGTAGCTTCATCCACAACTGTTACGCTCTTTTCAACGTTTTTGCCTACCCCCAAAGATGTTGTAGATAGCTCATGAGAAATGGATGCATTTTCGCTTGATGATTGTTTAGAAGTTTCTATAAGATCTCTTAGAGTTTTTATAAGAGCATTAAAACTAGATGCCATTTCTGACAACTCTTGTGGAGCATTTTCGTTTGCGGTTAGAGTAAGGTTGTTCTCTTTTGCTATCAATATAACAGTCTCTTTAAAATTTTCTATAGGGTTTGTAATAGATGATTTTATAAACCAAAATATAAAAATCGTAAAAAGAGCAATACCGATAATCAATGCTACCGACAATACCGTTATGTTAAAAGATGCTTCTTCTATCTTTTTATCCGTTAATTTATAAAGATTATCATACAGTTTAAGTTCTACTTCCCTAAGTAAATCTATAGAAGCGCTTACTGTAGGAAACCATACCGAAGAATCTACTCCTAAACTTCCTGTATTTCCTTTTTTTAGAGCCGTATCTATCATGTTAAATGTTTCGTTGACACTCTTTCCTTTAAAGGTGTTGTCGTAAAAATCTTTTAACTCTTTGGAAGAAAGAGTTAAAAATTTTGTAGTATTTATGATATAGCCGCCGTAACTTTTTCCAAAAGCAAAGAACGTATCTGACGCAAATTCGTCTTTTATAAAAGCCCCGTTTAAAATTGCTCTTATCTGCCCTAAAGTCTCTTTAGCTTGTGCCAAGTGAGTATATGCTTGAATTATATTTCTAGCTTCTTTATCATTCATTAAAGAAGGGACATAGGCCGCATTTAAGAGCAAAGAAGCTATAGTTTTCGTATAGTACATTCCCACATCAGGCACGCTTATGCTAAAAGAATCTATGGAGTTTCTTGTTTTAGTAAGATCTTTTATGCTGTTAATAACTGAATTATCGCCTTTTGTATTTGTGTAAACTGTTTTTATATTATCTATAGTTTCATTGACTTTTTGTCGTATTTGTGGGAGTATATTTTTATTCTTTTTGCCTTGGCTTGCCGTAAACCCGACGCTTAAACCTCTCTCTATCTGTATATAGTGAATTGCTTTTGCTAAAGCTTCGACCTCTTGTACGCGATGCTTAGTCATAATTAGATTATCTTTTATGCTTATATCGTAAAATACTCTGTTTACGGATAGTGCTAAGATAACAAAAATAGGTATAACGGTTAGTATCAATAATCTTGTTTTTAAACTTACTTTTTTCATTTTTTTCCTTATAGGGTGCTTTTTACGGGAATGGTCAATGTATTTTTAGGCTCGGAGAAATAATAACCTTGTGAATAATCGATATCTAGCTCTTTTACTATATTGAAAATTTGTTTATTCTCTACAAACTCGGCAATAGTTTTCATATTTAGTTTCTTTGCAAACTCTACAATTGCCGAGACGACAAGATATGAGTTTTTGTCGGTAGCTATATTTTTTATAAGAGAGCCGTCTATTTTTAGATAATCTGCCTGAAGTTTTATCAGATACTCAAAGTTGCTATATCCTGTTCCAAAGTCGTCTATGGCTATTTTAGAGCCGTATGTTTTGACCTTCTTGATAAAATCTGAAACCTCTTCAAAATTTTGTATATACTCAGATTCTACTATTTCAAAAACAACTCTTTTGCCTATGTCATAGTTATCAAGCATCTTAAATATAAATAGTGTTATATTTTTGTTTAATATATCTTCAATTGTAATGTTTATAGAAAATTCTGCATTACTCTCTTTAAACATCTCAAAAGATTGTCTAATTACGATTTTTGTTATATCAAAATATTTTTTTGTTTTTTTAGCTACCTCTAAAAAGAAAAAAGGTGAAATTATTTTGCCATCTTCATCTATCATTCTTATAAGGGCTTCAAATTTTTCATGCTTTAAAGTATCATTATTTACTATAGGCTGGTAAAAAGTTATAAACTTATCATTTTGTAAAGCGGTTGTTAGTCTTTTTGCACACTTTATATTATTTTCATATTTATCATTTAGTGAGTTTTCTTCATCATAGACTACAAAGTCGCAGTTTTTTTGTTTCGCCATTTTTAGTGCCATATCAGCACTAATAAGAAGATTTTTTTTATCTTCAAAAGATATACCGCAACTACATGAAAGCACTATCTCTTTCTCGGCAAAAATAAAAGCATCTTTTAAAAGAACAAGAATATCTTTACATGTAAGCAAAAAACTATCTTTCACATCTACTGTGGATAAAATAGCAAATTCATCACCTTGAAGTCTATAAAAAAAGAGATTTTTTTCTTTGGAGATAAAATTATAAATCTTTTCCGCTACTGATTTTATGATACGGTCTCCACATTCATGTCCATAAAAATCATTTATCTGCCTAAAATCATCAATATTAAAAAGAGCAAGTGATAAGTTTTCTTTTGCTTTTATGTCACTATTTAACTTATATCTATTTCCATAATTTGTAAGAGCATCGGTTTTTGCTGCTTTTTCAAAAAGAGCCTTTCGTTCAACTATATTTGTTATATCTGTTCGTATTCCTATGTACTCTAAAATATCCCCATTATTATTTAAAATAGGTTTTATATATGCCTTTACCCAATAAAAGCTGCCATCTTTTTTACGGTTTTTTATCTCTCCGCACCATGCTGTTTTTTTATCTTTTATAGTTTGCCATAAATCTTCAAAAATTTCTTTTTTCATATCATGATGCTTAATAATACTATGAGGTTTTCCTATAAGCTCATGTTCTACATATCCGCTGATTTTACAGAATTCATGATTTACATAGGTTAAAATACCGTTTATATCTGTTTTTGAGACTATAGAACTCTCATCAACAGCTTCTTTGTATTGTTTTAACAAAGACAAAGAGCTAACATATTCCTTTTCCAATAAATCCGTAGAAGATAAGATTTTTTTCATCATTATTGTTATTAATACAATAATCATTATTATTGTTAAAGCAAAAAAAATCATAACAACGAAAATTTTATATGACAACACTCTTAATTTTTGAGTGATAGACTCATTTACAATCTGATATAAATCAAAATCTATTTTATGAAGGAAATCTATAGATTTAGTACTTTTTTCAAACCAAGAAGAGGGTTTAACATTGAAATTTTTTCGAGCTTCATGTTTAATGACAAAATCAATTATTTCAAATGTTTCGTTTATCTCTTTTGTGGTAAATCCTGTTTTATAAAAGTCCAGTACCTCTTTTGGGGCTATCGTCATAAAATTAAGTATATTTGCATTATATACTCCAACATTCTCTATAAATAAAAAGAAGTCATTATTTGTATATGAGTCTGCTATAAAAACTTCATTGAGTATAGCTCTGATTTGCCCTAGTGCTTCTTTAGCCAAAGTAAGATAACTGTATGATTGGATAAGATTTCTATTATCTTTGTCGTCAATAACCGAGGGTAGAGTTTTGATGATATTTATAAGAGATGCTATCTCTTTTGTGTAGTAGCTTTTTACATCCGTCGTAGAGAGATCTAAAAGATAGATTTGTTCCCTTTTTGCTTTTAGCTCTTTTATTATATTTTCTATAATATCGTACTTATCACTTTTGTTGGAAAAGGTTAATTCCGCATTTTTTATAGCATCGTCCACATTTTTTCTTGACAAATGAAGAGAGTCGTTTTTTTTAAAATTCGCTATGTATCCAACGCTAAGACCTCTTTCGATTTGCATAAAGTGAACTATTTTTGCTATTGCCCCGGCTTCTACTATATGTTTTTTTGAAAATTCCAGATTATTTTTCTCTTCAAAAATCTTATCTAAGATTACATATGAGAATATGGCTATGATTGTTAGAGGAACTAAAGATAAAAGAAGTAATTTAGATTTTATATTTAAACTTTTCATAAAGTTCTTTTAACCTCTAGGTATTAATTTTAGCAACAAATGCTCTAAAATCGATTGTATAAAATCTATAAAACGGTGCATATGAGCAATAGATACTCAATAAATATTAATCTACTTTTATATAAAATAGAATCATTGTTTTTTAATAAAATTAACAAATAACAAAGTGTCTTACAAGTGTCTTTTTAGGTACAGTGGATTATATTGAAATTATTTCACTAAGTCAATAGTTTTTTAGTGAAAAGATATTTTTTTGCTACAGTAGTGTAAATTGGAGGTTCGATGACGGGTGAAGAATTGAAAACAATCCGAAAAGAGTTGGGTTTCTCCCAACAAGCGCTATCAAAAGAGTTTGGGGTGTCTGCAAGACAAATTGTAAATCTAGAGAAAGGATTAACTCCTATCAAGGAAATATATATTGAAAAAATTTCACTATTAAAGATGAAATTAGAAGCTCAAAAAAATATGAAAAATCATATGGATGATTTAGAAAATTTGGATATGTCTGAAAAAGAGTATGATGGGTTAGTTGCATATAGAGAACTTGATGATGATGAACAAGATATTTTTTATTATGAATTAAAAGCTGCAGCAGCAAAAAAAAGGAAAAGGCTAAAAGAAACTTCTCTGTTATCATAAAATTATAACTTTTTTATTATCTTTAGAGAAATAAAAAAACGCTACAATAACTCAATTTTTAAAAGGATATTTTTATGCCATTATTAGACAGTTTTACGGTTGATCATACAATTATGCCGGCACCTGCAGTTCGTCGTGCCAAAGGAATGAAAACACCAAAAGGGGATGATATAACGGTGTTTGATTTAAGATTTGTTCAGCCTAACAAAGAGATTTTATCCTCTGAGGGTATTCATACTTTAGAGCATCTTTTTGCCGGTTTTATGAGAGACCATTTAAACAGTGATAAAGTAGAGATAATCGACATCTCCCCAATGGGTTGCAGAACAGGGTTTTACATGAGTTTGATAGGTACTCCGGATGAGAGAGTTGTAAGCGAAGCATGGAGAGCCTCTATGGAAGATATACTACATGTAAAAGAGCAAAAAGATATTCCCGAACTTAATGTTTATCAGTGTGGGACTTATAAGATGCATTCGTTAGCGGATGCAAAAGCAATAGCTCAAAAAGTGCTAGATAGAGGTATAGGCGTGATGAACAACGAAGATATTGCGCTTGATGTGACAAAGGTAAAATAGTACATGTATATTTTAATTCCGATGGATAGCGATAATTTACAAGACTCATCTATCTGTAAGATAAATGAGGCAAAATGTTGGACTCAAATCCTTTTAGAAGAGGGCAGAGTCGTAGAGACAAAACATAGCGAAGATAAAGATAGTTTTGATAATTTTAGTGAAGTTTTGATTGTTATGGATGAGAGCGAATACGTGTGGCCGTTTATTGAGCTTGGAATGATGATTTTAGTAGCTCACACGCAAAGAAGTGTTGATGACATTATGGAAGCATTTTTATTTAGAGAGTTAAACGAGCTTACCTACTAAAAAATGAAAAATCTAGAACAATTTAGAGCGTTGTTTAAGCCGCTTCCGGGTAATCATTATCTACATGTAACAACAAACGTTGATGAGATATCGCTTCTGTTTCAAGAGATGATGCAAAGAGTTGATGGTAGATTTGACATAGCTCTTTATGCAAAAGAGAGTATAAATGACATGTTAAAACTCTCAAGTTCAAATATTCAACATGTTGATGATTTTTCAAAACCGTTTCGTGCACTGCCGCGAGACCATGACATGGTTGTTTTAAAAGATATTTTTTATGCGCATAAAAACAAAAAGATGATTTTGAAGCACTCATATTTGACACTTGCAAACACTGCAAATATTATCATTATGGAGAAAAAAGGTGTTATGGATATCAAAGCAATTAAAGAGATGCTTGAAGAGTATGAATTTCGCGCACCAAATGAGATAGATATCGTTGACGGATATGACTTGGTAATGGCTAAAAAAATGCACATGTGGGGCAACGGTTTGTAAATGAAAAAGTTTGACGATGAACTTCATGAGATGGTTTTAAGCGAAGACGGAAGCTATACGGCTTACTCAAAAGAGTATGATGAGCATTACCATTCTACAAAAGACGGTGCGTTTAGAGAGTCGCTGTTAAAACATGTAAAACCAGCTTTTAAAATTAAAGAGACTTTAGCAGAGATATCTATTTTGGATATCTGCTTTGGTTTAGGTTTTAACACTTTGGCAACTATTTACTATCATAAAAAAAACGCTCTGGCTTCAAAACTCAATATTTTTTCTCCCGAGTTAGATGCATCTTTAGTAAAATCGTTGAGTAAATTTAACTATCCAAAAGAGTTTGATGAATTTAAACATATAATTACAAAGCTTTCAGATAACGGGTTTTATAGCGATGAGAATCTACATGTAGAGGTTTTTTTGGGTGATGCTAGAGAATATATACTAAAATTTAACAAAGAGACGTTTGACATAGTTTATCAGGACGCTTTTTCTCCAAGTGCAAATCCTGCTTTATGGACAAAAGAGTATTTTGAAGATATCAGAAATATCATAAAAAAAGATGCTATTTTGACTACATATTCAATTGCACTGCCTACAAGACTTGCCCTTTATGAGAACGGTTTTAATGTTTACGTAAATCAAGGGGATGGTTTTAGAGATGCGACGGTTGCTTCTTTAAGCGAGCTAAAGGAGTTTATACATGTAGATATGAAACATAAAATTTCATGCAATCCACATGTAAAATCTCTAAGGGATTAGGTTTTAAATTTATTGAGTTGGGTTTTTAGTGTTTGGCTTACACCATAGAGTTTGTTTGAGCTTTGAGAGATATTTATAGCATTGTCTCTGTTTTGACTGACAATTTTATCAATTGCAGCTATATTGCTTAAAACTAATTCGGCTTTTTCCTGAACAGCTTGCGTGCTTTGAAGAGACGATGTTGCCAAATCAGCCGTTGAGGTTATGATGTCTTTTGTGTATTGAAGCTTCTCTCTCATGATTTCCGAGTTGTCGCTTAACTCCCTTGTTTTTTCTACGTTACCGTTCATCTGGGTACTTGCATCTGTTATCGATTGGGTAATAACACTAATATTTGCATATATCTCACTGATTCCTTTTTGTGTACTCTCTGCAAGTTTTCTCACTTCATCGGCAACTACTGCAAATCCTCTTCCGTGTTCGCCGGCACGAGCCGCCTCAATAGCGGCATTGAGTGCTAAAAGATTTGTTTTATCCGCAATATCTTCTATTATTCCTAAAACATCGTTGATTTTTCGTGCATCATTTGTGAGTTGATTTAGGTGAGAGGCTATATCTTCCTCTACTTGAGCATTATGCTGAATTTTATCTACTATATCCAATATATCTGCTTGAAGCTCCTGAAGATTCTCCTCGGCTTTTGATGTTACCTCTTGAGTTTTTTGAACATTTTGAGCAGTATTTAAAAGCTTCGTTTTCATATCATCACTCATATCTTTTGTAGCATGTACAATTTCAAACTCTTTGTTTGATGCATCACTGATAGAAGACGCACTATTTTTCATCTCTAGCGTAAATACACCGTTTGAGTCTGATGAATTTTTTGCTTCATTAATAGCTTCTTGAACCTCTTTGATAAATGTTTTAAAAGCAGTGGAAACCTCGCCGAGTTCGTCACTGTTTTTATACCCTGAATCATTATCAGATAAATCGAGTGTTTTTACCGTAGAAACAATAGTATCTCTTATAGTAAGTATGCTCTCTTTTACAAATGCATAAAGTCTAAAGTTTAAAAGCGCAGAGACTAAAATGAAAAATATAATAAGTATCAAAATATTGTAAAAACTTTTTTCTAAAGATGAAAAGGTCTTGTCGTAAATAGCTCTAATCTTATTATTCACTTTTTGTTTTATGATATTAAACTTTTTATTTATTATGGCACTTGATAAAGCCCACTCATTGGATGCTATCTTTGCTAAAGTTTCCATGTCTTCTTTGTTATAGGCATTTTCTATACTATTTAAAATTTCTGTTGAATTTTTATATTCTGTTATGATTTCATCAAAAGAGCTTTTTATATTTTTATCTTGATAAAATGATGTTTTCACTACATTTTCAATAATATAATCCATATTTTTTCTTGTCTCTAAAAGAGCGATTCTAGCACCTTCAAAAGCAATAATTCCTGTTAATGCATTTGAAATATTGTTTTGAATAGAGTTGAAGTCATTGATAGCATGTAAAAGCTCATTTTGTGGTTTAAAGTTATCCTCATATATTATTTTTAGAGCATTTTCTCCGCCGTTTGAAGCTACGAGTGAAAAGTATCCTAAAAATGACATACTTATTATTACCACAAAGATATTGCTGACAAGCTTTTTTGATATAAGAAGGTTGTCTTTATAAATAAGTATTTTAAAAAGAAAAAAGAGTCCTATGACAATAACAACCGCTATTGATGACATCAAGATAATATATGTAGATAAATTCTCCTTTAAATACTCCTCTTTATCGATATTTATCTCATTAATACCGTCAATCTTTAGTCCATTCTCTTTCCACTTTGTTATTCCGTTTTGAAGCCAAAAGACATTTTTATAGCCGGCTTTTGCACTGAAAACGGCAGCCTTGTATGATTTCCAACACTTAACCCCGTTACAGTAAAATATAAGTTTCGTATCTTTGTCCGATGGAATTCTTGAGTTGTAAAAAGTATCGTTTGAAGCATCAAAGTTTTCAATCTTATTTTCATTTCCTCCTTTCTCATCATAGTAAGCGGAGAGAGCTCCATCGATTTTTTCAAAAGCATACTCCGGAACTTTTCTAGTATCTATAAACAAAGCACCGTTTTGCTGTAGTGACAAAGCACTTGCGGTATCTACTAATTTTACTCCATACTTCGCAGCGGTTTGAGCATCAGGAGTGTTTGGTTTTGCAAAAAGAGTAGTTAAAGAAAAAGCGATTAAAAGTAAGAAAAATTTTAAAAAGTACATAATGTAAGCTCCGATGAATTAAATTTACGCGTAGCCAATAGTATAGCAAAATGTAATTTAATTGTTTAATGTTTGTTAAATTTTTTCTCGTTTTTCATAAGCCATACAAAAACATCCACGACGGCACTATAAAGTTCGCTGGGTATCTCATGGTCTATTTCTAAATTTATAAGCGAGTTTACAAGAGCCTCATTTGCAAATATCGGAATATCAAACTCTTTGGCTTTTTGTACTATCATTTGAGCAATATTGCCTTTGCCCGAAGCTATGACTTTTGGAGCACCACCGCTTGTTTTATCATACTTTAAGGCAGCTGCTTTATCACTCATTTTCTAATATATCGCAGAGATAGATTCTACTTCATCCCATGTCAGAGAAGCTTTTTGATGTGAAATAATATGTGCAACGTATCTGGCAAACATATCGGTTTCGATATTTACATGTGAGCCTTTGCGGTAGTTTCTAAAAAGTGTCTCTTTCATCGTATGCGGAATTATAGTAAGTCTAAAACTATCCGCAAACACTTCATTTACGGTTAAGCTTACGCCATCAACGGTTATAGAGCCTTTTGGAATAATGTACGGGATAAATTTTTTATCTACATGTATAAAAACATCATATGAGTTGCCGCTGTTTTTTATCTCTTTTATCTCGCCGATACAATCAACATGACCTTGAACGACATGTCCTTCAAACCTGTCGCCCATCATCATGGCAGGTTCTATATGAACTTCGTTTTTGTAGTTTTCCATCGCCAATACTTTTTGACTCTCAGGAGAGAGCTCAACGCTAAAACCGTCGCTGTTTACTTTTACAACCGTTAAACATGCTCCGTTGATTGCGATAGAGTCGCCGAGTTTTGCTTTATGTTTTGCTCTGATACTCAATGTACTTCCGGCTAAACTTTTTACATGTGCTATCTCTCGTATTAATCCAGTAAACATCTACTTTCCTTATTTTCTGCCTCAAAGAGGCAAGCTTTAGTGCCTTAGCGGCTAGCGTAGTCAAGCGGGACTTGTTCCGATTGACGCATAAATATTAAAATACTATTTTACCCTCTTCTTGAAGACCTTTGATAATCTCTTTTGCTTTGGCATGTCCATTGTATGCGGCTTTTCTGCACAAGTCAAGTGCTTTGTCATGGTCTTGCTCGCATCCGACTCCCTGATCATAAAGCAGACCAAGATTATAAAGCCCTTCTGCCAGACCGCCATCAGCTGCTCTTTTAAAACATGTAAAACATCTGCTTTCGTTTTTTGCGACACCGTGCCCGTCTTTGTATAAAACTCCGAGATTGTTAAAAGACTCTAAGTGACCGCGTTTTGCTCCCTCTTCATACCAAAAAGCGGCTTCTGAAAAGTTTTGAAGACATCCCAAACCGCGCTCAAGCATAAGTGCTACCTCATACATAGCCTGAGGCACTTCTCTAATAGCCGCTTGCATGTAAAGTTCATGTGCCTTAAACTGGTCATGAGAAACTCCGCCGATTCCGTTCATGTATAAAATCGCCAAATTATAAAGTGCATATGGCTGTTTTAGCTCTGCCGCCTTTTCGTAAAGCTCTACTGCTTTTGCATCATCTTTTTGACAATATTGAGAATTTTGATACATGTAGCCAAGAGATGTCATCGCATCTGCATCATTTTTATCTGCCAACTCGGTATAGAGTTCAAAGGCAGTTTTAAAATCCTGCTTGTTGTATGCTTCATGTGCTTTTTTTATCATCTGTTTAAACCGTATTAAAATATATTATGCAAATGATACTCAAAAATGATAAAATTCGCTTTAATGAATCAATTAAATAAAAACTGGAACTATATATGAATTATGATGTAATAGTAGTCGGCGGCGGACATGCCGGAGTAGAAGCGGCTCTCTCAAGTGCTAGAATGGGTAGTAAAACTTTGATGATTTCTATGCTTGCCGAAAATGTTGGAGCAACTAGCTGTAACCCTGCAATAGGCGGTTTGGCAAAAGGACATTTAGTGCGAGAGCTTGATGCTCTAGGCGGCGAAATGGGGCTTATTACCGATGAAGCCGGAATTCAATTTAGAATACTCAATCATACAAAAGGCCCTGCCGTTCGCGGAAGTCGCGCTCAAATCGATATGGACAGATACCGTGTTATTGCAAGAAACAAGGTTCTAACAACTTCAAACCTTGATTTGGTTCAGGAGATGGTGGAGTCTCTTATTGTTGAAGATGCAAAAGTCAAAGGCGTAAAAACCAATTTATTAAATGTTTATATGGCTAAAAAAGTGATTATCACAAGCGGAACATTTTTAAAAGGCGTTATACATGTAGGCGAGATAAAGCAAATCGGCGGACGTTTCGGGGAGCAGAGCAGTGTCAGTCTTAGCGACTCGCTAAGAGAGTGCGGTTTAGAGATGGGCAGACTAAAAACCGGTACATGTGCCAGAATAGAGAGTTCGTCTATAGATTTTTCCGTTATGGAAGAGCAGGGCGGAGATGAGATTCCAAGTCCTTTTAGTTTTAGAACCGACAGAGAAAATTTTAGAAAAACTAAAAAACAGATTCCTTGCTTTATAGCTTATACAAATGAAAATACCCATAACATCATAGAGAGTAATTTTTACCGTGCGCCGCTTTTTACGGGACAGATTGAGGGAACGGGACCAAGATATTGCCCAAGTATAGAGGATAAGATAAATCGTTTCAGAGATAAAGACAGACACCATCTTTTTATTGAGCCTCAAACTATGGAAAATACCGAGTGTTATATAAACGGTATGAGTACTTCGCTTCCGCCAGATGTTCAACAACAGATGATTCACTCGGTAAAGGGACTTGAGAATGCAAAAATAGTTCGCTATGGATATGCTATCGAGTATGATTTTGTAGATCCAAGAGAGCTTAAACATTCACTTGAGACAAAAAAAATCAGCGGATTATATCTTGCAGGACAGATTAACGGAACAACCGGTTATGAAGAGGCTGCTGCTCAGGGCTTGATGGCAGGCATAAATGCGACACTTGCAATTCAAAATAAAGAACCGCTTGTCTTACGCCGTGATGAAGCATATATCGGTGTTTTGATAGATGATTTGGTAACAAAAGGGACAAAAGAACCTTATCGCATGTTTACATCTCGCGCAGAATACAGACTTCTGCTTCGTGAAGAATCAGCAGACACGAGACTTAGCCGTTACGGACATGAAATAGGACTTATTAGTGATGAGGTATATGAAAAAGTCAAGTTGAAAAATGAGCATATTCAAGATGGACTTAGAGTTTTAAATGAGACCGTATTTACGCCTAACAGAGAGTTTATAGAGTTTTTGGAATCAATCGGAGAAGAGAAGATAAAAGACACTATTACCGCTCAACAGCTAATCTCAAGAAAAACTTTCGATATAGAGAAGATGATAAAAATAGTGCCTGAATTAGACAAGTATGAAGATTATATAAAAGAGGAGATTTTAGTAGAGGGTAAATATGCCCGCTATGTCCAAAAGCAGAGCGAGGAGATAGAGAAGATGAAAAAATATCTCAAAGTAAAAATCCCGCAAAATTTTAACTTTAGAGCAATAAGCGGTTTGAGCAAAGAGATAGTTGAAAAACTAGAAACCTTCAATCCTCCTACACTTCAAGCGGCTTCTCAAGTTAGCGGTATAACGCCAGCGGCGATAGAGATACTTCATATACATATAAAAATTGATTCTAAAAAACAAAAGTAAATGAGAAAATACATAAGTTCTCAGGAGAATAAATTTATATGATTGAAATTTTATTATTGTCATTTGCGCTTTCTATGGATGCATTTGCAGTTTCAGTCGGGCTTGGTGTGAAATCACAAAATTTTAATAAAGAATTAGCTTTTAAAGCAGCACTTTTTTTTGGTTTTTTTCAAGCTTTAATGCCACTTGTCGGCTATTTGGCAAGTATTGGTTTAGGAACTTTTATAGAGTCGATAGATCACTGGATTGCATTTGTTCTTTTGTCGGCAATCGGCGGAAAAATGCTTTATGAAAGTTTTCAAGAGGGAGCTGAAGACGAGATAGCTCAAATAACAAATAAAGTACTTTTATTTTTAGCAATTGCTACAAGCATAGATGCAATGGCAGCCGGATTTACTCTTAATTTACTTGAACTTGATCCTTTTGTATCTATGGCACTTATTGGCATAGTGACATTTGCATTTAGTTATTTTGGAGTTTATATGGGAACAAAAGGCGGTTCATTTCTTGAAGATAAGGCTGAAAAAATCGGCGGAGTTATTTTAATAGGAATTGGACTGAAAATATTGATAGAGCATTTATTTTGAAACAACTATATTTTTAGTACGATATGTATTCTCGGATAATTTGAGTTTTACTAAGTATTATCATTCTTTGTTTAGTGTTTAATCTCTTTAATAGTACAATTCGCGAAAAAATTGAAAAAGAGATAGTTTTGAAAATATATTATTATGTACATACCGGGCACCGTATAGGGCTTGACAGATTTAGAAGAGCGTGTAGCATAATTCGTTTGCTAAAAGATGTGGATATTACCCTTCTTTGCTCTGATTTTCGCATTGCTAATGAGGCAAGAAACTTCGGAGTGGATAAAGCCGTAGGAATAGACGTTGTAAGAAATATCCCTAAAATTGCAAATCGCGGAGATAAAATAATTTTTGATTCAGATGAAGCAAATTCTATAATGCTTGAAGATATGCGTAGTTATTTTTCTACTTTTATACGTGTCAGCGATGATAAAGATGACGTAAAAGCGCCAAATGAGTTTCTAATATCTCCATATTTAAGCGGAGAGGGTATTTGTAATGCCATTGTTGTGGATGACAAATATTTTCAAAAAGAGGAAAAAAATATAAAATTGTCTTACTTCTTTGGAGATGATGATTATGAAAAAGATTTAGAAAAAAATATCTCTTTTATTGAAGAACTGAACCCAAATCTGCTTCTAGGTTTTTACTATTTTTTAGATTATGAAGACATGTTAAAAGAGAAGTTTATAAATCATCAAGAGTTTGAAAATTATGATGAAGTAATAAAAAAATCAGAGATTTTAGTAACAGCGTCCCCTCAAGCTGCTTTGGAAAATTTAGCATCCGGTGGAAAACCGATATATTTTCAAAGAGATGATTATAATTCAAATTTTCAAGAGTTGTTTAATAAATTAAATATACCTATAATAAAAAACTATGAATATTGTCAGCTTTTGACAACATTAAAAAGCCTTGAAAACCGCGAATATTCCGAAATGGAACATATTAGTAACAAAATCGAAAAATTCATAAAAGAAAGCTTAACTTTATAATTACTTAAATATATTTTAGTATATAATCAGCATTTAAATTTTACAAGAAAGAGAGAGCAAACATGCATAACAGTAGCCGTAGAGGTTTTATGGGTAAAGCATTTGGCGCCGTAGCAGGTGTTGGTGCAGTTGGTTCATTGGTTGCAATGAAAAAGACTTGGGATCCGCTTCCGAGTGTTAAAGCTGCCGGTTTCACAACTCTTGATATGACAATATATCCAGAGGGTGAGTTAATAACGGAAAAATGGAGAGGAAAACCAATTTTCGTTTTGAAAAAAACTCCTGAAATGGTTGCTAGTCAAACAGAGAGCCAAAAAGCCAGAGATGTCGTTGTAGGCGATTCTCATTTTATGTTAGCTATCGGTTTATGTACACACTTAGGCTGTATTCCAGGGTATAACGCTGCAGAGAAGTCTTTTTTATGTGCTTGTCACGGCGGTCAGTTTAACTGGGCAGGTGAAGTAACAAAAGTTCCACCACCACGCGCATTTGATATTCCTCCATTCAAAATTGAGGGTACTAAAATTGTTCTTGGCGAAGTAGGTCCGGAATATAAAGCTATGAAAGATAGCGGCATAACGCTTTAAGGGGGAGGAATTATGGCACATTTTACAAAAGCAACAAGTGTTAAAGATTGGTTGAACCAACGTTTAGCAGTTGAAAAAGTTGAAAAAGTTATGGCATCTGAGTATTGGATTCCAAAAAATATTAACTTTTTATGGGCAATGGGTATGGTTTTAGCGATAACTTTCGCACTACTGTTAGTTTCAGGTATTTTCTTGTTAATGTACTATCAACCAGATGTTAAAGATGCATTCTATAGCGTAAACTATACGATTATGAGAGATGTTGATTTTGGATGGTTATGGAGACATGTTCACGGTGTTGCTGCATCAGTTGTTTTCTTAGTTATCTATATTCACATGTTTACAGGTATCTATTACGGTTCTTACAAAAAGGGTCGTGAGATGATTTGGATTTCAGGTATGCTACTTTTTGTTACTTTCTCGGCTGAAGCGTTTTCTGGTTACATGTTGCCATGGGGACAAATGAGTTACTGGGCAGGTATGGTTATTACAAATATTTTTAGTCTTGGCGGATTACATATGGACGGTTTAGTTGAGTGGATTCGTGGAGATTATGTTCCGGCACAAGCATTCTTAACTCGTTTCTTTATGCTTCACGTACTTCTTTTACCATTAGCAATTATGGGATTAATCGGGCTTCACTTCGCAGCTTTACGTATTCCACATGTTAATAATCAAGACGGTGAAGAGATTGATTTTCATGCAGAGAGTAAAAAATATTTAGCAGGTGATAAAGCCGGTTCAAAAGTTATGCGTTTTGCTAACGATTTTATGAGTAAAGATATGATGGTTGTAGGTATCTACTTAATTTTTTTCTTTTATCTTGTATTTTTCCAATATGGATTTGCACTTGACCCTGTAAACTTTGACCCTGCTGATGGACTTAAAACTCCTGCGCATATCTATCCTGAGTGGTATTTCTTATGGTCGTACGAAATTCTTCGTCCATTTTCTGTAAATATCGGTCTAATAGCATTTGGTTTTGCACAAGTTATCTTTATGTTGTTGCCATGGTTGGATTTAAGTCCAAATGCAGTTCCTGCAAGTCGTCGTGGAGCGTTTAATATATGGTTTTGGATACTTTTGGTAGATATGATTGTATTAACAGCTATGGGTAAATTACCTCCAGAAGGTATATTTAGTACTATAGGTTTAGTTGCGGCACTACTATTTATTATATTATGGGTAGCTCTTCCATTTATAACTAAAAATGAAAAAAAAGCGTAAGGAGAATAGGATGAAAAATAAAGAACCTTTAATACTGGTTGTTGTTGTTGCTTTTACTCTCCTAACTTATTGGTTAGTTGAGCCGTTTGCACACTCTCAAATGCATAAACATGTAGAGGGAGAAAATTTTGCTTATGCAGATTTGTCGCCGATTAGTAAAACAGGTAATGCACAAAACGGTAAAGTTTTAGTTACAGGGGCAGCAGGATGTACTGGTTGTCACTCAATTAATAAAGAGAGTATGCCTGCAGCAATGGACGCAGTTACAGCTGCTGGAAGTTATGGTGTAAATCCACCTGATTTAAGTAATGCTGGAGTTGTATATGATGCTAAATTTTTGGCAGATTTAATTAAAAATCCTGCTCATGCACTAAAAGTAGAGCATAAGTTTGATGCTGCTAAAGGTCAAATGCACCCGATGGTTCCATTTTATGGTGCTGGCGGAGACATAGATCAAGAAATTGCGGATATGGTTACATACTTACAATCTATTGCTGTGAGCAAAGAGGAATTGACTCCTACTATGGCATATGAAAATGCTTGTGGAAGATGTCATGCAGTCTCTTATGAAAAATGGACTCAAATTGGTACAAAGCCTGAGTTCAAATTTGAAAAAGAGTCTTTGGCATTTGATATAAAAGTGTTAGAGTATCAAGAATCACTTACAAAATATATGGGTAAATTGCCTCCAGATTTAAGTATGTATATTCGTTCTCGCGGAGAGCACTTCATAAGCACTTTTGTGGAAAACCCTCAAAACCAATTAGCTGGTACTGCAATGCCTAGAGTTGGTGTTACTGCTGATACTGCTGAGAAAGTTATTGAGTATCTAGCAGATGCTGGCGATACAAAAAGACATGAGAGAGCGTCTGTTGGTAAAAATGTAATGATTTTTGCTATCATATTTGCTATTTTCGCACTGCTTTGGAAAAAACAAGTGTGGAGAGAGTTGCACTAATTTAAAAAATCTTACCTCTTCTTGAGGTAAGATATAATTTTACTACTTCCTATGTCTCCCAATTTTATACCATTACAAATCTTTAGTCATCGCAAACTAAGTGAAGCAATCTAAAAGAATAGTTATCAAGAACTCTATTGTCTCTTTATTACTACAACAATTGTATTGCTAATTAAATCATGAAGAGCTTTTTTGTCTTTTCTATAAAAAGGGATAAAAAGTCCTAAAAGTGTAGTTGCAGTAAATAAAAAAGCAACAAATCTTAAAATTGCTTTAAAAAAACTTATATTATTTCCTGTTTTATCATCAACAACTTTTATTTCGTAAGCTTTTTTTCCAGGGGTCTGTCCGAACTTGCTTAAAAGTGTCGCATAAATAAGCCCATAAAGAGAAACTCCTACAAAAGGTGCTAGCTGCGAGGATTGAAAATCATCTTTCCCATTCATTGCTACATAGGCTATACCATAAAGTATAGGTGCATATATCATAAACATATCTGTTATGAACGCTTTAACCCTATAGTTATATGGCGCATAAAAATACTTTTGCGCTAACTTTACATCTAATAATTTGTTGTTTTTTTTAAGTTTTCTAAATCTCATAGCGTAATTATAACAGATTAAAGAGTCATTTAAATGCCTAGAATATGCAAAATATGACTTAAAATGTATAATTAATAACAATAAGTAAACAAATTATGAATAAAAGAGTTGGTTTAAACTTAATTTAAAAATTGGGGGTGTAGAATATGTCAAGTCGTAATTTTTCACATAATTAGAAGTGATACTTGAGTGATAATTTTATCACAAAGGTATCACTTCTATATGGGTGATAAAGAGACAAAAACAGGAGAAATAAATGAGAAAAATAGTAAAAATGTCAATAGTAGCAGCGTCACTAATTGCAACTACAGCAATGGCTGCAGATAAGGGTATCGATATTACAACAACTGGTCAAGCGGTAGTTTACTATCAAACACTAGCTAATAACGGTGCAGGTTCGCCAGACCTTTTTGATCAAGCAACAGGAAGAGCTAATGCTGGTCTTCAATTAAATTTGGATGCAGATCTTAAAAATGGCTTTACTTTTGGTTCACAAATCAACTATTTAGGAACATTAGGTTTAGAGAAAAATATTGTTTCTAATACTATGCAAAATGTTAACGGTGGAATAACTGAAAACAGTATTTCTGATGATGTTTATTTAAGCCAATTGTATGTTGCTAAAAAAATTGCTAATACAACTGTAAAACTTGGTCGTCAAGAACTTCCTCAATCTCTTTCACCGTTTGCATACTCTGAGGGATGGAATGTATTTAAAAATACTTTTGATGCTGCTTTAGTTGTTAACACTGATATTCCAAACACTACTTTAGTTGGTGCTTATGTTGGTGGAGGAAACTACAACAATGTTGGATCAAATATGTCAGCATTTGGAGATCTTACTACAACAGCAGGTACTGTAGATGGTACAGCTTATATGCTAACTGTTCAAAATAAATCTATTCCAATGGCTACTGTAACAGGTACATACTATTCAGTATCAAATGTAGCTGGATCTGTTGATGCAGATATTTTTTGGGGTGATGTAGCTATAGCTGGTAAAGATTTACCAATGGGACTTAACTTTGGTATTCAAGGTGGACAAATTTCACCGGATGCTGCTGGCTTAACAGATACTAGTGCTTTAGGTTTAAAAGTTGGTATGAAAGTTGATGCTCTAACTTTAATGGCTGCTTATACAACTGTTGATGACGGAACTGTAGGAATAAAAAATACTGGCGGTGTAAAAACTCCACTATATACTCAAATGATTCTTAATCAATCATCTTTATATTCAGACAATGACACTTACATGTTAAAAGCTGCTTATAGTCTTGGTAGCGCAGGTACAATTATCGCTCAAGGTACAATGACTGATGATAACCGCAATATTGCTGTTCCAAAAGATTTAACTGACTTAGAGTTAATTTACAAAGTTAAAGCTGGCGGTGTAGATTTCTTAGCTGCTTACGTTAACCAATCTTGGGATGCTGCAGCTGGTGCAGCTGATGGTCAAGATTTAGTTCGTCTTGTTGCTCGTTACAACTTCTAATAAACATTTTATATTATAGATGTTTATTCTCTCAAGCTTTTGCTTGAGAGTATCTATTTAAATCCTCTTTCTCTTATATAATATTTAACTCATTATGATATAATTTAATCTAATCAAAATAAAAAAGAGTACAGATGAAAAAAATCAAAATATTAATAACTGCGGTCTCATTGTTACTAATGACAGGATGTGGAAGTAAAGTTCCTTTCAAAGAGAGTGCGCCGGTTGAAGATGCTTCCATAGCTTACATATATATGCCAAATTATAGTGAATTAGCAGATGGTAGTTCTAGCCAGAACTTCACAATCAGAATAAATGATAAAAGTGTTGAGGGTAGAATTAAAAGCAATGAGTACATGTTATTTGATTTAAAGCCTCAAAAGATTAAATTTTCCGCAACAAGAGATAGTATCGAGGAAAAATCTGTTACTTTGGACTTAAAAGTCGGGGAAACTTACTATCTTAGAATAAGAGATAATTTACAAAACGGTGGCTTTAGCTTTGAAAATATCTCAAAAGAGATTGCTAAAGAAGAGATTGTTAAAACAGGACTTGCCGGTTCAGTTTTGGAAGATGTAAACAACGTTATTACTGAATTAGTCGGCACAAGTGAGTCAAAAAAAGAGGAACCAAGTGTTCAAGTCTCAACAGTTAAATCTACATCAAAGATTGATGAATTGGAAAAAGCGTATAAATTAAAAGAAAAAGGCGCTTTAACTGACGAAGAATTTAAAACTCTAAAATCTCAAATAATCTCCAAATAAAACTACTTCGACAGTGCGAGCGAAGTGAAGCAATCCACTTCCTCGCAGTTTTCAATTTTTATGATTCTCATCAAACTTTATTTTAGCTCTAAAAGATATAATACATACAACAATTAAATAGGAAAATTAATGCTAATAGATAGCTATGAGAGAGTTGTTGATTATCTTCGTATCTCCGTAACTGAGAGATGTAATTTTAGATGTCAATACTGCATGCCTGAAAAACCGTTTTCATGGGTGCCAAAAGAGAATCTTCTTACATTTGAAGAACTTTTTTTATTTGTCAAAGTTGCAATTGACGAAGGAATTAAAAAAATCCGTATTACCGGCGGAGAGCCGCTTTTACGTGAAGATTTAGATAAATTTATAAAAATGATTTACGAGTATGAGCCTAACATAGATTTGGCTATGACTACAAATGCATTTCTTCTTAAATCAACAGCACAAAAATTAAAAGATGCAGGACTTAAACGTTTAAATGTAAGTATTGATACACTAAAACCTGAAGTTGCACAGAAAATAGCAGGTAAAGATGTTTTAAAAAATGTTTTAGAAGGCGTTGAAGAAGCAAGAGCCGTTGGGTTAAAAGTAAAAGTAAATATGGTTCCTATGAAAAATGTAAATGCTGATGAAATTTTAGATGTTTTAGAGTATTGCAAAGAGCGAAATATGTCGATACGATTTATAGAATACATGGAAAATCAGTTTGCCGCAAAAGAGATTAGCGGATTGAAATCTCCTGAGCTTTTAGGAATTTTGGCAAAGCAATATGAGTTTGAAGATGAGGGATTTGACGGTTCATCCCCTTCACACTATTATCGTATGAAAGACGGTTATAGATTTGGAATTATAGAGCCTTATGAAGATGATTTTTGTAAACAGTGCAATCGTATTCGCTTAACGGCAGAAGGACAGCTTATACCATGTTTATATTTTGATGAGGCACTAAGTATTGGAAAAGCGATAAAAGCAGGAGATATAGAAGGTGCTGCTGAAGTTTTAAGAGAAGTGGTAAAGAATAAGCCTGAAAAAAATCGCTGGGGCGGAGATGATGGTGAAGTCTCTTCTCGTGCATTTTATGAGACTGGCGGCTGATGATATATTTGGTTGAGCATTTTTACTCTATTCAAGGCGAGGGGAGATATACCGGTACTCCATCACTTTTTTTCCGATTTGGCGGTTGCAATATGAAGTGTGAAGGTTTTGGTTGTGAAGAAATAGCGCCTAACGGTACTCAAGTTTTAGGGTGCGATACGGTATATGCCGTTAACAAAGAGCACTTTTTACAAAACTGGATACCCATAAAGAGCTCTAAAGAACTGTTAAATATTTTAAATTTGTACGAACTGCCAAAAAAAGTAGATATAGTTCTAACAGGCGGAGAGCCGCTAATATATGCTAGCGAGCCGATATTTGTAGAATTTTTAGAAGCATTACATGTACAAGGGCATAAAATTACTTTTGAGACAAACGGTTCTATACATGTAGATTTTGAACAGTATCCGATTTATAAAAAATGTATATTTGCACTTTCTATAAAGCTTTCAAACTCAAATGAATCTTTTGGAAAAAGAGTAAGAGGTAATGTAATAAACTCTATTGCAACCAATGCAAAAGAGGCTTTTTTTAAATTTTCAATTGATGCCGAGTCTATTAATTTGGGACTTGAAGAGGAGATAGAGGAGATAATTATTCATTCGCCTACAACTTCGGTTTACTGCATGCCTCTTGGCGGAAATAAAGAAGAAGTCGAAGCAAATACCGAGCCGCTTATCGAGTTTTGTAAATCAAAAGGATATAATTTTAGTGACAGGCTTCATATAAGAGTTTGGGATAAAAATAAGGGTGTTTAGGAGAGTAGATGATAATTAGAAAAATGTTTAAATTCGAAAGCGCTCATATAGTCAGAGGCTGTTCTACCGTTAAATGCAGAAGTTCGCTTCACGGACACTCTTACAAAGTGGAACTTCTTTTTGAGTCAAATTTTTTGGATAACGGTCAAATGGTTTATGATTTTGGACTAATGAAGCAAAATATGAAAGCATTGATAGAGAGTTTTGACCACTCAATTGCTATCTGGAGCGAAGATAGCAAAGAGTATATAGAGGATATGAAAAAACACTCTTCAAGATGGGTTGTTATTCCGGTTTCTCCTTCAGCCGAGCAGTTTTCACGCGTTATATTTATACTTATAGACAAGCTTTTAGAACTTACGACTACGGTTAACGGTGAAAAAGAGGTAAAACTTAACAGTGTAATAGCGCATGAGACGGATACCGGATATGCTCAGGCTTTTAGAGAGGATGCATACTCTCTAAATATGGGCTTAATTGATTTAGATGATATTATCTTTAGCAGTGAAGTTCAAAACAGTTGGCATGATAGCAAATTATTTGAGAAGATAAAAAACAAGGAGAAATTTATAAACCCAAAAAGTGTATAAATTTCTAACTGTTTATCAGATTTACTGCTTCTTTGGAGTTAAAACTAAATCTGGTCGGGATAATTTTAACTTTAGCATCTTTTTTTAATATTTCGCAATTTTCATCGACTATAATGTAAGAGTTAGATACTGCAAGCGGTGATATCATTCCCGGTGAAAAGCTTATTTGAGGTTCAAACGAAGAGCCGTCAAAATATCCTGGGATAAGAGTTCTTCTTCCTGATTTTAACATGTAGTCATTTGTCATTTTTGTCTCAATAATGCCTATATATTTAGCCTCATCTCCGCTAAGGGCTAGAATAATGCTTTTTGCAAATAGCTCAAAATTTAGAGCTGCCGCAAGTGGATTTCCGGGTAGATTTAAAACTAAAGTCTCTTTTATACGTCCAAAAGTAGTCGGTTTACCGGGTTTTATTTCTATTTTGTCGAAAAATATCTCATAGCCAAATGCTCCAAATGCCTCTTTTGTAAAATCAGCATCGCCCACGCTTACACCGCCTGAAGTTATAATTAAGTCGCTATCAATAGCACTTTTTATATGTTCATGTATATCGTTCAAAGAGTCGCATGCCGTTCCTATAAAGTCAACTTCACATCCAAGTTCCAATGCTCTTGAGAAGAATGTAGGAGAGTTCGTGTTATAGAGTTGATGAGACTTTACATTTTCAAAGTGCATTTTAAGTTCATTCCCTGAGGCAAAAATAGCAATCTTTGGTTTTTTGTAAACTTTTACATGACTGATTCCCTGTGAAGCCAAAAGCGTAATATGATGTGCATAAATTCTCTGACCTTTAGTTAATAGAGTAGCGCTGCTTTTAATATCTTCTCCGCAAAGTCTAATATGTTTGGAAGATTTTATAGTTTGCGGAAGTTTTATAGCACTGTCTATTGTTGTTACGTCTTCAATCGGGACAATAGCTTCGCATCCATTTGGAATTTTTGCTCCTGTCATTATTTTAATAGCAAATCCGCAGTTTAGTTCCTCTTTTGAGTCATCCCCTGCAAAAATAGTGTGGTTTACTTTTACCTCTTTACCTGCATCTTCAATTTTTACTGCATATCCGTCCATTGCAGAGTTATCATAAGGAGGAAGATTGTGTGAAGCTACAACGTCCTCTGCTAAGACGTATCCTAAAATTTCTTCAATCGGTAATATTTTGAGTGATTTTGCCGTAGTATTTGCGTAAATATATGTAAGAGCTTCTTCTATCGTAACAGCCATGTTTCTTCTTTAATTAAATTTATTGTAGTATTTCACTATGAATGAAATGTATGATATGAGTATTGTAACACATAACTACGGTGTTATGACTGTTTTGGGAGTGATTTTAATAAATATTTTTATGCTTTTTGGTATAAAAAACTTAGCTAAATACACAAGGGCAATGTCGCTTTTTACACCTATCGGTTCAACAGTAATTGGAGTTGTAATCTTTACCGGTATTGTTATGATGGCATCAAAACATCTTGATTTTACAGTTCAAAATATAGTTATGATAATTTTTGCCGTAATTTTTATACTTATTGAGGTAAAACGCTCTCTTAACTTAAAGAATTTAAATAAAAATGATGAGAGAATATTTAAAGATTATAAAATTTACGCACTGAAACTTATGCTATTAGAAATTTTTCTAATTTTAACTATATCTTTTTGGATGTTGTTTTGATATATATTCTTGATGATGAAGCAGGCAAAGAGACTCTACATGTAAGAGGTGATTTGCATAAATATCTAATAAAAGTTCGCCGCCATAAAGAGGGTGATATACTTAATTTCAGATCAAGAGAAAATATAGAAGTTTTGCATACTTACAAGATTGAAAGTGTTGAACCAAGAGATGCAGAATTGTCTTTAATCTCTTCAGTGCCGCAAGAAGTAAAGAGTAAAAAATCTTTACATGTAGGCTGGTGTGTAATTGATTCAAATTCCGTAGAAAAAGTTCTCCCTCTGCTTTGTGAAATCGGAGTTGAGAGAATATCATTTATATCGTGCGAACGAAGTCAAAAAAACTTTAAACTTGATTTTAAAAGATTTGATAGAATACAAGAAGCTTCAATGCAGCAAAACGGAAGAAGCACATATATAGAGTTTGAGATATATAAAAACGTGAGAGATTTTATAACTAAATTTCCTGATACGAAAGTGTTTGATTTTTGCGAAAATATATTAAAAGACAGCTCTGATTTTAATACCGTATTAATCGGCTGCGAAGGCGGCTTTTCAAATGCCGAAAAAGAGATGCTCTCTTCTTTGGAGGTCTTTAGACTAAATACGCCTATGGTATTACGCTCTGAGAGTGCCGTTGTTGCCGTAGCTAGCAAAATACTACTTTAAGATAATTTTTGATATAATCCGCTTTCTAAAATCCGCACCCATACGGATTTAAAAAATATATAGATATTCGCAAATTACCGAGTATCAAAAGGCAAAAAAATGAAAAAAGATATTCACCCGAAATTAGTAACATGTACAGTAAGTTGTTCATGTGGAAACTCTTTTGAGACACAGAGTCAAAAAAGTGAAATGAGAATAGATATTTGTAACGAGTGTCACCCGTTTTTTACAGGTTCTGAGAGAATGGTAGATACGGCTGGTAGAATTGAAAAATTCAACCAACGTTATGCAAAAAAATAATCAAGACTTTTCTTGCTTACACTTATTCCAACTCCGATTGGAAATATCGGCGATATATCGCTTAGAGCAATAGAAGCTCTAAGTGAGGCCGACACGCTTCTTTGTGAAGACACCCGAGTTACAAAAAAACTAATCCACATCCTAAAAGAGCGATATAACACCTCTTTTAAACCCAATCAAAATTTTATTTCGCTCCATTCTCACAATGAAAAAGAGTTTATAGAAAAGCTTGAACCTTCCTTTTTTGAACAAAATGTTATTTATGTAAGTGATGCAGGTATGCCCGGTATAAGTGATCCAGGACAGGCACTTGTCAAATATTGTCAAGAAAATGGCATAAAATATGATATATTTCCGGGAGCAAATGCACTTTTGACTGCATTTGTAGCAAGCGGATTTGTTGAAACTAAAATGCTTTTTTGGGGATTTTTACCGCACAAGGGTAAAGATAGAGCCGCTTCGCTTCAAGGTGCATTAAGCAGCGGACATACGACAATATTGTACGAGTCTCCGCATAGGCTTGAGAAACTTTTAAATGAATTATCATGTGAAGAGCCTTTGCGAAAAATATTTTTGGCAAAAGAGCTTACAAAAAAGTATCAAAAATACTATTTTGGAACTGCTGATGAGGTTAAAGTAAAGCTTGATGCAAATCTTAGAGGAGAGTGGGTTGTGGTAATTGAAGCAGGTAGCATTCAAAATAGCAGTGCAATAACTCAAAATGATATTTTAGAGCTTGATTTGCCTAAAAAAGTACAGGCAAAACTTATCGGTAAAATAACAGGTGAAAATACTAAAGCTTGTTATGAGAGACTGTTAAATCTCTAAATGTTTCGTTTTTTAATTTTTTTTAGATAGAATGGCTATATGTTAATTTATGCAAAACAACCGGTTAATTATATTATAAATAATCATCCAAATAAAATAAGAACACTTTATTTAGCGAAAGAGATAGATAAAAAAGAGTATTCGCGTCTTATGAAAATGGATTTTGAGATTAAAAGAATTCCGCCTGATGCTGCGGGAAAAATGTGCAAAAATGCTTCCCATCAAGGAGTATTGGCAGAAATAGATGAGTACAAACTACATGATTATAAAACCTTTTTAAATTATGAATTTATACTTGTTTTATCTGGTTTAACCGATGTAGGAAATATAGGGGCAATTATTAGAAGTGCCTATGCTTTAGGTGTTGATGGAGTTATTGCATGCGGAATAAAATCACTTCCACTAGAGGCTGTTGTGCGAACAAGCACGGGAGCACTTTTAGATATGCCTTTTGCAATAGAGACAAATATTCATAATGTTATGAATGATCTTAAAATGTCAGGATTTTGTACATATGGCGCAGATATGGGTGGTATAGACATTCGTGATATAAAAGTTAAACCAAAAAGAGCACTCTTTTTAGGAAGCGAAGGAGAAGGACTTAGCGCTAGAGTTAGTACAAAATTAGATGAAATCATAAGCATAAAAATGTCACATGAGTTTGATTCTTTAAATGTTAGTGTTGCGGGAGCTATTTTGATGGATAGGATGAGGATATGAGTGAAGGGTTTAACAAGTTAAAAACTATAGGCGCGCAGAAGATTCATGAATCTACGCATATCGCAAGGATTTATGTCCAAGGGATTTTGCATGAGAGCTTTGAAGGGATGAGCAGCGTTCAGTTATCTGGTTTTATATCTATACTCGAGAGAGAGTACTCGGTAGATTTAAGTGAGTTAAGAGAGAGCGCTAAAAGATATTTTGAAAAAAATGCACCGGCAATTAAAAAAGCTAAAATCGACAAAGTTTTTCTTGCACACAACAGAAGAAGGGATTTTACAGCTGCATATATGATTTTAGGTGCGGCAATATTTATTTTTTTTGCATATTATACTATTCAACCTTCCCAGAACGAAGTTTTAAGAGTTGATAACACTACTATAAACAGCGCTCAGAACAACATATCCGTAGCAGAAAATAATATATCTACAATTGACAGCAATATCTCTATAGGCGAAAATAATATATCTACAATTGAGAACAATGTTTCAATAGGTAAAAGCACTACTGTTGCAGATGAAAATAATATTTCAACAGAAGAAAATGAGAAAAAAAGCAGCATAAATACTCAAGAAGAAAGCGAGCCGCCGATTGAAACAAAAAGTAAAGAGATTACTATGGATAATACATCCTTTAAGATAAAATCAAAAAACAATCTTTGGATAGGCTATATTGATTTAAAAACATATGAGAAACATAATAAAACCTTTTCAGGTGAATTTATTTTAGATGCTCAAAAAGATTGGCTTTTATCTTTTGGGCACGGCTATATAACCATAGAGATAAATAATGAGATTAAAAAATTTAACAATGCTACAAATATGAGATTTTCATATATAAATTCTGAGTTAAAAGAGATAGATTTTGAAGAGTTTAAAAGCTTAAACAGAGGCAATAAATGGTAAAAATAGTTTTAATTTTTACTTTAGTTTTCTCTTTTTTACATGCGGATAAACAAAAAAGTTTACCTAGTGACGATGTTTTAATGAAGAAAATTAAAAGTTTGGTAAATCCTGCTACATTTGCAAAAGACAAAGCGTACATAGACATCATTTTTACTCCTAGGTCTGATTATTACGGTAATGATGGAAAAATAAACAGTGTTAAGGTTATAAAAACTCTTAAAGACAACGGAATTCTAAACCTCTTTTTTAAAAAGCCGCGTGAGATAGATATTAGTTTTAAAACTAGCGGAGAACCGCTTTTTTTCATAAAAATTATGAGCGATTCGCTGAGAAATATCGGTTACTACAGGTATGTTACAAAAGAGTCAAATCTGAATGATTCAGAGTTTACATGGATAATTAGTTTAACATCAGAGTATGCTGCCGATCCTATAATTCTAAGTCAAGAACTTGAAAAAAACGGCTGTAAAATTATTGATATCAGTAGGGAAACACAGAGCGACTGGGCATATGTTATAGATATGCAAAATGCAAAACTAAATGTTGATACAATTTCAAATGACGATGAACTAAGATTAAAAAGGTCTCTTTATGCATACTGGCTAGATGTTTCCAAAGTAAATAAAATAGAGGTTTCAAGCTCTACTAGAAATGATTGGTATCCATATATTGCATATTACGATAAATCTTTAAAACTACTAAGAGTTACCAAAATAGATACAAAAAAAACAAATATAACTTTAAATATGGGTGAGAATACATATTATATAAAGATTTCTGATATATATACGCTAAAAAATATCAAAGATGATTTAGTTTTAAAACCCACTATGAAAAAAGTGGATTAATTGTAGAATTTTTTTGATAGAATGTCATCAATTATTTAATCAGGAATATTGATGTTTGATGAGATACAGTTTGACAGAATAAAAAAATTGCCGGAGTACGTTTTCGCCGAGGTAAATGCACTTAAAATGGCTGCTCGCAGAGCAGGTGCGGACGTTATAGATTTTTCAATGGGAAATCCGGATGGAGATACGCCTGAGCATATAAGAGAAAAACTAATTGAGTCTGCCCAAAAAACAAAAACTCACGGTTATTCAACCTCTAAAGGTATTCCGAAACTTCTTGTAGCAATTTCTGATTGGTACAAAAGAAGATACGGCTGTGATTTAGACCCTATGAGTGAGTGTGTTGCTACAATAGGCTCAAAAGAGGGTTATGCGCATTTAACTTATGCTATAACAAATCCCGGTGACGTTGCCGTTATGCCGGATCCTACTTATCCTATTCATGAATATTCTTTTATCTTAGCCGGCGGAAATGTCGTAAAATTTGCAATTGAGTTCGATGAAGATTATAAAGTTAAAGAGGATAAATTTTTTGAAGATTTAACAAGAGTTTTTAGAGAGTGTTCGCCAAAACCTAAATATGTTTTAGTTAACTTTCCTCATAATCCGACAACTGCGACAGTGACACAAGAGTTTTATATTAAATTAGTAGCAATGGCAAAAGAGAAGAGATTTTACATAATCAGCGATATTGCATACGGAGATATAACTTTTGACGGATATGTAACACCTTCTATTATGAGTGTTGAGGGCGCAAAAGATGTTGCGGTTGAGAGCTTTACTCTTTCAAAAAGCTACAATATGGCAGGCTGGCGTGTCGGTTTCTTTGTTGGAAATAAAAAGCTTATAGGTGCTCTTCAAAAGATTAAATCTTGGCTTGATTACGGGATGTTTACTCCTATTCAAGTAGCGGCTACGATTGCGTTAAACGGAGATCAGCAATGTGTTAGAGATATTACCGATAAGTATAACCATCGTCAAGAGATACTTTTAGAGGCGTTTGATAGAGCAGGATGGCATATACGAAAAAATCAGGCAAGTATGTTTGTTTGGGCAAAATTGCCTGAGTGTTGTGCACACCTAGGCTCACTTGAATTCTCAAAAAGACTTTTAACTGAAGCTCATGTAGCAGTGGCTCCTGGAATAGGCTTTGGCGAAAGCGGTGACGGATACGTTCGCATCGCACTTATTGAAAACGACAATCGTATTCGTCAAGCGGCAAGAAATATCAAAGAGTTTTTAAAACAATTTCAAGACGAAAACAAATAGTATGATAAAAGTCGGAATAATCGGTGTAGGAACGGTCGGAGCAAGCGTTGTCAACATTTTAAAAGAGAATGCCGATGTTATCTCTGCAAGAGCGGGCGTTGACATAGTAGCTAAGAGCGGAGTCGTAAAAAATTTAAATAAAGACAGAAGTTATTTAGGTATCAAGATTAGTGACAATGTGGATGATATTTTAAATGACGATGAGATAGATATCGTAGTTGAACTTATGGGTGGTGTCGAAGAACCGTTTGAAGTAGTTAAACGTGCATTAAAGAGCGGCAAAGCAGTAGTTACGGCAAATAAAGCTCTTTTGGCGTATCATCGTTATGAACTTCAGGAAATGGCGCAAGATATCGCTTTTGAGTATGAAGCAAGCGTTGCAGGCGGTATTCCTATTATTAATGCTCTTCGTGACGGTCTCTCGGCAAATCATATAGAATCTATTATGGGCATCATGAACGGTACATGTAACTACATGATGACAAAGATGACAAATGAAGGCGTTGCATATAACGATATCTTAAAAGAGGCTCAAGAGTTAGGTTATGCCGAATCAGACCCTACTTTTGACGTGGGCGGGTATGATGCCGCACACAAACTTTTAATCCTTGCAAGTATTGCCTACGGAATAGATGCAAAACCCGAAGATATTTTGATTGAGGGCATACAAAACGTTTCACAAGACGATATCTCTTTTGCCAAAGAGTTCGGTTATGTTATAAAACTTCTTGGAATTGCCAAAAAAGATAAAAATGAAGTTGAACTAAGGGTTCATGCATGTTTAATCAAAAAACAAGAAATGATAGCAAAAATTGACGGCGTTATGAACGGTATAAGTGTAGTAGGCGATAAAGTAGGCGAAACACTATACTATGGACCTGGTGCCGGCGGAGACGCTACTGCTAGTGCCGTAGTTGCAAATATAATTGATATTGCAAGAAGCGGAAAAAGCAAACCTATGCTTGGCTTTGACAAACCGATGGAAGGCAAGCTTACTCTAAAAGCAACGGATGATATAGAGTCAAAATATTACATTCGTATAAATGTTTCGGACAAAAAAGGTGTTTTAGCACGTATAACTAAAATTTTTGAAGATAACAATATCTCGGTAGAGACTATGCTTCAACGTCCATCTTTGGCAAACTCTGCAAATCTTCTTATATCTACGCATATAGCGTATGAAAGAGATATTCAAACAATGATGAAAGAGATTGAAAAGTTAGAGTTTGTAAATTTTGCCCCTGTTATGATTAGGATAGTGTAAAAAAGAGTTGAAAATCTTAATTACTGGTGCAAGCAGCGGCATAGGCGAAGCTCTTGCTAGACTCTATGCCACGAAAGAGAATGAACTTATTTTGTTAGCTCGCAGAGAAGATAGATTACTTCAAATAAAATCCGAACTTCAAAATGCCAAAAATGTTGAAATATTCACAGTAGATGTTTGCGAATTTGATGAGCTTAGAGAAAAAATTAAATCTCTTGACAATATTGACATGGTTATTTTAAATGCAGGAATGTCGCTTGGACACTCTTTAGAGATAACTCCGTTTGAAGATTTTAAAAAATTATATGATATTAACTTTATATCAAATCATGCAATTTTAGAAGTATTACTGCCACGATTTAAAGCCCAAAAAAGCGGAAAGATTGTTTTTATCTCATCCCTTGCTTCATTAATAAGTATGCCTACTTCCGTTGCTTACAGCTCATCAAAAAGAGCTATGAATGCTTATGCCGAGGGAATAAGGTACAAGTATAAAAAATACGGTATAAAAGTTATAAATATTTTACCCGGTTTTATAAAGAGTGAAATGACCGATAAAAACAGCTTTAAAATGCCGTTTCTTTTAGATACCGACAAAGGTGCAAAAATAATTTACGATGCTATCGGTAAAGAAAAAAGATTTTATCCCTTTCCTTTTAGATTTTATTTAATAATCCGATTTTTAAATTTGCTTCCGCAATTTTTAAGAGATAAAATTGTAAACTCTCTAAAATAATATTGGACTTCTTGCATAACCTAGATTGCCGCGGCTAAGCCTCACAATGACAAGTAAAGCAATCTAAAAAGAGTAGTTATGAAAGAAGTCTATTGAAAGTCATATATGGAAAATGTTGAAACGATAGACAGTGTTTGTACTTATTGCGGCGTAGGGTGTGATATAGCGGCAAATGTCAAAGATAATAAAATTCAGAAAATTTTTGCTCACAAAGACGGTGTTGTTTCTCAAGGAAAGCTCTGTATAAAAGGCAAATACGGTTTTGATTTTGTTGACTCAAAAGAGAGACTCCGCACTCCTAGAATCAAAAAAAGCTTTTTGGATAAAAATCCGACAATAAAAGAAGCCATATTTTCCTCTTTAGTTGAGTATGATGATATTTGGTATGAGAGTGATTTGGATAGTGTGACTACTGCCGCGGCTATGAAACTTAAAGAGGTTCAAGAGAAGTATGGACGAAAAAGCGTAGCTTCCATAGGCGGGGCAAGAACTTCATGCGAGAGCGTATATCTTTTTCAAAAGTTTACCCGTCATACTCTAAATTCTCCACATGTTGATAATTGCGCAAGGGTTTGTCACTCTCCCTCATTAAAAGGTATGAGAACTACTATCGGCGAGGGTGCTGCTACAAATCCGTATAACGACATTTATAACTGCGAGTTTATGATAGTTATAGGCTCAAACACGACTGAAGCTCATCCCATAATTGCTAATCGTATAGTTGATGTAGCGGCAAAACATGATAACTTGGCGGTATTTGATGTTCGCGATATTAAGCTTCATAGATTTTCAAAATATAAAGCAATTATTCCACATGAAGCAAATCTACTTGTTTTAAATATGTTAGCACATGTAATTATAGAAGAAGAGTTGTATGATGAGAGTTTTATAGCCGAGAGAACAAAAGGTTTTGCAGAGTTTAAGGAAAAGATTTTAAACGACCCTTATGCTAATCCAAAATATTTTGAGCAGATTGAGGGTTATGAGTACTTGAGCAAAATGATTCCTCGTGTTGCAAGAGAGTATGCACTTAAAAATTCTATGATATTTTGGGGTCTTGGAATAACCGAACACACAGACGGCTCTTACGCGGTAATGGCGATAACCCATCTTGCATTAATGACTGGAAACATAGGCAAAAGCGGTGCAGGACTTATGCCTTTGCGCGGTCAGAATAATGTTCAAGGTGCATGTGATATGGGAATGCTTCCATACTTTGCCCCAGATTATCAAGAGCCAAAAGAGGTTGGTCTTATGACTCCCCGTCTTGTTAATGAGATGTTAGATGGCAAAATAAAAGCCATTTTAAATATAGGCGAAGACTTAACGCATATTCATCCAAACATAAACAAGATAGACAGAGCTTTAGAAAATCTGGAATTTATAATGGTTCAAGAGCTTTTTATAACTGATATTACTTCAAAAGCAGACATTATTATTGGCGTAAAATCTGCTTATGAAAAAACAGGTGTCTATGTAAATGCTATGAGAAGATTGCACCTCTCTCAGCCTTTAGTAAAATCAGATTTGCCCGATGATTGGGAAGTTATACAGCTTCTTGATAATAAGATGGGTGGAGATTATGCCTATGAAAATTCAAACCAGATTTGGGATGAAGTACGAGAAGTAGCATATCGTCGCTTTAGCGGAGCATCCTATATAAGACTTGAGAGACATCGTAAACGTGGACTTCAGTGGCCTGTTCATACTGAAGATACGCCTATCTTACATCAGTTGGATTTTAGAACGGATGATGGCTTGGGCGAGTTTCATTATAAACAGTACAGACTTCGTAACATGATAAAAGATATAGTAGATAAAAAACTAGAGGGTTATTACTTGACAACAGGCAGAACTATTGCCATGTACAACAATGCCGCTCAAACAAAACAGACGCCGAGTCTGATGGATAGATATAGTGAAGATTTGCTTTTGGTAAACGAGGATGATGCGGCTGATTTTACAAGCCAGAGTGTTATTTTAAAGACAAAAAACGGGCAGACGACTCCTCTTAAAGTCAAGTTTACGGATAAAGTCCAGCCCAAAACTCTTTTTGTAACGTTTCATCATGCAGACTCTAAAATAAATGCGCTTTTTGGTGATGAGTGTGACGAGCTAATTTTAACCGCCGCTTTTAAATCAGTAAAAGTAGAAGTGATAAACTGCTAAATGAGCAGAGCTAAAGGAAACGCGGCAGAAGATATAGCATGTGGGTTTCTTTTAAACAATGGCTTTAGCGTAATTGAGAGAAATTTTTACTCACGCTTTGGCGAGATAGATATAATTGTTATAAAAGAGGGAGTGTTACATTTTGTAGAGGTAAAGAGCGGACTTGATTATGAGAGTGCAGTTCAAAACATAACACCTAAAAAACTATCGCGTCTTATCAAAACGGCAAATGTATATATGAAAAAAAATGCTCTACATGTAGATTTTGTTTTTGATGCTTTGATAGTTATAGACAAAGATATAGAGTTTATAGAAAATATAACGCTTTAGTTCTCTTTTTTTAGACTTACTTCATCAAGAAGAGTAAAAAATCCTTCAACCTCTCTACTTCCTCTATCTGCATGTATTACCTTGCCTTCATTTGTCAAAAAGTAGTGCCTAGGCACACCTTTTACTTCAAAATGTTTGGGTATCTTGTGCCTATCTCTTGAGAGGTATAAAAGGACATACTCTTCTCTTAGTCGTTTTATTACATGTTCTTTTGATAACGTCATGTCCTTAAATTTATCACACCATCTGCAGACATCGGCACCTATAAAAAGATAAACCCCTTTTTGCTCTTTTTGTGCCTGTTTAAGCGCTTCATCATAGTTGTGAGACCAATCTAGCTCCGCACCAAAAAGTGTAGAAAATAGGAAAAATAAAGATAGTAAAAATTTATTCATACTATGCATTTAAGCAATAACATCTAAAAGAGACGTTGAAGCTACAGTAGGTTTAACCTCTTGTGTTTGAGTCGCCTTAAATGTTTCTGCACTGCTAAGAGATTTATTTGTTGATTTAAGAAGCGCAGAGTCATCTTGTGAATTTTTATCGCTACCAACACTAGAAGTATCGGGTCTGCCTATCTGAATCTGGCTAGAGTAAGGCGATTGAAATAAATATCGAGTGACTTCCATAATGTCCTCCTTCTTACTTTTACACTATAATAACATAAAAATAAAAAACATAAAATAAAAATTAGGAGCCATATTATGAGAGCAAATATATATTTAGGTTCACAAGAGATAATAGCAAAAGATTACGTTCAGAGAATAAATCCATATAGTGCTAAAGTGGTTTCAGAAGCGGCTCTTTGTAGTGCGGATGATGCAAAAAAAGCACTGTTTATTGCTAAAGAAGCAGCTAGAGAAGCTAAGAAAAGTACAATTTCTCAAAGGTGCAACTGGCTTTTAGATGTTGCAAAAAAGTTAAAAGATGCAAAAGAGGATTTGGCAAAAACAATAACCGATGAGGTTGGCAAGCCCATAACATTTGCACGTATTGAAGTGGATCGATGTATAGAAACAGTTACATTATCAGCAGAGATTATGCGAAGTATGCACGGCGAGACTATAAATACGGACGCAATGCCAAGTGGTAAAAAAACTACGGCGTTTTTTACAAGAGTACCGGTAGGAGTTGTCGTTGCAATTACACCTTTTAATTTTCCACTCAACTTAGTTGCTCATAAGTTGGCACCTGCTCTTGTTGCAGGAAATGCGGTTGTGTTAAAACCAACGCCAGAAGCACCTCTAACCGCTTATAAGTTTGCCAAACTTTTTATAGAGAGCGAATATGCCATAAAAGATGTCATTAGTCTGGTTTACGGAGATGCTGAAGTGGGAAATATACTTGTTACGAGCGAAATACCAAGAGTTATAAGTTTTACGGGAAGTGTTGCGGTAGGAAATATAATTACAAAAAACGCAGGAATAAAGAAAATCTCACTAGAACTCGGCGGAAATGCGGCAACTTATATTGATGAGAGTGCAGATTTGGATTTGGCTGCTTCAAGATGTGCAATAGGAGCTTTTGTAAACTCCGGTCAAGTTTGTATTTCGCTTCAGCGCATTTACGTAAATGCAAAAATATATGATGAATTTGCTTCAAAAATGGCATTTGAGAGTAAAAATCTAGTTGTCGGCTCACCGTATAACGATGATACTTTTATGGGGCCGCTGATTGATGATGAAGCATGTTCTAGAGCAATGCATTGGGTTGAGAGTGCCATAGAAGAAGGTGCTGTACCGATGCTTGCTCCACGGGTTGAAGGAAGACTTTTTTATCCATGCGTAATGGCTGATGTTAGAGATGACATGTCAATAGTTTGCGAGGAGGTATTTGCTCCGATAGTCTCACTTATAAAAGTAGATAATTTTGACGAGGCTATAACAAAGATGAATAACTCGCCGTATGGGTTGCAGTTTTCCGTTTTTACAAATGATTTAAAATTGACTCAGCGTGCTATTTATGAGCTTGATGCAGGTGGTATAGTAATAAATGACATGCCTACTCTTCGTTTTGACATTCAGCCTTACGGCGGTGTTAAACTTAGCGGTGTTGGACGTGAGGGACCAAAATTTGCCATTGAAGAGATGAGTGAAATAAAAAGTGTAGTGATTTGTTAGAATGTCTAGTAAAAAGGTCATCATCTCTGCTTGCTTACTTGGCGAGAATTGTCGCTATGACGGTAAAACAAAAAAAGTAAATGAAATAGTAGAAGCTTTCAAAGAGTATGAAATAATACCTTTTTGTCCTGAATCGCCTATATTTGGAACTCCAAGAGAGAGGATAAACGTGGTTGAGGTAAATGGAAAAAATAGAATTGTAACGGATGAGACAAATATAGATGTTACGAAACTTTTGGAAGATGAAATAAACTCTTTCATAAAATCAAATCCAAAAGCAGATGCGATAGTGCTCAAGTCTAAGAGTCCGAGTTGCGGAGTTGGAACTACACCTATTTTAAGCGAAAAAAAAGAGATAATCAAATTTGGAAACGGTCTAGCTGCCGAGATATTTTTAAATAGATATAAGGGTATAAAAATTGAAGATGAGCTAAACTTTGATGTAATGAATCTTAGAAATAAAAAAATAAGAGGATAGATTTTATGTTTAAATATTTTATATTTTTGCTGTTTCTCGTTTTTTCTTTGGAGGCAAAGAACGGGGATAGAAATGCAGTTGTTGTATTTGCGTCCGGAAACAATAAATTTGTTTTGCCACAAGTGATTAAAAGCTTTAATCTTTTGTATCCTGATACGAAAATTATAGTTGAGTACGGAGCTACAGGCGATTTGGCAAGTGCTATTTTAGACGGTGTTTATTATGATATATTTTTTGCGGCGGATATGGTTACTCCGGAGGAAATTTATATTGCAAAAAAATCGGCAACTCCTGCAAAAAAATATGCGCAAGGGATTTTGGTTTTATTTGTTCCTCCTGATAAAACTTTAGGTCAAAAAAAATTAAATATATTAAAAGATAAAAAAATTATAGATATAACAGTAGCAAATCCAAAAACAGCTCCGTACGGCAAAGCGGCAATCGAGGTGCTTAAAAATACAAAGCTATTTGACTCTTTGTCCGATAAAATCAAGTATTCTACGGATATATCTACGGTAATTAAAAATACAATCTGGTATGACGCTGCCGGATTTTTGTCAAAATCAGGGATATATTCTCTTCCGAATGCTTACAAAACAGAGGATTTATACTGGATAGAGATAGAGCAAGCTTTATATACGCCTATAATTCAAGGTTATGTCGTCTCAAAAGCAGGGTTGGAGAATCAACATGTAATAAAATTTTTAAATTTTCTTTTGTCTAAAGATGGTCAAAATATATATAAAATAAACGGTTATAAGTAGGAAAACAATGAGTAATACGCAAAAAAAATTACTCTTTTTTATATCTTTATCCGTGGTTGCGTTTGGTGTTATTTTTTCTCTTTTGCTCTATAATAAAAACTCCGAGATTAACGAAGCGCTGAAAGAGCCGCTAAAACTTCTTCGTATGAGTTATAATCAAGGGCTTGACAGATTTGAAGTTATCTCCAAAAACGTATATAATTCATTCCAAAAAGATGATGTTTTTTTAGAAATGTTATCAAATGCAAACGGCGCAACCAAAGAAGAAAAAGCAAATTTACATAATCAGCTATACAATCACTTAAAAGACGAGTATGAAAAACTTAGAATGCTTGAAGTTATGCAGTTGCAGATAATATTACCAAATAATGAAAGCCTATTAAGAATGCACAAACCGGATAGTTTCTGTGATAACTTGACGGAGATCAGATATAGTATAAAAGAGTCTAATAAAGAAAAAGTATCAATAAGCGGATTTGAACAGGGAAAGGATGGACATGCATTTAGATATGTTTATCCGCTTTATATAGACGGAAAGCATATAGGCGCGTTAGATGTATCTTTTTCATCGACAATGCTTCAAAACTATACCATGCGAGCTAGTAATATACACACGCATTTTATAGTAAATAGAAATGTTTTTAACTCTTTAGAATGGAAAAGTAATAATCAAGAACCTTATGAACAGAGTATAGAGCATGAAGATTTTATGTTTAGCATGTCGGACCATATTGATCATAAACGTCTTGATGAGAGCCAACGAACATTAATAAATCCACTTCGTAAAACAATAGAGAATAAAATACAAATAGGTAAAGAGTTTGCAATGTATAAAGAGCTAGATAATGTGGTCAAAGTACTCTCTTTTTTGCCGATAAAAAATGTAAAAAACGATAAGACGGTTGCCTATCTAGTCTCTTATACTGATTCTGAGCGTATAAAAACCGTTATTAAAGATTTCAAATATTTTATCTTGATAACCGTCGTAATTATTCTGCTTTCATTAGTAGTAATATACAAAATTATAAGAGAGAGTGCAGTGCTTAAAAAAGAGGCTCAGTATGACGAACTTACAAAACTGTATAACCGTAAATATTTTTTAAAAGCTGCAAAAGAGGAGTTTGAAAAATCAAGCAGGTTTGGGCATAAATTTTCTATTGTAATGGCTGATATAGACCATTTTAAACTTGTAAACGATTTATATGGACATCAAGCAGGCGATATAGTACTCGAAGAGGTAGCAAAAATTATACGTTCACATGTAAGAAAATTTGACATAGTAGCAAGATACGGCGGAGAAGAGTTTATTATGCTGATATTGGCAAATGCGCAAAACAGTTATGATGTTGTAGAGAATATACGTAAAAAAATAGAGGATTATAGTTTTTGTAATGAGCTAAATCTCAAAGAGACAGTATCATTTGGTATTGCAGAGTTTAAAGATGATGTCTCAATTGAGAGAATTATAAAACGAGCCGATGAAGCACTTTATCGCTCAAAAAATGAAGGACGAAACCGTATAACTATCTACTAGTCTTTAGCATAATTACTTAGCATTTAAAGAGTTATATTGCTATTTTAAGATATAATCGCCCAATTTTATACTAAGAGATATGCCCATGGATATTAGAGAAGAATTTTTAAGATTTTTTGAATCAAAAAACCACAACAGAGTGGCGAGTGCGCCCCTCGTTCCAGATGATGCGACGCTACTGTTTAACAATGCAGGAATGGTGCCTTTTAAGTCTATTTTTACGGGCGAAATACCGGCTCCGCAAAATCCTAGAGCAGTTTCCTGCCAAACATGTATTCGTGCAGGCGGAAAACACAATGACTTAGAAAACGTAGGTTACACGGCAAGACACCACACTTTTTTTGAAATGCTCGGTAACTTCAGCTTCGGAAACTATTTTAAAGAGGACGCGATTGATTATGCGTGGGAATTTATAACAGAAGTTTTGAGATTTCCTAAAGATAAGTTGTGGGTAACCGTTCATGAGAGCGATGATGAAGCAGAACTTCTTTGGCAAAAACATGTAAGCATAGATAGAATTATGAGACTGGGAGATAAAGACAACTTCTGGCAGATGGGCGATACCGGACCTTGCGGACCGTGTAGCGAGATTTTTTATGATCAGGGCGAAGAGAATTTTAGCGGCTCTGAGGATTATATGGGCGGAGACGGAGACAGGTTTTTAGAGATTTGGAATCTTGTATTTATGCAGTATGAGAGAAGCACAGACGGAACTTTGACTTCTCTTCCAAAGCCTTCAATAGATACCGGCATGGGATTGGAACGTGTAGTGGCAATTAGCGAAGGTGTTACAAGCAACTACAGTTCATCTTTATTTATGCCAATCATAAAAGAGGTTGAAAAACTTTTAGACGCTAGTTATGTTTATGCACAGGGAGCATCTTATCGCGTAATTGCAGACCATATTAGAACTGCACTTTTTCTTCTCGCGCAAGGCGTTAACTTCTCAAATGAGGGGCGTGGTTATGTTCTTCGTCGTATCTTGCGTCGCGCCGTTCGTCATGGATATCTTTTAGGTTTTCATGAGCCGTTTATGTATAAGCTAGTAGATGTCGTTGTTTCCATTATGGGTAGCGAGTATGACTATTTGGCTCAAAAAGCTCCTGCGGTAAAAGAGCAGATAGAGCTTGAAGAGGCTAGATTTTTCAAAACTATTGCATCTGGAATAGAGCTTTTTAATGCAGAACTTGAAAAAACAGCGGACGTTTTTAGCGGAGAGGTTGCGTTTAAGCTGTATGACACTTTTGGATTTCCGCTTGATTTGACGGAAGACATGTTAAGAGAGAAAAATCTTATGCTTGACTCTGCAAAATTTGAGGAGTTAATGCAAGAGCAACGAACTCGTGCAAAAGCTGCTTGGAAAGGTAGTGGAGACGACGCTGTTCATGGAGATTTTAAAGAACTTTTGGAAAAATTCGGCGAGAATAGTTTTGTCGGATATGAGAGCCTAAGTCATACAAGCAAAGTTTTAGCGCTTTTGGATGAGAACTATCATCATGCGGATAAACTCTCCGGCGGTTCTAATGGTTGGGTATTTTTAGACGTTACTCCTTTTTATGCTGAATCAGGCGGACAGAGTGGAGATAGCGGAGAGCTTGAAGGCTTTGCAAAAGTAAACGATACAAAAAAATTCTTCGGGCTTAATCTTTCTCAAATTTCGGTAGAAAAAGAGTTAAAAGTCGGAGACGTCGCTACGGCTGTTGTCGATATTTCAAGAAATGAGATAACAAAGCATCACTCGGCAACTCACCTTCTTCATGCCGTTTTATTTGATGTTTTGGGAGACCATATTTCTCAAGCAGGCTCACTTGTTGAAGCCGATAGACTTAGATTTGACTTTTCTCATCCAAAAGCTCTTAGTGTTGAAGAGTTGGCTCAAATCGAAGCAAGAGTAAATCATGAAATTCTAAAAGCGATATCCGGAAAAACGGAAGTTATGAGTATAGATATGGCTAAAAAATCAGGTGCAAAAGCGCAGTTCGGCGAAAAGTACGGAGATGAAGTTCGTGTTGTAAGTTTCGGCGATGCAAGTGTTGAATTTTGCGGCGGTGTACATGTAAATAATACGGCGGTTATCGGCTCGTTTATTATCACTAAAGAGAGCGGTGTCAGTGCCGGAGTAAGACGTATTGAAGCAGTTTGCGGACATGCGGCTTATAAATACTTTACGCAGCAAAGAGAGCTTGTTAAAGAGGTTCAAGCGGAAGTTAAAAATCTTGATGTTATAGCAGGTATATCAAGACTGAAGTCAAATATATCAGAGTTAAAGGCAGAACTGCATGAGGCTCAAAACAGCATAAAAGTAGAGATAAAAACAAATGAAATCAACGGTGTAAGTGTAGTCGTAGATGAACTTACAAGCGGCGATATCAAAGATAAAATCGATGAACTCAAAAATCAAAACGAAAAACTTTGTGCAATACTTTTTCAAGTTAAAGGCGACAAAGTTATGATGGCAGCAGGTGTTAAAAATGCCGATGCAAAAGCCGGTGATTGGATAAAACATGTCGCTCCGATACTAGGCGGCGGCGGCGGTGGACGTCCAGACTTTGCACAAGCAGGCGGAAAGGACGTAACAAAACTTCAAGAAGCCAAAGAAGAGGCTATGAAGTTTATAACTAAAGCTCTCTCGTAATGCAAGGTATATTTTTAGAGTATAAGCTTTTTATAGTTTTTTTACATGTAATAAGTGCAGTAGTGTGGGTCGGCGGTATGATAGCTATGCGCTATGGGGCACACTACTCTTTTATGGAAATAGAGTCTCCTCAAAAAAGGCTTGAGAGAATTTCTCACGGACTCAAAAGACTTTTTTATATAGTACTTCCTTTTGTAGCTATTTTACTTATAACCGCAATTTTTATGATAAAAGGGTACGCTCTTTCTCAAAGCGATTTTTCAATGTTTACTTATATAAAAGAGGGAATCTGGACTATTATGTTTCTTAATCTTTCTATAATGATTTATAGAAGAAACAAAGCAGACAAACTATTAAACAGCGGCGATTTTTTAGGTGCAAAAAATCAGCTTGGATTAATCGGAAAATATATGGTGCCGCTAAACATAATTTTAGGTGTAAGTGCAGTATTTATAGGAACTTATTTTTCAAGCAGACTATAATGATAAGACTTGCCTCATCATCTCAAACACGCGCAGAGCTTTTAAAAGCTGCAGGCATAGAGTTTATCCAACAAAGCATTGATTTTGACGAAGAGAGCATAATAGCCTCCTCTCCTAAAAACTTTGTATATCAGGCAACATTAGGAAAATATAAGGCAAATGTTGAACACTTTGGTTTTATGGAGTATCCGCTTTTAGTTGCAGATACCGTTGTCGCGTCTCAAGGTCAGATTCTTAGAAAAGCAAAATGCGTTGATGATGCAAGAAATATACTGCTAACTCAAAGCGGTAATACTACAAGCATAATTACATGTATGATTTATCACTCCATCGATATTAAAATTATAGATATCTCTACAACAAATTATGTTTTTGACGATTTTGGTCTTAATGATATAGAGAGTTATCTGCAAAGCAAAGATTGGCGTGGCAAAGCCGGAGCGTGTATGGTTGAGGGCTTTTGTAAAAAATATATAAAAAGTACAAAAGGTAATGAAAGTACGGCTATGGGTCTAAATGTAGAGTTGCTACAAAAATTCGTTATAAATTGATAACGCTGTAATAAAATCAAAAAAAAGTATAGGACTTCACATTTTAAAAACTAATAAAATATATTTGATTGTTGCTGTTATAGTTTTACTGCTTACTACATGGTTTTATGTTGGATTTTCAATTAATGAGAGAAAAAAACTAAAAAATGACGGATATAGGGCAGAAGCCGTGTTTATGCAAAAAAAGGCGGATGCTTTGATTGCAGCGAAGCAAAAATCTACTCTTAGTGTTGCACTAAGTATTGCAAACGATAAAAATTTGCTCGATGATATTTTACATAAAAGTATAGACAAAGATTATTATCAAGATTTGATTTCAAAATTCAATGAAAACGCTATAGAAAAAGATATCCAAATAGAAATATTAGATGAAAATTTAACTTCTATTTACGGGATAAAAAAAGCACAAATTTCTATGGAGAAAAAAGCAAATAATATATTTATAAAGGCTATTGTTCCACTCTTTAAAGATGAAAAAATAGTCGGGGTATTAGAAGTGGTTTCCGATTTTAATCAAATAGCAAAAGAGATGAAAGTTTTTGATATAGACTCTATGCTTATAAAAGAAGGAATTGATAACTATTTTGAGATGCCATATAAAATAAACAAAGGCAGCATAGTTACATCATATGAGATAAAAGATATAAACGGCACCCTAATAGCTTACTATGTCATGTCAAAAAAAATAGATAAGATAGCTAACAAAAATCTAGATTTTTTTATGTTTAAGTGGATTACTTTTTCTGTTCTTGGTATTCTTATTTTTGCGGCGATTGTAGGAAATATAATCTATTTTAGAAATAAGAAACAAAAAAGATATTATAAAAATATTATAGATTCATCATCAAATATCGTAATGGTGGTGGATAAAAAGAGCATAATTGACGTAAATAAAAAGTTTTTTAAATATTTTGACAAATACACTACTCTTGATGAGTTTAAAAAAGAGAATAACTCTATATCAGATTTTTTTGTTTATGAAGAAGGGTGTTTTTTTAAAGACAACGATGGACTTAATTGGCTAGACTATTTAATAAAAAACCCAAACGACAACCAAATAAAAATAAGATGCAATCAAAAAGAGTACTATTTTACGGTAGGAGTCTCTTTAATATCTGAGCAAGACGGTCACTACAGCGCTATTTTTTCAGACATAACAAAAGAAAAAGTCTATCAAAAAGAGTTGGAATACACAAATATAACCGATCCGTTAACAAAGATAAGAAATAGATACTACTATAACGAACAGATAAAAAAAGAGGTCTCTAATGCAAATCGCTATGATTATGCGTTGTCTTTAGTAATTTTTGATGTGGACTATTTTAAGAAAATTAATGACGGATATGGACATGATGTCGGAGACAAAGTTCTAATAGAATATACAAAATTGATAAATTCGTCTCTTAGAAAAGGTGATATTTTTTGTAGAATCGGGGGAGAGGAGTTTGCTCTTATACTTCCTCACACGGATAAATTGCATGCATATCAAATGGCAGAAAAGCTAAGGGTAGTGATAGAAGAACATAAAGAGATACTTCCTATAACAATGAGCTTCGGTGTTGTCGAGTATGATAAAGAGGATAATTTTGAAGTTACTTTTAAAAGAGCGGATGAAGCACTGTATGAAGCTAAAAATAGCGGTCGTAATATGGTAATTGCAAGATAATGTATTATGAAAATGAATTAGCGGCGCTGAAAAAATCTAAAAGATATAGAAGCAGAGAGGTCTATAAAGATAATATCTTAGATTTTGCCTCAAACGATTATCTTGGACTTGCTCACAATAAAGAGCTACATGAGGCTACATGTAAAACTCTTTCCGCCATGCCGCTTCACAGTTCAAAAGCCTCTCTTTTAGTAAACGGATATCATCAGATTCATAAAGATTTTGAAGAGGCTTTATGTGAAGCAAACGGCTTTGAAGAGGGAATTATTTTAGGAAGCGGATTTAATGCAAATATCGCTTTGATAGAATCACTTGTTAGAAGAGGCGATGAGCTTTTTATGGATGAAAAATATCATGCATCAGGTGTTTTGGCAGCAAGATTAAATAATATGAAGGTTGAGTTTTTTTCTCACAACAATATGGCTGAGTTGGAAGATTTGTTAAAATCTTCAGATGCAAAACGTAAAATTGTTGCAGTTGAAGGTATCTACTCAATGGACGGTGATTTGGTAGATGGTGCCGTTTTTGAAATCTGCGATAGATATGATGCTATTTTAATAGTTGATGAGGCGCACAGCAGCGGAGTCATCGGCAATAAGCTGATGGGTGTATTTGATTATTACAACATTGATATAAAACCAAACTACATTAAAATGGGAACTCTTGGGAAGGCTTATGGTAGTTTTGGAGCATTTATACTCTCATCTTCACATATTGCAGAGTATTTGATTAATCGTGCTAAGCCTATTATTTATGCAACCTCACTCTCTCTTTACGATACTCTTTTGGCACACAATTCGCTAAAATACATACTTAAAAACAGGGAAGTTTTAAAAAGAGAGATAGAGTTAAGACAGCAGATAGTTTATGAAGAGCTAGGCATTAAGATTGAGGGTTTAATAGCGCCTATTGTAATTGGCGATAACGTAAAAGTTATAGAGATTCGCGATGAGCTGAAAAATCTCGGGTATGCAGTAGGCGGAATAAGAGAGCCTACTGTCGATAAAGCGATTATACGTTTGATAGCTAGACTTGCTCAGAGTTGCGATAAGTTAAGAGAGTTGTGCATAAATTTAGCTAGAATAAAAAAATGAATGTATCAAAACTGCATATAACAATCGGTAATAGAAGTTTGGTTGATATTGCATTTGCTATCTCATCTTCTTTGGCACTTGTAGGGCAAAGCGGAAGCGGAAAGAGTTTAACTATAAAAGCTTTGCTTGGAATGTTGCCTGATGAGATGGAATTGGAGCTAGAGCATGATAGCAGTTTTAGGCTTATAGCGGGAGAGAGTCTCGCTTTTGTTCCTCAAAACCCTTTTACTGCTCTCTCACCGCTAACAAAGATAAAGAAGCAGTTTTTTATTTCGCAGTCAAAGGTACAAAAACTTTTTGCTCAAGTAGGGCTTGATGATGGGCTGATGGAGAGGTTTCCTCCTGAACTCTCCGGCGGACAACTTCAAAGAGTAGTAATTGCAATGGCACTAAGTAATGAGCCTAAGCTTATTTTGCTTGATGAACCGACAACCGCGCTTGACCCAGAAACTAGGGTTATGATTTTAAATCTTTTAAAATCTCTTCAAGATGAGTTTGGTTTTAAAATGTTATTCGTGACACATGATATGAATTCTGCTAAAATTTTATGCGAAGATATATGTGTTATAAAAGATGGTAGAGTTGTAGAGAGCGGAAAAATGGAAGATATACTGAAAAAACCATCAGCTCAATATACGAAAATATTAATTGATGCAAATTTTGCAAATAGGAAATTTAGAATATGAAAATAGTAAAAAATATTTTTTTTACTCTTGTTTTGTTTGGTTTTTTAACCCCGTTTTTAATATTGGGCTACTTTTTACTCGGACAAAGTTATGATATTGAGGAATTAATTGAGTATAACCCTCAAGTTACAACAAGAATTTATGATAAAAACGGTGAAAAAATTGCAAATATTTTTGAAGAAGAGCATAGATACTATGCCACGTTTAATGAAATTCCACCTAGAGCCATTGAAGCACTTTTAGCGATAGAGGATACTACATTTTTTGAGCACCCTGGAATAAATATGGATGCTATTTTTAGAGCGATAGTAAAAGATATTCAAGCAGGAAAGTTGGTTGAGGGGGCTAGTACCATCACTCAGCAACTTGTAAAAAACAGACTCTTAAGCAGAGAAAAAAAGCTATCAAGAAAAGTTAAAGAGCTTATATATTCGCTTAAAGTCGAGAGGTATTTAACAAAAGAGCAGATACTTGAGCGCTACTTAAACGAGATTTATCTAGGGCATGGATATTATGGAATTAAAACGGCGGCTGATGGATATTTTCATAAACAACTATCAGAGCTAACTCTAAAAGAGATTGCTATACTCGTAGGTTTGCCAAAGGCTCCTAGTACTTACGCTCCGACAAAAAACTATGAGATATCAATGGGCAGAGCAAACCGTGTAATCTCAAGAATGTATGCTCTTGGCTGGATTGACGAGCAGACTCACAACAGCTCTTTGCTAGAAAAACCAAAAGTCTTTGATGATACTCTAACACAAAACAACGCCCCTTTTATAGTAGATGAAGTTGCAAGAAGAGTCGCCGATTTGGGTATAAGCGATATGAAGAGCGGCGGATATGAGATATATACTACTATAGATATGAGACTGCAAGAAGCGGCAAAAGATTCGCTTAAAAAAGCTTATGACATGTCGGTTGAGAGAGCTGCCAATTATAGAGATGCTAATACGACTCTTTTAAACGGGGCTCTTGTATCTTTGGATTCAAAAACAGGAGATATTTTAGCACTTGTCGGCAGTGTTGACTATAAAAAGAGTTCATACAACAGAGCTACTCAAGGTCGCCGTCAGCCGGGTTCTGCGTTTAAGCCTTTTATATATCAAGTTGCAATAGATTTAGGCTATTCCGGAGCAACCGAACTAGTAGATATGGCTAGAACATATACATACGAAAAAGACGGTGAAGAGCAAAAGTGGCAACCAAAAAACTATGAAGAGGATTATGAGGGATTAATGACTCTTAGAGAGGCGCTTGTTCACTCTAGAAATTTAGCTACTATAAATCTAGTCAGTGATATCGGACTAACACAGATTTTAAAAGAGTTTAAAAAATTCGGTATAGAGAATTTGCCGCCCAATCTCTCTCTTGCACTTGGGACAATCTCTCTCTCACCGCTTCAGTTAGCAAAATACTATACCTCTTTTGCAAACTCCGGAGTTCAAGTCGAGCCTAATCTTATAAGGTATATAGATAAAAAAGCGACTACGGTTTATGAGAAAAAAGAGCAGACGCGCTATATTACAAAAGATACGCAAGCCTATATTATGACAGCTATACTCAAAGACGTAGTAGAGAGAGGAACAGGAAAACAAGCAAAAGTAAAAGGGATAGAATTAGCCGGAAAAACCGGAACGACAAATAATAATATCGACGGCTGGTTTGCAGGATATTCACCTACTATAGAGACTGTTGTATGGTTTGGAAACGATGATAACTCCCCGATGCATAAATTAGAGACAGGCGGAAGAGTCGCGGCACCTGCTTTTTCAATGTATTATGAGAATGTATTAAGACTTTATCCACAGATTCAAAGAACATTTGAAGCTCCTGCAGGCATTATGGAGGTTGTTATAAACGGTAAAAAAGAGTATTTTAGCGATATTTCAAAACCGCCTCGCGCGGAGACGGAAATTAACGCTCAGGAGAAGCTTCTCTTCTAGCTCTTAATATTTGTCACGCACGATATTATGGCAACGAAAACATGCATGTTCTATGTATGTATAGGCTCTTTGAGACTCTTCTCTACGAACAATACCAGATTGGTTATGCTTGTTTTCAATAGCGTCTAAAATAATACCTACGTTGTAGCTTATAATCTGTGCACTCATAACAGCCTCATTTGCTTTATGCTGTTTATCTTTTGGCAGCATTGCCGAGAACTTCTCTTTTGTGCCTAGCAAATCTTGTGCATGTTCTGCAAAACGTTTTATAGACGTTCTCACACCCTCTTGGTCACTAGCTATAAATGCTCTTTGAACTTCGCTAAGTTCTGCATTAAGAAGAAGCATATTAGACTTTAAGTCGTATGCATTTAGAGACGTAAACAGTAGCGTTACTAAACCAGTTGCTATAATTTTTCTTGACATAATCAAATCCTTAATTTTATTATGATTTATTGTAGCATAATGTTTTTTGATTTTATTAGATATTGCTCAATTATCGGTTTATTTATACCAAAGAAAATAGATAGTAGAATAGATTGTATTCTAGGGAGATTATTTATGAGACAGATGGTTTTAACGGCATTTATATTTGCTACATGTTTAATTGCTGATGAAGCATATGACATTATAAAAAGGCTTGATGAAAATTTTAGAGGTAAAGATATCTACATGTTAATAAACATGAAGATAGTCTCTATGGGTCATGAAAGAGTTATGAAGATGCAGAGTTATTCCAAAGGGAGCAATAAAAGTTTCGTAAAAATAACTTACCCTCCAAAAGATGAGGGGATAACTTTTTTGAGTCTTGATAGGGAGATGTGGCAGTATGTTCCTAAAATTGAGAGAATCATTAAAATACCGCCCTCTATGATGCTTCAAAAATGGATGGGAAGCGATATAACCAATGATGACATGGTCAAGCAAAGTTCGATTGTGGAAGACTATACTCCAAAAATACTAAATAGAGACGGTAGTATAGTTACTATTGAACTAACGCCAAAAGAGAACGCTCCGGTAGTGTGGGGGAAAATCGTCACAAATATAGATACTGATACTTATACTTCAAACAAGGACGTTTTTTATGATGAAGAAGGAAAGGAGATTAGGTTTTTTATATACGATAAAGTGATGAAAATCGGCGATTATTATATACCTACATACTGGAGGGTTCAATCGTCAAATAAAAAAGATGAGTTTAGCGAGATTGTTTTGCAAGAGGTTAAGTACGATACGAAAATTTCTGATGAGTATTTTAGTAAAAGTGCATTAACAAGATTTTCAAGATAGCGAAAAATGTTTTCTCTTGCTCTTAAAAATATCCTCTTTTATAAAAACCGCTCTATAGCGACAATCGTACTTACTTTCATATCCGCTATGTTATTTGTAGCTTATGTCTCTTTGATGGACGGTTCTCATAAATCAATGCTTGAAAATTCACTCAAAATCTATACGGGTGCTATTGAAATATATAAAAAAGGGTACCGAGACATAGGCGGTAATGAGTATCTTATAGACGATGTAGAAGAAATTTCAAAAAAACTTTTAAAAATAGATGGCATAGAGATTTTTAGCGCAAGATATGAGACTTACGGACTGCTTTCAAACAAGGAGCAGTCTGCGGCTTCTATGGTTGGAGGAGTTGAACCTGATAAGGAGAGAGTTTTAAGTTCTCTTAGTTTGGCTCTAATAGAGGGAGAATTTTTAAAAGAAAATTCAAAAAACAGTATCTATATGGGTGTAGAACTTGCAAAGAAATTAAAACTACATGTAGGCGATGAGGTTGCGTTTATAGGCAGTGCAAGTGACAACTCGTTTGCGGCAGATATTTTTAAGGTTTGCGGAATATTTAAAACAGGTTTATTTGAGTTTGACTCTACTGCTTCTTTTGTCTCAAAAAACTATTTTGATAAGCTTATGAACTCTAAAAACAGAGCCTCTTATATAACTATAAAGGTAAAAAATTTAGATGATGTACAAAAGGTAAATAGTGAAATAATTAAGGTTTTAAATAGAGATGACTTGGAGTCTCTTACATGGAAAACTCTTATGGATACTATGGTTGAAGCTATGGAAGTAGATAGCATCTTTGGATATATCTCTTTATCTCTGTTTTTGGTAGTAATATTTTTTGTCGTAATGATTTACGGATTTGTCAATGTAAGTTCACGAATAAAAGAGTTTGGTATTTTAAGGTGTATCGGCTTGTCAAAATCAAAGATATTTTTGCTTCTTTTTTATGAAATATCTATGTTATCGACACTAGCAATTATAATAGTTGCTCCAATTGCTAGTTATATTTGCTACCATTACTCTATAAACCCGATTATAATAGATGGAATTGCCGACATGTATAAAGATTATGGAATCGTCTCAGATGAGATACCTTTTGATTTTAACATGTTTACAATACTTAGAAATCTAGCAGTAATATATCTACTTAATTTTTTAAGTATTTTTTATCCCTACATGTATATCAACTCGTTTAAACCGATAGAGGCATCAAAGCATGTTTAGCGTTATCTTTAAACTTGCATGGAAAAACTCTTTTTTAAGGGCTTCTCGCACACTTCTTGTCATAGTTATGATAGCCGTTAGTATGAGTATGATGCTTGGCATAAGCGGTATATATGATGGAATGATAGAGAATATGGCGGATAAAAATCAAAGAAGTGATAGCGGAGACATAAGCATCTATGCAAAAGAGTACAGAAGCCAAAAAGATATAAAATATAGAATAAATAGAGCCAAAGAGATAAGAGAAGAGATAAAAAATATAGACGGTGTCGAATCGACGGTATTAAGAGTAAAAGCTGAGGGTCTGCTCTCAACCGCTGAGAAATCATCTTTTGCTTCGATAATCGGCATAGATTTAAAAGATGAGCAGATATTTGGAAAATTTAGCGAATTTTTAAAAGACGGAGAGATTGATTTTAAAAACAGAGGTGCGCTTATAGGCATAGAGAGTGCAAAAAAGTTAAAAGTACGCATAGGCTCAAAAGTAGTATTTTCAACCCAAGATGTTAACAAGGAGATAAATTCTATTGCTCTTCGCATAAGAGGTATAATTCAAACAACAAATATAAATCTTGATAAAGGTGCAATTTTTGTTAATATTCAAGATGCTTCTAAATTTTTATCTCTTTTTGAAGGAGAAGCTATGCAAATCGCAGTTATGACAGAGGATAATGCAGTTTTTGAGAAGATAAAAAACAGATATCCCTACCTTGATGTAAAAAGTTTTTTAGAGCTAAATCCTATGATAAAACAGATGCAGGACATGACGCTTATTTTCAACTCTATAACTTTTTTTATAGTAATGGGGGTTGTTTTTGTCGGAATATTCGGTGTCATGTATGTGTCTATTCTTGATAGGATTCGCGAGTTCGGGATAGTGTTAGCGTTGGGTATGAACTATAAATATATAAGAGCGCAGATAATTTTAGAGTCTCTTGTAGTCGGTTTTTTAGGCTATCTTTTAGGTGCCGTTTTTGGGGCGGTAATATTGATTTACCTAAGAGATTACGGAGTTGATTTTAGCTCTTTTTCAGATGCGCTTGAGATGTGGGGGTATGAGGCAATAATATATGCAACTATAAAAGTTTCATATTTTACTGCTACTTTTATCGCAATAATAACTGCATCGCTTTTAAGCGTATTAATTCCTCTAAAAAAGATAAAAAAACTCCATCCAATAGATGTTATAAAGGCTGATGTATGATAAAACTCCAACATGTAAATAAATATTTTTATAAAAATGAAGCAAGAGAGATTCATGCGCTTTGCGATATTAATCTAACTATAGAAGATGGCGAATTTACGCTATTTAGCGGAGCTTCAGGGTGTGGCAAAACAACGCTTTTAAATGTTATAGGTGCACTTGACACCATAGATAGCGGTAAAATATTTTTTGATGAAAAGGAGATAAGTTTACTCAGTGAAGATGCACGAACAACTTTAAGGCTTAATGAGATTGGTTTTGTATTCCAAGCATATAACTTGATTCCAGTTCTTAGTGTTGAAGAGAATATCGGTTTTGTCATGAAGCTTCGCGGATTTAGCGATAAAGAGATAAAAAAAAGAGTTTTAGAAATCTCCGCTATGCTTGAGATAGATGATAAACTAAAATCTCTTCCAAACGCACTAAGCGGAGGACAACAGCAAAGAGTTGCAGTCGCACGTGCAGTTGCCGCAAAGCCGAAAATCATTTTAGCGGATGAGCCTACCGCAAATCTTGACTCTAAAAACTCGCAAAAACTCATGAATATGATGAGAGAGCTTAACGAAAAAGAGGGTGTAAGCATACTATTTGCTTCACATGATGAACTGATTTTAAACAGTGTAAGGCGTGTTGTAAAACTAAACGACGGAGTGATAGTAGATGATTAAAAAGCTACTACTATTTTTATTTCTGTTCTTACATGTAGTTTATGCTGATTTTGAGTATAAAGTTAATAATACGAATATAACTGTTGCACAAGAATCATACATGTATAACTATAACAGATTAAGACTCTATGGTAATTATAACGAGGGCGGTTACTTCGGTACTATAATAGCAGACGGTATTAACTATTTTGGAGATAATTATATAGGCTCAGATGAATTTAACTCTTTAAAATTGATACACTCAGATACTGCATTTAAAACACAAAGCAGTTTTGAAAACTATGCAAACGGCTCTATAAATGCAAAGATATATAGACTTTACGGAGGTTATGGGGATGCTAAAAATAGAGTCATAATCGGTCTGCAAAATATAAATATGGGAGTAGGACATATATGGTCGCCTGTGAATCTTTTTAACCCTAAAAATAGTTTTGCACTAGAGAGTGATGAGGTTTTTGGCGTTGCGGCTCTCTCATATACCAGATATCTGGATGCAACTTCAAGCATAACGGTTGTAGCTGCACAAAAAGAAGATGAGACTATAAAGTGCGGTGCAAGATATAAACTCCTTACAAGATTTGGAGATATTGCCTTAGATGTTATTGCCTCGGATAATATTAACATGTTAGGGTATGAGATGGAGTCAAATTTGGCAGATACCGGAGTCGTACTTAGAAGTGAGATTGCCTATATAAAAAATAGCATTAAAACTCAACTCGGCACTGATGATATAGAGTATTTTCAGGCAATTTTCGGAGGAGAGTACGGTTTTGAAAACGGTTTAAATATAACGATAGAAGCTCTTTACAGTTCTGAGAAATTTCTATATAAAGATATACTGTTAAATTTTAAAAGAGACATCTTATCAAGTATGACCTATTCTAACAAATATTTAGGAACTATGCTAAGTTACAGTTTTAATATTTTTTTAGACGCTTCGCTCTTGTATGTAGAGAGCTTCAATGGAAAAGATTCACGCTTTATAGCACCTGCAATTACATATACGTTAAATGATTATAACTCTTTTATACTTGGTGCACAGATACAAAGCAAAGATAATGAGAACGAGTTTGGAATGAGTGGAGATAGATACTACGTAAAGTGGAGTTTGTCGTTTTGATTTTATAGAGCCAAAGGGTATTTACTTCCTTTGGCGGATAAATTAATGAAATGCTCTGTTTAATGCGCAAAAAAGCGCTTTAACCGAGGCGGTTGCTATGTCGTTATCTGCACCTACTCCAAAGCAAGAGAGTGTCTCTTTGGTCTGAATTTCAATATAAGCTATAGCTTTTGCAGAACTTTGATGACCGCAAGAGTGTTCATAGTATGAGTTGATTGTAAAATCATTTTTATAATCTTTCATTAAAGCATTTTTACATGCATCAACAGGACCATTACCTTCTCCTTCTGCAATAACATTTTTGCCGTTACAGTTGTATGTCAAAGTACATTTTGATATGCCTTTTACGGAAGTTACGGTAAAGTCGCTTAAAGATATATGCTCCTTTATATCAAGATAATTATCTTTAAAAATTTCTAGTATTTCATTTGCACTTAGCTCTTCGCCTTTTTTATCGCTTACTTCCTGAACAAGTTTTCCGACTTCAGGATGCATTGCTTTTGGAAGCTGATAACCGAAATTTTTCTCCAATATATAAGCAACTCCGCCTTTGCCTGATTGTGAATTTATACGTATGATACTCTCATAACTTCTGCCGACATCCTCTGGGTCTATCGGCAAGTACGGAACTTCCCAAAATGTATCCCCGCTTGATTTTCTATAAGCAAGACCTTTGTTTATAGCGTCTTGATGAGAACCTGAAAATGCCGTATAAACCAATTCTCCTACGTAAGGGTGTCTTACATGTGTCTCTATTTCGGTACATTTTTCTACAATATCCAAAACTTCATTCACATTGCTAAAATCAAGTTTAGAATCAATCCCCTGAGTCGTCATATTAAGAGCAAGAGTTATAATGTCAACATTTCCTGTTCTCTCACCGTTACACAAAAGTGTTCCTTCAACTCTATCAGCACCTGCTAAAAGCGCCAACTCAGTTGCAGCTACGCTTGTTCCTCTATCGTTATGAGTATGCGTAGATATTATTACGTTTTCTCTGTTATGCAAATGTTCGCTCATCCACTCAATCTGGTCTGCATATACGTTAGGAGTAGCTACTTCTACCGTCGCAGGCAAGTTAATGATAACTTTTCTATCACTGCTTATTCCCCATCGAGCAGTTACGGCGTTACATATACGAGCCGCAAACTCTAACTCTGTTCCTGTAAAACTCTCAGGAGAGTACTCTAAGAAAATTTTACCATCAAAATCTTTTTCATATTTTTTGACTAAGTCAATACCTTCTTCGGCAAGTTGTATAATCTCTTCTTGAGTTTTGCCAAAAACAATTTTACGTTGTGCAACGGAAGTAGAATTGTAAAGATGTACGGTTGCTTTTTTTACGCCTTGTAATGCTTCAAAAGTTTTAGCAATTAAGTGCTCCCTTGCTTGAACTAACACTTGTATAGTTACATCATCTGGAATAAGTTTATCGTTAACCAAACGGCGTAAAAAATCAAATTCTACTTTTGATGCGGAAGGGAAACCAACCTCTATTTCTTTAAATCCGAGTTTTAATAAGAGTGCAAAAAGTTCAAGTTTTTTATTCATATCCATCGGGTTTATAAGTGCTTGATTACCGTCACGTAAATCAACACTGCACCACGCAGGAGACGATGTAATAGTTTTAGCAGGCCATTTTCTATTTGGCAAATCTATTTGCGGATATGGGCGATATTTGCCCTCTTGGATTTTGTTCATCAAAATACCTTTTAACTTGAATTTTAATAACGCACTCTTATATACGGTTATTATTTTGAAATTATAGCAAATTTGTGATTAGTTGATTGTTTGAAAAGTTGGATAATCCCGCAAAAAAGCGGGATTTAATTTTTTAGCAAGAGTAAGTTGTTTTAAACTCGTAAGCAGTCGGACGACTCTCATCCGGCCAGATTTGTCTCTCAAACATATAATGTTGGTAATCATCAATAAATGTTTTTGTAAATACCGGGCTTAAAAATGAGTGATTAGCTATAAGAGCTTCAGTTGCTTCACGTAAAGTATGAGGCATTTGAGGAATGCCTTTTTCACGAATCTCATCAAGGCTTAATTCAAATAAATCTTCATCCATAGGTCCAACAGGAACAGTTTTATTTTTAATACCGTCAAGCCCAGCCATCATCATTGCTGAAAATGCTAAGTATGGGCAAGAAGTTGAATCCGGGAATCTCATCTCGATACGAGTAGCTTTTTCGCCTGCACCGTATGGGATACGACAAGATGCTGAACGATTTTGCATAGAATAAGTTAATATACTTGGAGCTTCAAATCCAGGAATAAGTCTTTTGTATGAGTTAGTCGAAGGATTAGTAAGTGCCGCAACCGCTTTAGCATGTTTAAATATACCGCCGGCATAGTGAAGAGCCATTTCAGAAAGATTAGCATAATTTCCCTCTTCATAGAAAAGGTTTTTACCGTTTTTCCATAGTGATTGGTGAACGTGCATACCGTTTCCGTTATCTCCAAAAAGAGGTTTTGGCATAAATGTTGCAGTTTTACCGTTTAAGTGAGCAACCATTTTGATTACATATTTTAGTTTTTGAACATTGTCTGCTGCACCTACGATATCAGAGAAAACTATACCGATTTCACCTTGACCTTGAGCAACTTCATGGTGACCAAGAACTACTTCTAAGCCGACTTGCTCTAAAACTTGCATCATTTCAGCTCTTAAATCAACTTGCGTATCAATCGGCGATACTGGGAAATAACCACCTTTAACACCACCGCGGTGACCTGTATTATAACCGTCTGCATAGTGAGTATTTGAGTTCCACTCACCCTCTTCAGTATCGATTCTATAACCTGCTTCATTCATATTATCGATGATTCTTACGTCGTCAAAAATAAAAAATTCATTTTCAGGTCCAAAGTATGCTGCGTCTGCTATACCTACAGATTCTGCATGTTTAAGTGTTGCTTTGGCAATAGAACGAGGACATTTTTCGTACATTTGACCTTTATAAATATCATATACATCACAAAAAATAATTATAGTAGGGTCTGCAGTAAATGGATCTAAAAACGCTGTAGGAATGTCTGCTTTTAAAAGCATATCAGACTTGTTAATTGGCTGCCATTTCTCAATAGATGAACCGTCAAACGGGAAACCGTTTGTTAAATTTCCTTCATTTACAGCACTTGCTCTATATGTAACGTGGTGCCATGTACCTTTTAAATCAGTAAATCTTAAATCAACAAACTGAACATCGTTCTCTTCGCAAAAAGCAAAATATTCTTCTATGTTGTTTACAAATTTTCCCATAATCATATCTCCTGTATTTTATTAATACGTAGTATACCTTATTAATTTATGAAACAAAAATCTTAAGTGATTAAATTTTAATCAGTTTTAATATTTGTGTAAAAAAAAGTTTTTTAATAAAAATATTAATTAAAAAGCCTAATCTCTCCGCCTTGTCTAGCATACATCATAAGGTTCGCAATATTTACGCTTCTATCACACGATCTCTCAAGTTTTCTTAAACTTGCCAACACCCGCACATATTCTATTGACAGCTCTTTTTCGTCTATTATTTTGTTTAATATCTCTTTTTCAAGGATAGAAAATAAATCGTCATTCATACTCTCTTCGACAAGCACTTTTCTATAATTATCCTCATAATTGCAATCATCACTTTGTTTAAAGCACTCTAAAATATATTTTAGAGCATTGATACTACTTTTATGCAAAAGAACAATGCTCGGTTTTAAAGCGTTAAGATCACAATCGCTAGTAACATGTTCACGCATACTGCGAGCATATTTTTTGACACCCTCTCCAATGCGTATAAGCTCATTAGTCATTTTCAGATATGCAACTAAAAAACGAAGCTCCTTAGCTTCGGGTCCATAAAGAGCAAAAGTTTTGATTATTTCATTGTCAATATCATCGCCCTTCATGCCGATATGCTCAAGAATAGTTCCAACCTCTTTGAATTTAGCTAAATCCGCACTTTGGTACGCTTCTAAGCACAACTCATTTGCAGCTGTAATATTTTCTAAAAGAGTAGATATTTTCTCTTTGATATTATCGATTTTTATATCATATTTTGTTAGCATTTTAATCCTTTGTTATCAACCGAATTTTCCGGTAATGTACTCTTCGGTTAGTCTCTCTTTTGGTGTTACAAATAACTCTTCGGTTCGACCTAGCTCTACGAGCTCTCCTAGATACATAAACCCCGTATAATCGCTAACACGCGCCGCTTGTTGCATATTGTGCGTAACTATAATAATAGAAACTCTCTCTCTAAGCTCCACAATTAACTCTTCAATCCCTGCCGTAGAAATCGGGTCAAGCGCGGAAGTAGGCTCATCAAAAAGCAGAACTTCAGGCTCAACTGCTACTGCTCTTGCAATACATAATCTCTGCTGTTGACCGCCGGAGAGTCCGCTTGCATCATGTTTTAGTCTATCTTTAACCTCATTCCATATTGCAGCATCTTTAAGTGCTTTTTCTACTCTGCCACTAAGTTCTGTTTTGTTTTTTATCCCCTGAAGTCTCATACCGTAAGCAACATTGTCAAAAATACTCATAGGGAAAGCCGTAGGTTTTTGAAAAATCATTCCTATTTGGATTCTTAGTTTTATTAAATCCTCTTTAGGGATTAAAATATTTCTATCTTTAAAGAGAATCTCTCCGTTGTATTTATTACCGGGATATAAGTCGTGCATACGGTTAAAACTTCTTAAAAGTGTTGTTTTGCCGCACCCTGATGGTCCAATTAAAGCGGTAATATTATGCCTTGCTATAGGCATTGTCAGTTTTTTTATGCTAGGTGCATCTGCACCTGCATATGTAAATTCAAAATTTTTAACTTCAAGTGCTTTTTGCTCATTTATTTCAACAATAGTTGCCATTATTTGCCTTTTTTCTTTAATAAAAATAGTCGTCCTAATATGTTTAGAGTTAAAATAAACATACTAAGTATAAACGCTGCAGCCCATCCGAGTTTTTGCCAATCTTCATAAGGGCTAGTTGCATAATTGTAAATTGTAACAGTGAGTGAAGCCATGGGTTCACTCATATTAGTATTTAAAAAGTTATTATTAAAAGACGTAAAAAGAAGCGGTGCGGTCTCTCCTGCAACACGTGCTACGCCTAGTAAAATACCTGTTAATATTCCCGCTTTTGCACCTCTGTAAACGACTTGTATAATAACTTTATATTTTGGAGCGCCAAGTGCAAACGCTGCTTCACGCAGAGTTGAAGGTACAAGCTGTAACATATCATCAGTCGTCCTTAAAATTATAGGAATCATAATAATAGTAAGAGCAATTGAACCTGCCCAGCCGCTAAAATGACCCATAGGTGCAACAACAATCGCATAGACAAATGCCCCTATAACTATACTAGGGGCACTCATCATTATGTCTGATATATCTCGAATTATTTCCGCAAGTTTAGATTTTTGTCCATATTCGCTAAGATAAGTACCTGCTAAAATACCAAATGGAACACCAAAGAGTGTTGCATAAGAGACAATTATCAGCTGACCTATAAGAGCATGTTTTAAACCACCGTTAATATTGCCGGGAGGAGCACCCTCTTGCATAAATATCGTTGCACTAATGGCATCAAGCCCATTTGCCACTAAAACGCTAAGTATCCACAGCAGAAAACATATCCCTATTATTGCTGATAGAGTAGATAAGACCATAACAATATTATTAATTAAAATTCTTTTTTGAGTGTGAGTCATTATGCAATCCTTTTTCTTCTAAGGAAGTAGAATTTTGCGATAGAGATAATAGAAAAGCTAATAACAAGCAGTAAAAGAGATAGTTCAAACAAAGATGAATAGTAAAGCGTGCTATCGGCTTCTGCAAACTCATTTGCAAGAGTTACGGGAATAGAAGTTGCGGGCTGTGTTAAATCTGCTGAAATTTTATGCACATTACCCATTACAAAAGTGACCGCCATTGTCTCGCCGATAGCGCGACCTAGTGCTAAAATGAATGAGCCGATGATTCCGGCTTTTGCGTAAGGGATAATAATATCTTTAACGACATCCCATTTAGTTCCACCAAGGGCATAAGCTGACTCTTTTAAGATGTCAGGCGTCGTGTTCATAGCATCACGGGTAACTGCCGCCATAAAAGGAAGTATCATGATTGATAGAACGATTCCCGCCGTAAGCATACTGATACCGATGCCGCCGAATATATCGCGGATAATAGGAACAAAGTAAAAAAGTCCCCACATACCGTAAATAACAGAAGGAATAGCAGCCAAAAGTTCTATTGATATGCCTGCGGGTGTTTTTAGTTTTACATGTGCTATTTCACTTAAAAAAATAGCAATACCTATGGAGACGGGAACAGCCATAATCATAGCTAGGAAAGTTGAAATGACTGAACCGTATATAGCCGGAAATGCACCGAATTTCTCTAAATTCGGTGCCCATTTTGTATCTACTATAAAACTAAAGCCGAATGCTTTTATTGATTCAAGCGAGTGCTCAAAAAGTACAACAAATATCCAAGCGACAAGCAAAAGCACCACAAGGGCAATAATTTTTGTTGAGTGGGCAAAAACTTTATCAATAAAATTGTTCAACTTAATATACCTTTTTAGAAAGTTGGGAATTTTATATTCTTTTGGTTACATGATGGTTACAGATATTCTGTATTGAAGATTTTATGAAGAAATATACATATATACTTATATACTTAGCTTATTTGGAGTGGTATTATGGAAGAAAAAAGAAGAGAAAAAGAAGATAGAAGAAAAGAGGACAAGGACAGAAGAAAGAAGGATAAAGAGGGGAAGGTAAGAGTTTGGATAAAAGAGGAAACTATTGCTTATGAAGAGGAGCTTAAAAAATTGCAAGTTGAGCTTTTAAAGTTTCAAAATCACGTTAAAGAGGCAGGTCTTAAAGTTTTGATAATCTTTGAAGGACGTGATGCCGCCGGTAAAGGTGGAACCATTAAGAGAATAACCGAACATCTAAATCCAAGGGGGGCAAGGATTGTTGCGCTTGCAAAGCCTAGTAATCAAGAGTTAACGCAATGGTATTTTCAAAGATATGTACAGCATCTTCCAGCAGCAGGGGAGATAGTGCTTTTTGACAGAAGCTGGTATAACAGAGCAATGGTTGAGCCGGTCATGGGATTTTGCACACAGAGACAGCACCATAAGTTTTTAAAAGATGCTCCAGCTTTTGAAAAAATGATAGCAGAAGAAGATATAAAGATTTTTAAATTTTATTTTTCCGTATCTAAAAAAGAGCAGGCAAAAAGATTTCAAGAGAGAGAAAATGACCCTCTAAAACAGTATAAGCTATCTCCCGTAGATAAAGAGTCGCAGAGACTATGGGATGAATATACATTGGCCAAGTTTATGATGCTTAGTGCTACACATGCAGAGGTGGCACCATGGACGATTGTCAAAAGTGATGACAAGAAAAAAGCTAGATTAAATGCAATAAAACATATTTTAAATTTTGTGGATTATCCGGATAAAATCAAAGACAGCGAGATAATCGTCGATAAAAATATTATCGTATATGGAAGAGATGAAGCAATAGCGATGGAAAAACAATTTAAATTTTCCATAAAGTAAAATCTTTTTGTAATCGCAGCGTAACATTACAGTTTTATACTTTCGTATCTCAAACACAAAAAGGTACGAAAATGTTAAAAAAATTAGCTTTAGCTGCACTTGTTACGGCAGCTTCAATAAGTACGTCATTTGCATCTGACAAAATAAACGGTGCGGGTGCAACTTTCCCTGCCCCGTTATATTATGATTGGGCTTTTAGCTACAAAAAAGATACAAAAAATCTTGTGAACTATCAGTCAATCGGCTCAGGCGGTGGAATCAAGCAAATTGCTAAAAGAACCGTGGATTTCGGTGCATCTGATGAAGCTCTTGATACAAAAAATCTTGCTAAAGATAATCTATATCAATTCCCTGCTGTAATCGGTTCTATCGTGGTTGCATTTAACGTAGAGGGCATAGCTGATGAGACGCTAAAACTTAAAAATGAAGTAGTTGCGGATATATTTGCAGGAAAAATTACAATGTGGAATGACCCTGCTATCGTTGCAGACAACCAAGGTCTTAAACTTCCAAACCAAAAAATCACTGTAGTTCACCGTTCAGACGGAAGCGGAACAACGTTTAACTTTACATACTACCTAGCGCATGTTTCTAAAAACTGGAAAGAGAATTTTGGAACGGGCAAGGCGGTTGACTGGGCTGTAGGTATCGGCGGAAAAGGTAATGAAGGTGTGACAAGTATGATTAAGCAGACCCCTTTCTCAATAGGTTATATCGAAAACGCATATAAAGAGAAAAACAACCTAAGTGCGGCTGTTTTAACTACTGCAAACGGAAAATGGGTAAAAGCAATAGAAGAGAATTTTAAAGCTGCTGCAAAATACGCTACATGGACAAAAGATAAACATTTCCACTCTGTTTTGGCACTTCAAGAGGGTGATACATCTTATCCTATAGTAGCTGCTACATTCATTCTTCTTCCTAGAGAAGGCGGCGAAATGAACAAAAAAGTAATAGATTTTTTTGATTATGCGTTTAAAAACGGTGATGAGTCTGCTAAAAAGTTAGGCTATATTCCTCTTCCCGAAGAGACTAAAAACATGATTAGAGAATATTGGGCAACTAATATTAAATAGTCACTGCATCTCATTTATTTATCTCCTAAAGGCTCTTGTTACTACTATTGCAAGAGCCTCTCCTATTAAAAAATATTCATAGAAAACAGATTCATTACAAGCAAACTTTATATCTTACATGTAGAGATTAAAAATAAAAAAAAAAGCATTTTAAAAAGTAAATGAATGGATAACTTTGTAATCTTTATGTAACCTAAGCATTTTATAATTCTCCTACAAAAAAACAAGGGAATAAAAATGAAAAAAATCGTTTTATCGACTATAGCTGCTTTAGCGGTTAGCGCGACTAGCTTGAGTGCTGCACAGCAGTTTTACGTAGATGACAAAGGTCAAGTATTTACTACATCTGCTGCAGATCGTATTGCTATAAAAAGTGATGAGACTTCAGTTTTCTCAAAAAGCTCAAAGTTAGAGTTTAGCGGTACTCACTATTTAGGTTTTGTTAATAAAGATATGAAAAGCGGAGATACGACTAATAATTTTGAAATGCGCAGAAACTATGTTCAAGTAAAAGCATATGTTATGGATGACCCTAAAAGTTATCTACGTGTAACGTTAGACGCAACATACTCAAATTCAACGGCTAACGGTGAAGGGCATGCTAATGCTTATGTGAAATACGCTTATTTATACTTAAACAACATTTTACCTTATACGGGTGTTGAATTCGGTATGGCTCACCGTCCTTGGATTGATTATGAGGAGCATCAAGGTTGGTGGATGCGTTCTATCTCTAAAGTATTCGTAGAAGCAGATGAAGCGGCACACCTTACTAACTCGGCAGACTTGGGTGTTAACTTTAAAACAAAAACTCCTTATTTTACATCAGAAGTAGGTATCTTTAACGGTGAAGGTTACCACGGTACTAACGATAGTAGCGGTGCAAATGATGAAGAGTTAGGAGACGGTGTATCTGCTGAGTGGAGATTTACTGCTGCTTTACTTGGAAATGGCGATAAAAAGAGAAAACCATTAAAAGATACATATTTTGATGCATCATTCTTTGGTCAATACAATATGGACAACTCTCATAATGCTTCCTCATTAGGCAAATCTGAGGATTATAAATTTTATGGTCTGCATACTGTTTATAACATGCCTTCTTTCTTAATTGCTGCTCAGTATGTGACTTCTGATAACGATTTGGCAAATGATAGCAACTGGAATGGACAAGGTTATTCGGTAAACGGTACATATCGTTTTGGCGAAAAGAAAGAGTTTTCTGCTTTTGCTCGTTATGATGAGTGGGAAAATGAAAACACAACGACAGGTGTAATTTCTTCAACTGAAAAAAATGCTATCTATGGTGTTGCATGGCAACAAAATAAAAACTTTAAATGGTTGCTCTCAGGTCAATCGTATAACATTCAAGAAAGCAATTCTAAAGATTGGGATTCTGTAATGCTTACTGCAGAGGTTCATTGGTAGGATTTAAATCTTCACAACTATTTTTCTCTTTTCTCTCCTTCATGGATATAAAGTCATTACGGCTTTATATCTCTATTTTTACATGTAAATAGCTCTTTTACCTCATTTATAAAGTGGTACTTACTTAGAATTAATACAATATAAACATCATTTTAGATAAAATATCAAAATTTTATGCATTACTTAATCGGAGCAATTTATGAACAGTGCCAAATATATTTGGATGAATGGGGAGTTTAAAGCGTGGAATGATGCTCAAACTCATGTTTTATCTCACACGCTACACTATGGAAACGGTGTTATAGAAGGAACTAAAGCGTATAAAACAGCTAAAGGTTACGCTATTTTTCGACTAAACGACCATACAAAAAGATTGAAAGAGTCTGCAAAAATGACTCTTATGGATATTCCTTACAGCGTCGAAGAGATGAATCAAGCTCAAATAGAACTCTTAAGAAGAAATGAGTTCCAAGGCGACAATGTCTATATTCGCCCGTTTGCTTTTTTAGGATACGGTGTTATGGGTGTTTACCATAAAAATGCTCCGGTAGAGACCGTAATGGCAGCATGGGAGTGGGGTGCTTATCTTGGAGAAGAGGGTATGCAAAAAGGTATAAAATTAAAAATTGTATCTATGACAAGACCTGCAAACACGTCAAACATGGGTAAAGCAAAAGCTACTGCAAACTACTTGAATTCTCAAATGGCAAAATATGAAGCGATTGATTGCGGATATGAAGAAGCTCTTTTACTTGACGATCAGGGTTATGTAGCAGAAGCAAGTGGAGCTAGTTTCTTCATGGTAAAAAACGGTGTTCTTATAACTCCTCCAAATGATAACTCTTTAGAGTCTATTACTCAAAAAACAGTAATAGAAGTAGCTCAAAATATGGGTATAAAAGTTGAACGTCGCCGTATTTCAAGAGAAGATGTTTATGTGGCAGACGAAGCATTTTTAACAGGAACTGCTGCAGAAATTACGCCTGTACGTATAATAGATGCTAGAGAGATAGGGTGTGGAGCTCGTGGCGAGATGACAGAGAAGTTACAAAGTACATATTTTGATATAGTATTTGGACGTAACAAAGAGTATGAGCACTATTTAACATATATATAAACAAGGAATAAAAAAATGAATGACAGGATTACAATGGCATCTGATATGAACGATTATTTTAACAAAAAAAAGAGTGAAGAGAGCAGTTTTACAAAAAAATCTTCCGGCGGTGGCGGCGGTGGAAACACTCCTCAAATGCCAAAGATAGATTTTAATTTTGGTGGAGGAAAAGCAGGATTCGTCTATTTTTTAGTAGCAGTGATAGTTCTTTTAATTTTAGCAAAACCTTTTACGATTATTGAAGAGGGAGAGCGAGGAATTTTAAGCACAAATGGTAAATATCAAGATCAAGCTCTTCTTCCCGGACTTCATTTTATTTTGCCTGTAATTCAAAAAGTTTATGTTGTTGACACAAAGGTGCGTATTATTAACTATGCATCCAGTATTGAAGCAGGAACTGGTAGTATAACATCAGGCATTGGGGTAAAACCTGCTATTACTGTTCTTGATAAGCGTGGTTTACCGGTTTCGATAGAACTAACTGTTCAGTATAGACTAAATGCACAGTATGCTGCACAAACTATTTCAAACTGGGGTTTTAGCTGGGAAGATAAAATTATAAATCCTGTTGTAAGGGATGTTGTTCGTAACGTTGTCGGTAAATATGATGCAGAGTCGCTTCCACAACAAAGAAATGTTATAGCTGATGAGATTGATAAAGGTGTGAGAGATAGTGTAACAAGTCTTCAAAATTCTCCTGCAGACCTTCAATCTGTTCAACTTCGTGAGATAGGTTTGCCTCTAAAAGTAAAAGAGCAGATAGAGCGTGTTCAAGTTGCAAAACAAGAGGTTCAAAAAGCTGAACAAGATGTACAACGTGCAAAACAAGAAGCTCTTAAGCGTGCAGCTGAAGCAGAAGGTGTTGCTCAAAAAGCTAGAATTGAGGCACAGGGTATTGCTGATGCCATTACGATTGATGCAGATGCAAAATCAAAAGCAAACTATTTGATTTCAAAATCATTAACTACTCAATTGCTTCAGCTAGAACAGATTCAAGTTCAAGGAAAGTTTAACGATGCTCTTCGCGAAAACAAAGATGCTAAAATTTTCTTAACGCCTGGCGGTTCAACCCCAAATATCTGGGTTGATATGAAGGATGCTAAACAGAGAACTTCAACGACCGAATAAGTATAGATATGCAAGAAATAATTAATAAAATAGACTGGCAAAAAATAGATCTTTTGCCGGTTATTGTTCAAGATATTCAAAATAACGAAATTTTAATGATGGCTTACATGGATAAGCAGGCTTTAGAACTATCACTCTCCACTAAAATTGCTCACTATTTCTCAAGAAGCAAGCAACGTATATGGAAAAAGGGAGAGAGCAGCGGACATATTCAAAAGATAGACTCTTTTTATATTGACTGCGATAACGATACCCTTCTTATCAAGGTAGTGCAAGAAGGAGTAGCTTGTCATACCGGTCGCCGCTCTTGCTTTTTCACTGAACTTCAAAGCGGTAAAATTAACTTTGAAGTTGAAATAAGCACTCAAGCACATTATGGTGTAATAGATACTCTTTATCATACTATCCAAGATAGAAAAACAGCAGACCCTCAAACTTCATGGACGGCAAAGCTTTTAAGCAAAGGTGATAATACGATTTTAAAAAAGGTCGTAGAAGAAGCAGGAGAATTTAGTTTTGCATATAAAGATAATGATGAGAAAGAGATAGTATATGAAGCTGCAGATTTAACATACCATGTATTAGTAGCACTTGCCGCAAAGAATATATCTCCAGATAGAGTCAAGCAAGAGCTGGCTCGCAGATTTAATATAAGCGGGATTGCAGAAAAAAACTCAAGAGACGGCTAAAACAATTATGGAAATAGTAACCGAATTTATAAAAGAACTTATAATTTACGACTACATGTTATTTGGCGGTGTGTTGGTTGTTTTTCTTCTGTTTATGATTTTAGGAATAGTTTTTAGGCATAAAACAGTATTAGCACTCTCTCTTATACTTTTTTCATTTATATTTTTAATTGTCGGTTCAATATTTGGATATATTGAGATGCATAAATTTTTGTTTAAAAATACAACTGCAATTACCAGCCAAAAAAAATTAACTTTTACCAAAGCAGTTGTTATTGAAGGAACTATAAAAAATATATCCAAAAGAGATTTCCAAAGTTGTAAAATAACTGCTAAAGTTTATAAGTTAACTCCTAATGAATTTAAAAATTATGTATTAAAACTTAAACCTATTAATAAAATGTCGATTATTGAGAGTGATATTCTTAAAGATGAAGAACGAGAGATAAAGATAATAGTAGAACCCTTTGTCTATGTGGGAGATTATAATATAACTTTGGGAGCTGATTGCAGATGATTACCTTGTTTAATTACTGGCACTATATAGTTTTATCTATTTTATTAGTTGGATTAGCGGGTGGTTTGCTGGTTGCATTTAAGCAAGAGGATAAAAAACTTAAATCACAAATGATAGTAGTTTTTTTAATAATATTTTTGCTTATGAGTGTTTTTAGCATGTTTATGGTTGATAAATATACCAAAGAGGTAAAACTTTATAAACTAGAAAACAGAAGAATGCTAGATTTAGAGAAGATTATGTACAGCGGTGTAGTGAAAAATGAGGGAAATCATGAAATAGGCGAGGTTACCTTTGAAATTAAGTTAGTTAATAAGAATCTTGGTACCGCTGATATGAAAGCAGGCTCATTTTTCTCTCCGAGTGGCATTTTAAATTTTTTCACAGGCGGTTTTGGATTTGACAGACTGAGTAAGCCACAACAAATAACATATGAGTTTGTAGTAGCAAAAAATCTAAAACCCGGGCAGTCACAGGATTTTAGAGTATATTTCGACTATCCTCCCTACTTTAGAAGTGTTTCAGACTTCGCGAAAGTATATGCTCATTAATATTTAAGACCTAAAGGTTTTAACGCACTATTGATTTTTTTTATTTGACTGTTTTTATCTTTACACCACTGAGGAGATAATAGTGAATTGTCGTCAATTCCTGCCGTAACTCTTTGAACCGATACGTTTGAGGGCTTCATTTTTATAGACTCTATTAACACATCAAGATATTCGCTCTCAGATATCGGTATAAAAATTCCCTTAGTAAAATCATTTGCCAGAGCAGTTTTCTTTACTACATACAGCGGATGGTATTTTACAGAGTCAATCCCCCAACTATAAGCTACTTTAGCAGTATGGAGCATCATATCTCTGTTTTCATCGGGCAGACCGAATATTAAATGTCCACAAACATTTAAACCTTTTGCTTTGGCTTTTAAAATCCACTCTTTTACGTTTTTGCTGTCATGTCCGCGGTTAATTTTTTGAAGAGTTTCGTCATATATTGATTGAATTCCAAACTCTATCCATATCTCTTTTTCTTTGTTTAGCGTCGCAAGATATTCAAGTGTCTCTTCCGTTATACTATCCGAGCGTGTTCCTATGCTAAGCCCTATTACGTTTTCAAATGAGAGTGCTTTATCATAAAGAGCCTTAAGTGTAGAAAACGGCGCATAAGTATTTGTAAAGGATTGAAAATAAACCAAAAATTTTTGTGCGCCGTATTCTACATGTTGTCTTTTGCTAATAGCTTCAAACTGCATCTCGAGCTGTTTTAGTTGTTTGTCGAGGTAAGGGTTTTCTTGGGAAGTTAGATTTAAATGAAACCCTTTTAGTTCTTTTGTTTCGCCGGTGCTTGCACTAAAAGAGTCATTTTCACAAAAAGTACATCCACCTTTGGCAATTGTCCCATCAATATTTGGACATGTAAATCCAGAGATATTAATGCCGACTTTATAAACTTTGCAACCAAACTTATCTTTTAAGTAGTTGCCAAAGGTGTAGATTTGTTTCATTAAACTATATATTTTCCTGTAAAGCAAGCAGTACAGTAGTTTTCTTCTTTTGTATTTACGCTTCTAAGAAGAGATGCTTCATCCAGATAAGCTAACGAGTCTGCTTCAATAAATTTGCATATATCGTCTTGAGACATATTAGCAGCAATAAGTTTATCTTTGTTAGGCGTATCAACACCGTAAAAACATGGATCTGTAGTAGGAGGGCTTGAGACTCTCATGTGAACTTCGCTAGCTCCGGCTTCTTTTAGCATTCTAACTATTCTTTTTGAAGTCGTACCGCGAACAATTGAGTCATCCACTACAATTACTCTTTTGCCTTTTATTATATCAATCATCGGCGAGAGTTTCATCTTAACTTTTAAATCTCTCATCTCTTGGGTAGGTTCAATGAAGGTTCGTCCTATATAGTGATTTCTCATAATTCCCATCTCATAAGGAATCCCACTCTCTTGAGCATATCCTATAGCAGCAGGAACACCGCCATCAGGAACCGGAATTACCATGTCTGCTTCAACAGGTTTTATACGTGCTAGTTCTATACCCATATTTTTTCTAGTTTGATAAACCGACTGACCAAATACTTTTGAATCAGGTCTGGCAAAGTAAACATACTCAAATATACAGTGTTTTGGAGTCGGCTCAAAAACTTTTATACTCTCAGGTTCTTTGTTCTCATCAAAAATCAAAAGTTCACCGGGCTCAACATCTCTTATAAACTCTGCTCCGACAAGATCAAACGCACATGTTTCACTTGCAACTATATAACCTCCGTTTGGCAGTTTTCCTAAACTTAAAGGGCGAAAACCGTGGCGGTCTCGCATTGCAAACATCTTTGTTCTGCTTAAAAAGACAAGTGAAAAAGCACCCTCAATTCTCTGTACAGCATCTATAATTCTATCAAGCAGTTTTCTCTGTTCACTTTTTGCAATAAGATGGATAAGATTTTCGGTATCCATAAAAGTTTGAAATATGGCACCTTTATCAATAAGCTTGTTACGAATCTCTTCTGCATTTGTAAGATTTCCGTTGTGAACAATAGCCATCTCGCCCAAATCATACCTTGCAAATACAGGCTGAGCATCTAAAATAGAATCATCCCCCGCAGTTGAGTAGCGAGTATGACCTATTGCACTTGAACCACTTAGAGTTTCAAGTTTTTTCTCATCAAAAACACGCATAACCAAACCGCGCTTTTTAATAGTATGGAGTTTTTTCCCATCAGAAGAACTTATTCCGGCAGCTTCCTGACCGCGATGTTGAAGTGCATGCAGTGAAAAATAAGCCAGTTTAGAAGCCTCTTTATTACCGTAGATTCCTACAACCGCACATTTTTCATTAACATCTTCTAACACATTTTTCTCCTCGAGCGTACTGACATAAAATAATTATGGAATTATACTAAAACCAAAGTAAATTATAGTTGATTTAAATCTCTAAGCAATCACTAATAGAGTATAGTCCGGCTTCTTTGTCTGCTAACCACGATGCAGCTCTTATTGCACCTTTACTAAAAGTATTTCTAGAAGTTGCCGTATGATTTAACTCAATAAACTCTCCGTCGTTATAAAAACCTACCGTATGACGACCAACAATGTCTCCGCCGCGAAGCGCCATTACCGCAATTTCATCTTTGGTTCTCTCTCCGATATTGCCGTCTCTTCCGCTTATGCGAACCTTATCAAGGCTAAGTCCTCGACCATGAGCTGCCGATTCCCCAAGAGTAAGAGCCGTCCCACTAGGAGCATCTTTTTTATGTTTGTGATGCATCTCTACAATCTCTATATCAAACCCTTCAAGAGCTGCTGATGCTTGATATACAATCTTGTTCAATAGAGCTACTCCCAAAGACATGTTTGTGGCATAAAGAATCGGCATATTTTCACTTGCCTGTTTAAGAAGATTTAGCTGATGAGTATTTAGCCCTGTTGTGCCAATTACCAGTGGTTTTGGAGTTTTTATTGCCGCTTCAAGTAGTAATTCGCAAGCCTCAGGAAGTGAAAAATCTATAACTATATCACAAGCATTTAAAAATGATTTCATACTAGTGCTTACTAAAACTGAAGGGTCTATTGAGAAATTAAGAGAGTCTCTGACAAATACCGAACTAAGGCTTATGTTATCAGTCTCTTTTAAATCATCAATAATAAGTTTTCCAACTCTTCCGTTTGCACCAAATACACCAACTTTAACCATCTAACTATCCTTTAAGAGTTTAATTTTTCATCTACGTATGTTATTGCTTCAAGAGCGGCAACTGCACCGTCACCTGCTGCACTTACTACCTGCTTTGGAGCTGATAAACGCATATCGCCTGCCGCATAAAGCCCTTTTAAAGAGGTTTTCATTTTTATATCAACTATAACCTCTCCATTCTTATTGACATCACATAAAAAGCTTCCGTCTTCTTGAATAAGAGTTTGATTGTTTACATCGTTTCCGACAAAAACAAAAACACCAAGTACTTTTATATCGCGAATCTCTCCGTTGCCGGTTTTTACATGTAAACCTGTTACACCCATATTATCGCCATAAACTTCTTCTGGAGTAGAATTTAAAACAAGCTCAATATTTTGGGTGTTTTTGATTCTTTTTACAGTATTTGGAGCTGAGCGAAAAGTATCTCTTCTATGTACTAAATATACTTTTGAACATATTTTAGCTAAGTACAGAGCTTCTTCTAAAGCAGTATCTCCGCCTCCAATGACGGCAACTTCTTTTCCTTTATAGAAAAAACCGTCACATGTAGCACATGTGCTTACACCTTTTCCAAATAATTCGTCTTCTCCGGCAAATCCTGCTCGTCTGGGTGATGAGCCGGTACAAATTATGACGCTGTGAGCCTGTGAAACTGAACCGTCTTCTTTATGAATTTTAAAAATATTACCATCTTTGCTTACGCGTTTTACTTCTACCATCTCATGTTTTAAGCCAAATTTTTGGCATTGAGCAGGCCATGGCATCATCAAATCCATACCGGAAATTTCTCCGCTGACACCCGGATAATTTTCTATTTCACTACTCAAAGTTATCTGACCGCCTGGCATACCTTTTTCAAACATAACCACATTTTCCAAACCGCCTCGAGTTGTATATAAACCTGCAGTCAGCCCGGCAGGTCCACCGCCTATAATTGCGCAATCTAAAATCATAAGATACCTTTTATTGCAAATCTTTTATTTTATTTGATAACTCATTTAAATTATCTAGTTTTCGTATCATACTATCTTGTTTATAAATCTGCTCTTTTGTTTTCTTTATAAAAAAAATAGATGGGATTTCATAGATGTTGAATCTTTGAATAAAACCTAACGATGTTTTTGTGCCGGATCTTAAAAAGGTTGTGTATTTACTATTTTCATGCACTTCATTATAGTAATCTATTGCAAGGATTGGATAATTGAGGTTTGTCTCAGCAATAAGCTTGGCGCTTTTTTTATCTTTAGAACTATAAAATATTACTATGTATTTGTCTTCAAATGGAGTAAAAATATCTTTTTTCTCATAAAAGATAAACTCTTTAAAATCAATAAACTTATACTCTGAAAACTTGTAGTTGAAGTAGGCAAAGGCAGCAGCTATCATAGCTGCACCAAAGAATGATGCTAGCAATGTAGATAAAGAAAAGAGGCTTCTGCCTCTCCCAGACACTACACTACTCTTTAAATTATTACGCTAAAAGAGCGTTTATTTTCTCTGCTAAAGCAGCTTTGGATTGCGCTCCAACAACTTGATCAACCATTTTACCGTCTTTAAAAAACATGATTGTTGGGATAGAACGAATACCGAATTTAACAGCAATATCTTGCTCTTCATCAGTATTCACTTTACAGATTTTAGCTTTGCCTTCGTAATCATCAGCCAACTCTTCGATTACTGGAGCAATCATACGACAAGGTCCACACCAAGGTGCCCAAAAATCTACTAACGATACACCTTCTTTTAAAGTTGCTTCAAAATCTGAACTAGTTAATTCTATATATTTGCCCATTATTATTTCCTTATTTATTTTAAGTTGAAACATTATACAAGTCTAACTCTTTAAAATTGCTTTATGATCTATTTATTAAAATTTTATAAACTCTCTTTTCCTTTTACGGTAAAAAACACATTCGTTATATCCTGCATCTTTTGCCATTTTAACTGCTTCGTCGTTAAAGATTCCTACTTGCTCCGGTTTATGTGCATCAGATGCAAAAGTTATAGGAATATCAAGTTTTTTTGCCTCTTTTAAAAGCGATAAAGATGGATAAGCTTCTCCTATCGGCTTTCTAAATCCTGCAACGTTTATCTCAATTGACATGTCGGCTTTTTTTATTGCCACAAGAGCATTTTTTGCTATTTGATTGATGTCTGATTTTGGCATAAACTTAAAAATTTTGATTAAGTCTAAGTGTCCTACGATATCGAATAATTCTGTTTTTGCCATCTCTTCAATTGCACTGAAATATTTCTGCCAAATCACATCTATGTTCTCATTTTCATATCTGCCGATAAATTCAGGATTGTCAAATCCCCACTCATTAATAAAGTGAACAGAACCTATTAGATAGTCCACATCTGCATTTAAAACTCTATTATCCATGTGGTTTTTTAGATAATCTACTTCATAGCCTAAAAGTATTTCTATCTTATTTTTATATCTTTCTTTAGCTATCAAAACAGCGTCTTCATAGTTTTTCATCTGTTCAAAATCAATACGATATTTTTTATCGAAATTCATTGGCGCATGTTCTGAAAAACCAAAATATTTTGTACCGCACTCTATGGCTTTTTCAACGTATTCAAAGATTTCGCCTTCTGCATGATTACAAAGTTTTGTGTGATTATGTAAGTCTATTATCATCTTTTTGATTCTCATATTTATATATTTTTATGATATTATAGTGCTAATAATTAAATTTAGCTAATTTTGCAAGTATGGAGAATTGTTTATGACTCAAGAAGAACTTGATGCCTTAATGAGTGGAGATATTGAAGACCTAGAATCTTTAAGTGATGATATCAGTCATGATTCAAAGGATGATGCTGATATTGAAGAAGAGTTTGAAGAAGAACCCAAAGAGTTAAAAAATAGTTCTGATAAACCCGCTGGTTACTCAAAAGAGACTGCGCATCACTGGCCTCTTCCTGCAACAAATGAAAATAAGATGGTTCATCAGCTTGATGACGTTACAAAAGAGAGTGAAGAAAAAGCAAGTGAAATATTTGATTTAATAGAAAATGTTTCAAATGAATTAATGGAAAAAGAAGAAAATCTAAACAGTGTTATAGAAGTATTAGAGAGCAATATTAAACTATTTACTACATTGAGTGAAAAATTTCCTGATGTTGAAGCTTTCTCAACTCAATTGGAAAAAAATACAGCTGCATTAGATGAGGCTACTCAATCATTAGAAACATTGCAATCAAGCGGTGAATCGATAATGAGCGTTATGGATATAATGCAGTATCAAGATATCCATCGTCAAAAAATAGAGAGAGTTATAAACGTTATGCGCGCACTTTCTAACTATATGAATTCTCTTTTCGAGGGTAGAATAGATGATGATAAAAGGGTCTCTTCCGCTCAGCATATCCTAGGGGATACCCATAACGACACGGCGTCAAATGAAGATATAGAAGCTCTTTTGGCGCAGTTTGGAAACTGATGCAAAAAGTTGAATTATTATCTCCAGCGGGAACATTGGAGAAACTAAAAATTGCGATTGATTTTGGTGCTGACGCAGTTTATGGCGGAGTAAGTCACTTCTCTCTTCGTATTCGCTCAGGCAAAGAGTTTAGTTTTGAAGAGTTTGAAGAGGGAATCGCGTACGCACATGCAAGAGGTAAAAAGGTTTATGCGACGATAAACGGGTTTCCTTTTAACTCGCAACTTAGCCTTTTAAAAAAGCATATTATAAAAATGGCGGAATTAAAACCGGATGCTTTTATTGTTGCGACTCCAGGTGTTTTAAAGCTTTGCCATGAGCTTGTTCCTAATATGCCGCTTCATCTCTCAACACAAGCCAATGTAATGAATGTTCTTGATGCAAAAGTCTATTATGATATGGGAGCTACTCGAATAATCACGGCTAGAGAGATATCTCTTCGTGATTTGGTAGAGATAAAAAAAGAGCTTCCTGATTTGGAGTTAGAGGTTTTTGTTCACGGTTCTATGTGTTTTGCATATAGTGGGCGATGTCTTATCTCTACTCTTCAAAGCGGACGTGTACCAAACCGCGGAAGCTGTGCTAACGACTGCAGATTTCCTTATGAAATGTATGCGGCAAATCCTGAAACGGGAACACTTTTTAAGCTTGAGGAAGATGAGGGTGTCGGTACCTACATTATGAACTCAAAAGATTTGAATCTTGCTTCACATGTAAAAGAGATTTTAGATAGCGGTGCCGTGGATTCTATTAAAGTAGAAGGTCGTACAAAAACTGCTTATTATGCGGCTGTTACCGCAAAAGCATACAGAATGGCAATTGATGATTACTATAACGGAATAAACGATGTAGAAAAATATCAATATGAGCTTAACTCTCTTCAAAATCGCGGTTATACGGATGCCTATTTAATCTCAAGACCGTTTGAAAAACATGACACACAAAGCCTTGACTTTACAATGCAACTTGGTACTCATCAAGTTAGCGGAGTAGTAAATGAAGAGGGAACACACTTTTTATGTAAATATAAAACCTTGCCTTATGATGAGCTTGAAATTGTAGCTCCTCTTGATTCGAAGATAGATACAGTTGATAATGAGATAGGTACTACTTATGAGAGAGATGGAAAAGTTTATATGAAGTTAAAACAGCTCTTGGCTGAGAATAAAAAAGTATGGGATGAAGTTCACAGTGGAAATACAAACCCTATAACACTTCCTGTAAAATTTCCTCCATATACATTTTTGAGAATTCCATCGCATGAAGATATGGGGACATATCCAAAAGTTTAACTTATTTAAAAACAGCTATGATATAATCTGTCATCAAAAATAAGGAAAGTAGCTAAATGAAATTTGTTTCAATTGTAATAGGAAGTAAAAGCGATTATGAGATTATGAAGTCTTGTTCAGATACGCTTGAGGCTTTCGGTGTTAAGTATGAGATGATTATATCTTCTGCTCACCGTTCACCGGAGAGAACTAAAGATTATATAATCAAAGCAGAAAAAAAAGGCGCCAAGGTTTTCATTGCAGCTGCAGGAATGGCAGCGCATTTAGCCGGTGTGCTATCTTCAAAGACAATTAAACCGATTATCGGTGTTCCTATGAGCGCATCTGCTCTTAGCGGCATTGACGCACTTTTATCTACTGTTCAAATGCCTGCCGGAATGCCTGTTGCTACTGTAGCCATAGGTAAAGCAGGAGCAATAAATTCTGCTTATTTGGCTATGCAAATTTTAGCACTTGATAATGAAGAACTTGAGATAAAACTAAAAGAAGACCGCATAGCAAAAGCTAAAAAAGTAGAGATGGATTCTATGGAGATCGAAACTATTATATCTTAAATAGTTTATAGCAAAAAGGGGCTTTAAATGAAGTGGATGAGTGACGAAGAGTATATGGAACTTACGGGGCTAGATATATCGGCTATTGATGATTTGGCACATAGAGGCAAACTTACAATAAAAGTAGAAGGCGGAGTCAGATATATAGACCCTTCTAAAGGCTCCGGAGAAGTTGTTCCCGTTCAGCTTAGAGAACTCTCAGCTAGAAATACAAAAGAGATGTTGGTACAGCCTCAATTTGTTGAAAAAACAATAGGCACTATAATAAATCTTCATGAAAAAGTCCTTGATGCAAAAGATGAGACTCTTGCCGCAGTCAGAGTTGAAAATGAGTTTTTAAGAGAAGCTCTGGCTTCATTGCAAGAACTTTACGATGAAGATAGAAAAACAATACACACCCTTCAAGAGCAGTTAAAACTTTCACAACAAGAGGTTGAGTTTATGAGAAGAAAATATAAACTTATGTGGAACAAAGCTATTGAAGAGCATACTACATGATAGCCTATAATGAGCAAAGCTCATTATAACGGTAGGGACTAAAGTCCCTACAACCCCCTAAAGCTACAAAAACAAGTTTTTGAGAAATAAAAGGTTTATAAAGTATGACTATTGATGAGGCTTGTGTAGGCTGTATAATAAATCAAAGTGCTAAAGTGGCAAATGCCATACATGCATCAGAGTCGCTTTCAAATGAGCTTATATCTACCGTCACGGATATGAGTAAATTTTTCTCTTTTAATGATGCTCCTCCTGAAATTGCCTCTTATGTTTATGAAAAAATGGCACAAATTGCAGGTAAAGTTGACCTTTACGATGAGGTTAAAGAACATTCTACAAAAAAAGCCCTCTCCTTTATACCTCTGTTAAAAGAAAAACTATCATCTTCAAATAATAAACTCTTAAGCGCAGTTAAAATAGCAGTTGCCGGAAATGTAATAGATTTGGCGGCCGAAGTTGAATTTGATTTGCAAGAGGAACTTGAAAAAATATTTGACACCGATTTTGCATATAATGATTTTGATTTGCTTGAAAAACAGCTAAACAATGCTAAATCAGTTTTGATTATGGGCGATAACGTCGGAGAGCATATATTTGACTACATGTTAATTGAATATTTAAAAGAGTTGTATCCACATGTCAAATATTCGTACATGGTTAGAGGAAATCCAATCATAAATGATGTGACTATCAAAGAAGCAAAAGAAGCAGGGTTTGATAAAATTTGCGAAATAGTTGACAGCGGCGTAAATACTCCGGGTTTTGTTTATGGCAGAGCAAATTCTTACTCAAGAGAACTTTTTGACAGCACAGACTTGGTTATAAGCAAGGGTATGGGAAATTACGAATGTATGAGTCCTTCTCATAGGAAAAATATCTGCTTTTTACTAAAGGTAAAGTGCAATGTTGTGGCAAACTCACTTGGCAAAGAGGTCGGGGACATAGTGTGCAAAATGGCATAATCTTTTAATAAATCTAACTTTTAACTCAGCTTGGTATAATTACGCAATAATAAAATTAAGGTACATTAATGATAACTTTTAGCGAAATGCTACTTAAATTACAGGAATTTTGGATGAAGCAGGGTTGTAATATCGTTCAGCCTTATGATATTCCTGCAGGTGCGGGAACTTTTCATCCTGCTACATTTCTTCGCTCACTTGATTCTACTCCGTGGTCTGTTGCCTATGTCGCACCTTCACGCCGTCCGACAGACGGAAGATACGGAGAAAATCCAAACAGACTTGGAAGTTACTATCAGTTTCAGGCACTTATAAAACCATCACCTGACAATATTCAAGAGCTTTACTTAAAATCTCTAGAGTATCTCGGTCTTGATGTTTCACAACATGATATTCGTTTTGTTGAAGACAATTGGGAATCCCCGACACTAGGTGCTTGGGGACTTGGTTGGGAAGTTTGGCTTAACGGTATGGAAGTTACGCAGTTTACTTACTTTCAACAAGTAGGCGGTATAGAGTGCAGTCCCGTTGCAGTTGAGATAACTTACGGAACAGAGAGACTTGCTATGTATTTGCAAGGTGTTGATACGGTTTTTGACATTATCTGGGGCGAAAACGAGCATGGAAAAACCTACTATCGCGATGTTCATAAAGAGGGCGAAATAGAGTTTAGCAAATACAACTTTGAGGTTGCAGACACTGACATGTTATTTGCTGATTTTAACGCAAAAAGCAGTGAATGTCTTCGTACTCTTGAAGCTGGACTTCCTCTTCCTGCGTATGATTTGTGTATGGCGGCTGCAAATACTTTTAATGTGCTCGATGCCAGAAAAGCGATTTCACAAACAGAGAGACAAAACTACATATTAAAAATTCGTGAACTATCAAAAGGATGCGCAGAGCTTTATAAAGCGCAAGAAGAAGATAGAAATAATAGGGTAAAGGCGTAAAATATGGCAATTTGTCATACTTTTAAATAGAATTTATTTTTCAAGTTACTATTTTTCAAATTTTATTTGGAGAGTAACATGAAAATACCAAATTTATTCACATATAACTACAAAGATGATTCAAATATGAATATGCAAATTTCGCAATTATCACAGATTAAGACCATCGAACTCTTCGCAGGGGTAGGTGGATTTAGACTTGGTTTAGAAAAAGCTAATTCAAAAAATAAGTTTTACTCGATAGTATGGAGTAATCAATGGGAACCATCTACAAAAACTCAGCATGCATCAGATGTTTACTGTGCTAGATTTGGATATGAAAATCACTCTAATGAAGATATATCAACAGTAAAAGTCTCTGATATTCCTAATCATGATTTATTGGTCGGTGGATTTCCCTGTCAAGACTATTCAGTGGCTAGCACTCTTAAAAATTCCCATGGAATCGTCGGAAAAAAAGGGGTTCTTTGGTGGGAAATTTATAGAATATTGGAAGAAAAAAAAGAGAATGCCCCAAAATATTTAATGCTAGAAAATGTTGATAGACTTTTAAAATCACCCGCTTCTCAAAGAGGTAGAGATTTTGCGATTATTTTATCTTCACTCAATGCACTTGGCTATGGTGTTGAGTGGAGAGTCATCAATGCGAGTGAATATGGAATGCCGCAAAGAAGAAGAAGAATTTTTATACTTGCATACAAAAATAGCACAAATTTTTTTAATACCCTCAAATCAGATACACCCTCAAATATATTAAATAAATCAGGGCTCTTTTCCAAAGCATTTCCAATACAAGAGGTAGAAAATAAAATTTTTTCATCTAAACTGAGTGATGATTTAGTTGATATTACAAACAATTTTAACAAAAAAACTCCAAAGCAAAATGCTTTTTTTGAAGCAGGCTACATGATAAATGGAGTCTATTATACATCAAAATATGAGCCGAACTACAGTGGAAAAACTTCAGTATTAGGTCATTTTTTAGAAGATGAAAAAGATGTGCCAAAAGAGTTTTATATTAGTGATGAAGAACTTGAAAAATGGAAATACCATAAAGGTTCAAAATCAATTGAAAGAGTAAATAAAGCGACAGGTCACAAATATAATTACAGTGAGGGAAGTATGGGCTTTCCCGATTGTTTAAGCAAGCCTTCACGAACAATTATTACAGGAGAAGGTGGAGCGAGTGCTTCAAGATTTAAACATGTAGTACATGTAAATGGAAAACATAGAAGATTAACCCCTATAGAACTTGAGCGGTTAAATATGTTTCCGGATAATCATACGGCAGGAGTAAGTGATAGCAAAAGAGCTTTTTTAATGGGAAATGCTTTAGTAGTTGGAATTGTTGAGAGACTAGGGAAAATATTAATAAAAGAAATTGGAGAATAAATTGAAATATAAAATAAGATCTTATAGATATGGTGAATTAATTTTAGTAAATGAACCAAAATATAAAGATAAATGGGAAGAATTATTACTTGCAATTTCGTCAATTAAAGATAGTGAAATAATAGAGGCGCATGAATCAAATAAAAGAGTACCAAAAGGTTTGTCTATAGCTTTAAATAAAGTTTTAAAAGAAAAACTAACTTCAATAGGATGGATAGCAGAATCTAAAATATTTAATGATAATGAATATTCTAATAAATCATGGAGATTAGATTTTGCAAATGAAAGTATGTCTATAGAAGTTGCTTTTAATCATGGCGAGGCAATTGCATGGAACCTTGTTAAACCTACAATAGCAAGTGAATTAAATCATGTTGTAAAAGAAATACAAACTGATATCGCGATTGTAATTTGTGCTACAAAAGATTTAAAAACTAAAGGTGGATTTGATGGAGCTACTGGGGAGTTTGAAAAATTTGAAAGATATTTAGATCCATTAAGAGGATTATTAACAATTCCAATGGTAATTATAGGATTAGAAGCACCTGAAACATTTATAATAGAACATGAAACTGAAGGTAAAAATAAAAGAGGTATTGTCAAAAGAATATGACTGAAACCATTATAGGACAAATCGACAAAATACTCTTTGAGGACGAGGCATTTTTTATAGCCGTACTAAAAACAGGTGAGAAGGTTAGCGGTTTATATCACGAGAGCGAAGTAAAGCATATAAAAGGCTCTGCCGTAACGCTTAAAGGTGTTTGGGAAGAGCATAAAAAGTACGGTAAAACTTTCAAATTTGACTCCATCAAAGTAAATCAAAATCAACTATTTTTCTTTTTAAACAAAATTGTAAAAGGTTTTACAAAACAGCTATCGGCAGAGCTTATTGAGCATTTTGGCAGTGAAAAACTCATTGATATTTTAGACAACGACATTGAGAGACTTTTGGAGTTTAACGGTATAAAAGAAAAACGCTTAAAAAAGATTCAAGCTTCTTGGAAGAGGTTTCGTTCCATGAGAAAACTCGGCGAATTTTTAGCTCCTTATGATGTTTCTCAAGCACTTCTTACGACAATCGCAACTGCCATGAAAGATGTGGATGAGCCTTGTGCAAAAATAAATAACAATCCATATATCCTTACTTCCATAAACAGCATTGGGTTTAAAAGAGCAGATGAACTTGCGCTTAAAATGGGTGTTGCGAAAGAGGATGACAACCGTATAAGTTCTGCTATGGATTATGTTCTGCTTAACTACTGCGAAGCGCAGGGAAACAGCTGTGTAGCAAAAGAGATACTCTTTGCAGGGTTAAATGAACTTCTTGGATTTAGTGACAAATATTACCTTTATGAAGCCGCTCTTATAGAGAGGGTGGGCGAGGGAAGTATAGTTGTCATGAAAAATGAAAGGGTGTCTCCATCTCGTCTTTATGATTCTGAAAAGTTCTTATATGATGATTTTAAAGTAAGAGCAAAAAAAGATAGCGGGGGATTTGTTAAAAACTTAGATGAGTTTTTAGACTCCCATGAACTCAAACTTGGAGAGCAGCAAAAAGAGGCGGTTGCAAAGATAAATGACGGTGCTTCTTTGCTTTTTTTAGTCGGTTATGCGGGAACAGGAAAAAGTACGACTTCAAAAGCAATTCTTGATTTATTAAATACGAAGTACGACAAAAAAGAGATTATTACATGTGCTCTCAGTGGTATAGCATCACAGCGCATTGCAGATACGACAGGTTATGAGAGCGGAACTATTCAGTCTCTTTTGGTTAAGTTTGAAGATAGAGATGAGTTTCCATACTCCGTTGTACTCATAGATGAAGCTTCCATGATAAACTCATCTTTGTTTGCAAGGCTTATTAGAAAAGTAGGTAAAAATGCAATAGTCGTAGTCGCAGGAGACGATGCACAACTCCCGCCAATCGGTGCAGGAAACGTGTTAAGCGATGCTCTTGCTTTAGAATTGGCTCCTATCGTAAAACTAACAAAAATTTACAGACAGAGCGAAGATAAAGCCATAACCATCATAGCAAACGATATAAGAACGGGCATCGTGCCTGATTATAAAAGAGAGTATGATGATTTTGAGTTTATAGATGTAAGCATGACAAACTACTATGCGCTGAAAAATCAGCTCTCCCAAAGCCAACTACATGATATGCGTGAAGAAAATTCAAATCATATTATCAGCGAAATTGTGCATAAAGTTATAGAGTCGATTGAAAAAGCAAGGTACAGGCTAAACAACAAGCAGATAAAAGAGTATCTCAACTATTTTCAAGTTATTACACCAATGAAAGGCGGGACTCTAGGCTCAAACAATCTAAATAGTGTTTTGCAGGAGTATTTCAATCCAAATCCCAAAAAGTGCGTAAAAAAAGGTGGGGCCGAGTTTAGACTTATGGATAAAGTCGTTCATACAAAAAACGAAAATATGACTTCATGGAGCGGCGAAGGTTTTAAAACGAGCGAAGACTCTTCTCAAAGACGAATTTTTAACGGAATGAGCGGACTATTATTTAAGATTGAAGAGGATGATGAGCAGGTATTTGTTTTTTATCCAAACGAAGATGTCGTGGTAGTTTACGATTATGAAGAGGTAAAGTCTTATCTTATGTTATCTTATGCTTTGACAATACACAAAGTTCAAGGTATGGAGTATGATATAGTGGTGATTCCTATGACATTTTCACACTACATTATGCACAATACAAAGCTTATCTATACAGCCGTTACAAGAGCAAAACATAAATGCATTATCATAGGCGAGAGCGGGGCATTTGAGAGTGCATGTAAAAAGCTTGAAATAACGCGCAGGGATACGGTATTATTGGAGTTATAATACAATATAAAATTGTTAAAGATTATTAAAGCAATCAGTAGATAGTATTGATAAATATTATTTTTATCAAAGCTCAATAAAAGGCTGTTCTATGTCGAAAAATAGAAGATGGAGAAAGGATGACTTAGATACGATAGATGTTGCAATGGCTATTTTAAGCCCGATAGGTTCAATACTTTTGTTTAACAAAGAGTTTGAAAAAACTTTTAATAGTGTTCCGGATATAAGTGAGAAAAACTGGTTTGATTTATCATTGTTGTCTGATAAAAAAGAGAGTACAGTAAATTTGTTTAAGCGCGCCATGTCGGCAGAGGCTAGCGCGATAGAAGATCTTCAAAAAATGCGTATAACCCAAAAGTATGCAGAAAATTTTGTGACTTGGGAAATTTTCGTACTTCAAAATAGTGAAAATATCGTAGAAGGTGCTTTATGCGTAGGCATAAACAGTACAAAGCAGATAGAGACTCAAAATAGTTTAAAATCTGAAAGTGAAGAACAACGTGCGCTCAACTCCATTTTACATGTAAGCTTAGAAAACATCTCCCTAAAAGAGCAGTTGGAGAGAGCACTCGATATACTTCTTTCTTTGTCATGGCTTACTATAAGAAGCACCGGCGGTGTATTTTTGGTTGATAAAAAAAGTGATACGCTTTTATTAACCGTAGAACACGGACTTAATCCTGCACTTTTGACTTTATGTGCCAAAGTGCCGTTTGGTCGCTGTTTATGTGGACGTGCTGCCGAAACAAAAGAGATTCAGTATGCCGCATGTCTGGATAAGCGCCATGAGATTAGATATGATGGTATTCAACCGCATGGACACTACAACATACCTATAGTCTCACAAAACAAGGTATTGGGAGTTATAGTTTTATATTTAACTCACGGACATGAAAAAGATGAGAGAGAAATTATGTTTCTTGGCAGTGTCGCAAGCACGTTTGCTCTTTTAATAGAACGAAAACAATTGGAAGAGACTCTTTTGCTATCTGCAGCAGTTTTTGAAAATACTACCGAAGGCGTCATAATTACCGATACCGATGAAAAAATCATTTCTACAAACAAAGCGGTTTTCGATATTACCGGTTATAAAAATGATGAAATTATTCAAAAACCTATTTCGATTCTTAAATCAGAGCGACATGATGAGGATTTTTACCTTGAGATACAAAAAACAGTTGCCAAAACAGGCAGTTGGCAGGGCGAGGTTTGGAACAGACGAAAAAACAAAGAGATATATCCTCAGTGGCTAAATATAAGTGTCGTAAAAGATGCAAAAGGAGATGTATCTAACTATGCTTGGGTGTTTTCGGATATAAGTGCTATTAAAGAGTCTCAGCAAAAACTTGACCATCTTGCCCATCATGATCCTCTTACGGGTCTGCCGAATCGATTACTATTGGATGCTCGTATGACCCAGTCACTCTCAAGAGCACGCCGCAATAAAAATAAGATAGCCGTTATGTTTTTAGACCTTGACCATTTTAAAAACGTAAATGATACATTAGGACATCCAGTAGGAGATTTGCTTCTTCAGGAGGTATCAAGCCGTTTACTAAGCTGTGTCAGAGAAGAGGACACGGTATGTCGTCAGGGCGGAGATGAATTTATAGTTATACTTGAAGAGTTGCATGATTCACACTTTGCAAGTGACGTTGCACAAAAGATAATTCTCTCCTTAGCAGAAAAATATTATCTTCAAGGACATGAGGTTTTTGTTACATGTAGTATAGGAATAAGCCTTTTTCCTGATGATAGTGAAGATATGACTACGCTCTTTAAGAATGCCGACAGTGCACTTTACCGTGCTAAAGAACAAGGGCGCAATACATATCAGTACTATACCGATGAGCTGACTAATAATGCAATGCAGAGAATGCATATGGAAAATGGACTAAGAAATGCGATAGGGCGAAATGAGTTGATTTTATATTATCAACCTCAAGTCGATCTCTACAGCGGTAAAATTGTCGGTGTTGAAGCACTTGTTCGTTGGCAGCATCCAAAAGAGGGTTTGCTTCAGGCAGATGAGTTTATCCCTCTTGCTGAAGAGACAGGACTTATTGTCCGTATAGGAGAATGGGTTCTTCGCACTGCATGTAAATGTCTTAAATCATGGATTGATAAGGGACTCCCTAAATTAAAGATGTCCGTAAATATATCGGCAGTTGAGTTTAATCAAAAAAACTTTTCAGAAACGGTAGCAAAAATACTCACTGAAATCGGGTTGCTAGGAGAGTATTTAGAGCTTGAGCTGACAGAGAGAATAGTTATGAGAGATGCACAAAGTTCTATAAATATAATGAGAGAACTTAAAAAAATCGGTGTATCATTTTCTATAGATGATTTTGGAACAGGCTACTCATCTCTTAGTTATCTTAAACGCTTTCCTATAGATAAAATAAAAATTGACAAATCTTTTATCAGTAATATAACTACCGACTCGGAAGATGCCGCTATTTCGCAAGCCGTTATTTCAATGTCTCATAGTATGCACCTAAAAACCGTTGCAGAAGGGGTAGAAACCCTTGAGCAGCAGGAGTTTCTACGCTCACGACAATGTGACGAGATTCAAGGGTACTATTTTAGTTATCCTCTGCCGGATAGTAAAATGCAGGAGCTTTTAGATAACGGAAGCAAGATAGATATAGGTAAGTTGCAAAAAAAAGAGAAAGTTCTTTTAATAGTCGAGGATAATAAAAATATAAGTAATAAACTTGAACATATATTGCAAGTTGACGGATACAAGATGCTTCACGCATCAGGCTCACGCGAAGCTCTTGATATAATGGCAACAAGCAATGTTCACATTATTATAGTAGATCAAGATTTGTCGGAAGTGGAAGGGGTTGAGCTTTTAAGAAAAGTTAGAAAGCTCTATACAAATACTATACGCATACTGCTGACTTCGTATGATAATCCTAAAATTATCGCAAGAGCCGTTAATGAGAGTGCCGTACATAAAATTATCTCTAAATCATTGTCAAATGATGAGCAGATGTTAAAAGATATCAGGGCAGCTTTTATTTATGCTAATGGTTTAGCATAGTAATTTAAATATTTAAAAAAGGAGTTTAACATGTCGATAGGAAACAGACTTAAAGTTGTTATCTGCGGTAAAAGCGGATTGGTCGGTTCTAAATTAGAGGATTTTTTTAAATCAAATCATAATGATATCATAGGCTTAAAAGTGCGGCATGACACAGATATAGAAGATATCGCAAAAGAGCTGGAGAAGTGTGACATCTTAATAAACTTAAGCGGTACGACAATCTTGGCTAGGTGGAGCAGTGAGTACAAAAAAAATTTATATACAAGCCGTATAGATACGACAAAAAAACTAATAGATGCGATTTCTTTATGTAAAGATAAGCCAAAATTGCTTTTAAGTGCCTCAGCCGTGGGTATTTATGACTCAGTTCATTCTCATGATGATAAATCTCAAAATTATGCGGATGATTTTTTATCTCATCTTTGCAGAGATTGGGAAGAAGAGGCAAAAAAAGCAGAGAACTTTAAAGTCAGATCGGTTCAGATGAGGTTTGGTGTAATATATGCCAAAGAGGGCGGAGCTATGGATAAAATTTTGCCCCCTTTTAAAATGGGAGTAGGCGGGAAGTTAGGAAGTGGAAAACAGATAGTTTCATGGATACATATAGACGATTTGGTAAGGGCAATAGAGTTTATTGTAAAAAATCCTGAAATTACAGGTTCAGTAAACTTTACATCCCCAAATCCTCTCTCAAATGAGAATCAGACAAAAATTTTAGGTAAAATTCTAAATCGTCCTACATTTTTTAGTGTTCCTGTTTTTGTATTGAAACTAATATTTGGAGAAGGCTCTGTTGTCATGCTTGATTCAAAAGAGGTCTATCCTACAAAACTGCTTGAGCATGGATTTGTATTTAATTATGAAAAATTCGAGGATGCCATAAAAGATATAGTTGGAAAATGATGTTTAAAAAGTATATGTTCAAACAAGAAAATATTGACGCCATAGATATTGCTTTTGCAATCTTAGACAATTTTGGAAAAGTACGGCTTTTAAATAAGCAGTGCAGAGATGTTATGAATGATAAGAGCGATGTGTTAATAGGTAGAGATTGGTTTGAACTTTTCTCTTTTAATGAAAAACTAGAAGATGTTAAAAGGTTATTCAATCGTTTTTTATCAGGCGATTTGGATGCCCTTTTGCTATTGCAAGATATTGAGACAAAATCTTTAAAAAATAATTTGATAAGTTGGAAATTCTCTTTAATAAGAGATGAAAACAATACTATAGAGTATCTTCTTTGCCTTGGGATAGACATCACGACACAAAAACATATACAAGAGAGTCTGTATCTTGAGAGTGAAGAGCAAAGCGCACTAAACTCCATTTTAACCTTAAGCCTCGAAGATATCTCTTTAGATAAGCAGCTAGAGAATGTGCTAAAGATACTGCTTGGTTTGTCATGGCTTCCTATTGCTTCAAAAGGCGGCATATTTTTATCTGATAACAAAGCCAAAACATTGCTTCTTAAAGCACAGGTAGGGTTAGATGAAGAGATACAGAGTGCTTGTGCAGAAATTCCTTTTGGTTACTGTTTATGCGGTCGTGCGGCTCTTAGCGGCGAAGTTCAGTATGCATGCTGTTTAGATAAACGACATGATGTTAGATTTGAAGGGATGGAGGCTCATGGGCATTATAATATACCGATTCTATCCAAAAATGGTGTTTTAGGAGTTATAGTAATATATTTAAAACACGGTCATGTTCAAAAAGACAAAGAGATAAGGTTTTTAAAGAGTGTGGCAAATACTTTATCAGGACTTATCGAACATCATAGAATTAAAGAGGAGTTATATAACAGTCGTGAAAAACTTTCAGATGTGCAGAAGCTTGCAAATCTCGGCGGAATAGAGTGGGATATAGAAAGTAATGAGATATTGTTCTCTAATGAGGCAAAGTTGATTTTAGGCATAAGCAGTGAAGCTAAAAATCCGACTTTTGAAGATTTTTTAAATAATATACATGTAAATGATAAAAATAGAGTTAAAGATGAGGTAGAAAAGGCTCTTAAAAATAAAAAACCATTTAATGTAGATTACACTATTTTAAAGCCAAACGGATTTAAACAAGTGATTCGCAGTTATGCAAAACCGATAATTGATGATATCGGAAAAGTTATCCGATTAAGCGGAACAATTCAAGACATAACAGAGAGTAAACATATGCAAGACATGCTATCTCAGTCTGCAACTATATTTGAAAATACGAGCGAAGCCGTTATTATTACCGACGCTAGCGGAGAGATTATTTCAATAAACAGAGCATTTACGGATATAACAGGTTACGCTTTGGATGAGTTAATCGGTAAAAAAGTGTCAATATTAAAATCCAAAAAAAATGGTGCAAAGTTATATGAAGAGATACTCAATAAGATAGATACAGTAGGAAATTGGCACGGCGAAATATGGAGTAAGCGAAAAAACAAAGATGAGTATCAGGAGTGGTTAAACGTAAGTATCGTAAAAAATGCGGATGGAGAGATTCTCAATTATGTAGGAATTTTCTCAGATATCACTGCTGCTAAGGAATCACAAGAAAAGCTAGATTATATCGCCCATTATGATTCTCTGACAGGTTTGCCGAACAGACTTCTTTTAAATGCGAGAGTTGAACAATCACTTGCAAAGGCGCGCAGAAACAATACTCTTCGCGCACTGCTCTTTTTTGATTTGGACTACTTTAAAAACGTAAATAATACCTTTGGACATCCAACAGGTGATTTACTCCTTATTGAAGTCTCCAACAGGCTAAAGAGCTGTGTGCGGGAAGAGGATACCGTAAGTCGTCTTGGAGGCGATGAATTTGTTATTTTGATAGAAGATATGGAAAATCTAGATATCGCGGGAAATATTGCGCATAAAGTTATTAAAAAACTCTCCGAAAAATATGTTATAGAAGGGCATGAGATTTTTATTACATGTAGTGTTGGAATAAGTATATTTCCAAACGACGGCAATGACGTAAATACACTATTTAAAAATGCAGATATTGCTCTTTATCGTGCAAAAACAAGAGGGCGAAATACTTACGAATACTACAAAAAAGAGCTCTCGATTCGTGTAATTGAGCGTATGATAATGGAGAACAACCTCAGATATGCTCTTGAGCGAAATGAGCTTAGTCTATATTATCAACCGCAAGTTGATTCATATAGTGGGCAGATTATAGGTATGGAAGCTCTGCTTCGTTGGTTTCATCCCAAAATCGGATTTATACAGCCTGATGTTTTTATTCCTCTTGCCGAAGAGACGGGACTTATTATACCTATCGGGGACTGGGTATTAAAAACGGCATGCTCGACTCTCAAATCATGGATAGATAAAGGGTTACCGGCAATAAGAGTGGCAGTAAATCTATCGTCACGTCAGTTTAACCAGCCAAATCTTGTGCAAATTATTACGGATATACTTAGAGAAACAGCCCTTGATTCTCGATTTTTAGAGATTGAACTAACAGAGAGAATAGTTATGGAAGATGTAAAAAAATCTATAAAGATGATATCGGAGCTTAAAAAACTTAATCTTGAATTTTCAATAGATGATTTTGGAACAGGCTACTCATCTCTTAGCTATCTTAAGAAATTTCCTATTAACCGCATAAAAATCGATAAATCGTTTGTTGATAATATAGTAAATAACTCAGAAGATGCCGCAATTTCTCAAGCAATAATATCAATGTCGCATAGTATGAATTTAAAAACTATCGCCGAAGGGGTAGAAACTGCCGAACAATTTGAGTTTTTGCGTTTAAGAGAGTGCGATGAGATACAAGGATACTATTTTAGCCGTCCGCTGCCTGAGGCGGATATGCAAAAGTTGTTAGAAGGTGGTACAAAAGTGTATAGCCATCTTATCGCAGACAAAGTGGATAATCAGCTTTTAATTATCAGTAACGATGAGAATGCAGTGGAATTAATTATAAATACTTTAGATAGTGATGATTATAATATTTTTGTCGCTTCAACTTATGAAAAAGCTATGAATTTATTGGCGCTTAAACATATTGAGGTAGTGATTTGCGATCAAAAAATGTATAAAAATGAAGGCATAGAACTTTTTGCTAAAGTATATAAGTCCTACCCGAATATTATGCGCATTTTGCTTATTGATACTCATGATGAAAATGCTATGATTAAAGCAGTTAACAAAAGTTCTGTTTATAAAATTATCTCTAAAGAGTTTATCGAGAGAAAGCTCAATGAGTATGTTAAAAGTGCATTTTTATCTAAAAGAAACGACATGTTAAAGAGCAAATAAAGTTCAAAGTTGTAAAATATTTTAGCTAAAAAAAGGAGTTGTTTGTAATGTTGGACTCTATTTTACTTAGAATTGCAAAAAGTGCAATAGTCGAGAAGTTTGATGCATCGTATTTGTTTGATAAAAAAAGGTTGATTGAAGAGTATCCGTTTTTAAAACAACAAGGTGCGGCTTTTGTAACTTTAAAGTATGATAATAATTTACGTGGATGTATAGGTTCTATAGTCGCTCATCAAACGCTCTACGATGATATTTTTCACAATGCCGTCTCTGCTGCATTTCATGACCCTAGGTTTAGGCCGCTACATGTAGAAGAACTCTCTCATCTTAATCTTGAAGTTTCTGTTTTAAGCGAGCCTGAAATTTTAGAGTATGGGGATTTTGATGATTTATGCAATAAAGTACGTCCAAAAATAGACGGACTTATTTTAAAATATGGCTCTTATCAAGGAACTTTTTTGCCGCAGGTTTGGGAGCAGTTGCAAACACCGAAACTCTTTTTGGAGCATTTGAGTATAAAAGCAGGAGCAAATCCATCTATATATGAAGAGCATCCGAGCATTTACAGATATAGAGTTGATGCCATTGAAGAAAACTTTGACGAAATAGAGCCGATATAACTATTAAAGATAATTAAGGAGTCGCATTATGACAAGGAAGATGAGTGTAGCGGGTACTTTTTACCCTGCAAGAGCTGTTGAACTTGAGAGATATTTTGAACATTTTAACGCTGCTTATGATGAAGATAGAGAAATTCCGGCGATAAAAAGCAGACTTGTGATTGTTCCTCATGCAGGGTATATTTACTCAGGATATACGGCAAATATTGCATATAGAGTTTTACAAAACAGCGGGGTTAAAACTTTTGTAGTTATCGGTCCTTCTCACAGAGTAGCATATACGGGAGTTAGTCTTTGCGATTTTAGTGCCTATGATACACCTTTTGGGGAGATAAAACCTGCAAGCGAACTTGTTGAAAAACTAAAAAGCAAGTTTTCGTTTGTAAGTCTAACTCAAGCACATGCAGAACACAGTACGGAAGTTCAGTTCCCTTTTTTAAAACATTACATAGAGGGTGTAAGTTTGGTCGAACTTATTTACAGTTATGCAGATGCAAAATATATATCTAAAATTATAAATTACCTTTTAGAACAAGATGATATAGGCGTTATTATAAGCAGCGATTTGAGTCACTTTCACACTCTTGAAGAAGCAAACAGAATCGATAATATCTGTGTAAAAGCAATAGAGAAACTTGATATTGATATACTTTACGGCGGATGTGAAGCTTGCGGCAATATAGGCATAGAAGCGGCAATTTTAAGTGCAAAAAAATTAGGTCTTTCTTCACATGTACTTGATTATAGAACAAGTGCGGATGCGAGCAACGACACAACCAGGGTAGTAGGTTACGTAAGCGCATGTTTTTATGAGTAGCAATATATTTCAAAATATTCCAAAGCACTTAGAAGAGGAGTTTTTTGAAGAGCTAATCTCAAAAAACGGCGTAAAAATAGAGAGAATTGTCTCTTTTGGACACACTACAAAAGAGTTTGAGTGGTACGACCAAAGCAGTGATGAGTGGGTAATACTCCTTAGAGGAGAAGCTATTTTATCTTTTGAAGATGAAGTTGACGTAAGACTCTTTAGCGGAGATTATATCAATATTCCCGCGCATAAAAAACATAGAGTATCGTGGACAAAAGAGGATAGCGAGACTATTTGGTTGGCTGTACACTATAAATAGTGTACAATTCCGAATCAATTTTAAAAAGGTCTGTTTTATTGAAATATTTTAAATTCTCTTTTATTTTTACGTTCATAGCTTTGCTTATTGCAGGATGGTGGGGCTATAAAACGGGAGGTTATGTAAATGCTTTAAATCTAATATTTATAGCTATTATTCTTGGGCTTATGGAAGTCTCCCTCTCTTTTGATAATGCCGTTGTAAACGCTTCTATTTTAAAAACATGGGATGAGTATTGGAAAAGGCTTTTTTTGACGGTGGGAATTATTGTCGCCGTTTTTGGAATGAGGCTTCTTTTTCCTCTTGTAATAGTTGCTCAAACGGCTGATTTAGGACTTTTGGAAGTTTGGAACTTAGCACTTGACAATCCTGCCGAATATTCAAGCAACCTCGTTGCTCATCATGCTGAAATATCTGCTTTTGGCGGTATGTTTTTACTGCTTGTTTTTCTTAACTTTATGCTTGATGAAAATAAAGATATCCATTGGTTTGAAGTCGTTGAGCAGAAGCTTGGGTTATTAGGAAAAATTGAGTCTATCTCCATTTTTATCTCTCTTATTACTTTAATGATATTTGTCTCTTTTATAGAACAAGATAGTAAATTAGTCGTACTTACGGCAGGACTTTGGGGAATTATTATATATGTAGGCGTCGATATAATAGGCGTTATATTGGAAAAAGAGGAGAGCGACCCTGTGGTTGCTGATACGATTAAAAAAGGAAGTATAGGCGGGTTTTTATATCTAGAAGTTTTGGATGCTTCTTTCTCTTTTGACGGTGTAATCGGTGCTTTTGCAATAACTAAAGATATCGTAGTTATTATGATTGGGCTTGGAATCGGAGCTATGTTTGTCAGGTCTTTGACTATATATCTGGTTGAAAAAGGCACTCTTGATGAGTATATTTATTTAGAACACGGCGCTCACTACGCAATAGGAATTTTGGCTTTAATTATGCTTTTAGGTATGAAGTTTCATATACCTGAGATTTTTACGGGACTTATAGGAATAGCTTTTATAGCGCTGTCGATATGGTCATCTGTAAAAAAAAGAGTAGAGTTATCTTAAACGAAACTCTATTTTTTAAGCTTGAAACCAAGCCGTATCCTAAAATATGATATAATTGCGCTCGAAAAAAATAAAGGAAATTTTAATGACCCAAAGCGACCCGGCCTCGCGTAGTTTTACCCCTGTTCCAGTAGGAATCTTTCTATGACTCTACTGATTATTTATCTCTCAGTCGCTATCTTAATATCGTTTCTTTGCTCCATTTTAGAAGCAGTTTTGCTCTCAAGTACCAACTCCTACATAGAGAGTTTGTCTAAAAATCACAATGAAAACTTAGTTAATAAACTAAAAGATTTAAAATTAAATATCGATAAACCGATATCTTCTATCCTCACGGTTAATACATTTGCACATACTATGGGAGCTGCGGGTGTCGGTGCGCAAGCTCAAATTCTTTTTGGGCAAGAGTGGCAAGCTCTTGTTGCTTTTGTTGTAACACTTGTAATTTTATATCTTTCAGAGATTATTCCTAAAACTATCGGTGCACTTTATTGGAAAAAGCTATTAGTTCCATCGGCATACGTAATTTCGTTCTTAGTAACAATAAGCACCCCTTTTACATGGGTATCATCTTTTTTAACTAACTATATTTCAAGAAACAAAAAGCATCAAAGTAATTTTTCGCGTGATGAGATTATGGCTGTTGTAGCAATGGGCGAAAAAGAGGGAGCTATTCTTAGCAAAGAGAGTGACCTTATAGAAAATCTTCTAAAACTAAAAAATATCAAAGCAAAAGATATTATGACGCCAAGAAGCGTAGTTTTTGCTCTTCCGGCATCTACAACCGTAGAAGAAGCTATAGAAGACGACCGTATGTATATATATTCACGAATTCCTATCTTTAGAGATACGCTTGACGATATCGTCGGTATGGTTTTTAATCAAAAAATTCTTGAAGAGAGCAATGAAGATCATGATAGTCTAAAACTAGAAAATATTTCGCATGAAGTTCATATGGTTTCTGAAAATCTTCCCGTTCCGACATTGATAGACCAGTTTGTAAAACGTAAAACACATCTTTTTATAGTTTATGACAGTTACGGACAAACAGTCGGCGTAGTTACTCTTGAAGATGCGATTGAGACACTTTTAGGGGTTGAGATTGTGGATGAGATGGATGAAATCGAAGATATGCAGCTTTTTGCAAAAGACAGAAGCAAACAGTTTCAAGACCGCATGAAAATAGAGAGAAAAAAACTTGAAAAAGCTAAAATACAGTAGTATAAAATCTGTAAAAAATTGAGGTAAGTATGGTTAAAGTCGGTGCAATTCAGATGAGTATGAGCGAGGATAAACTTTCAAATATAAATAAAGCCGAAGAGTTGGTTAGAGAAGCTTCAAAAAACGGCGCTCAAATCATACTTTTACCTGAGTTGTTTGAGGGTCTGTATTTTTGCAAAGATATGAATGAAAAATATTTTTCATGGGCATCACCAAGAGAAGGAAACCCTCTTATAGAACGTTTTGCAGCTTTGGCAAAAGAGTTACATGTAGTAATGCTTATAAGTTATTTTGAAAAGAGCGACGAGGGTTATTTTAACTCTTTGGTAGTTGCAGACGCAGATGGTCGAATAATGGATAATTATCGTAAAACGCATATCCCCGACGGTCCGGGATATGAAGAGAAATTCTATTTTAAGCCCGGAAATAGCGGTTTTAAAGTTTATGATACCGCTTATGCAAAAATAGGTGTGGGTATATGCTGGGATCAGTGGTTTTGTGAAACGGCAAGAGCTTTGACTCTTATGGGTGCAGAGATTATTTTTTACCCGACCGCAATCGGAAGTGAGCCTGAAATTCATCTCGACTCAAAAGAGCACTGGCAAAGAGTTCAAATGGGACATGCCGCTACAAACACAGTTCCCGTCGTAGTTGCAAACCGTATCGGAGAAGAAAAAGGCGATATATGTACTCTTAATTTTTACGGTTCATCTTTTATAACGGACTACACTGGAGCAAAAATCGCCGAAGCATCCAGAGATAAAGAGGAGATAATTTACGCCTCTTTTGATATAGAAGATAACCAAAAACAGCGTCACTACTGGGGACTTATAAGAGATAGACAACCTAAAGCATACTCAAAAATATGCGAGTTGTTTTAATTTACTCTAAATAATTATGTTTTTAGATTGCCGCGCTTCTAACGAAGCTCGTAATGACTGCCATTGTGAGAAGTTTGCGACGAAGCAATCCATGCTTAATCATAACACTCAATTAGGTTGGAACTATTTTTGCTTTAATTTGCAAAATAATCCAATAAAGGTCAGAGTAGATGGAGATTGTACTACGCAATAATCTTATTCTTATTACAACCGACTTTGATACGTTAAATACGCAGTGGATGCGGAGTTTTTTAAATAATCATTCAAGAGGTATGCTGTTTCTTTCAAAAGCAGTATTGGTTTTTAGAAATGAGACTCTAAAAGAAGCCAGAGAAGAGTTCATAAAAGAGTTAAGTCAATATCATGCGGCTAGACACGATTTTTCCCATGAATTTTTCTTACGTTCTATGTTGAAATTTGGAAATCAGCCAATTAGAGTAGAGTTGAATAAATCGGAAGAACCTCAGGTTGTAGAAGTAAATTTATATGCCTACGACAGCGATACAGTGCTAATAACGCTTGATTATCCTAACTCATGGGTTATGAGTTATCTTCGCTCACAATTGGAAGTATATGTTGAAAAAGGTACGGATATTTCACTTGTAATCGATGTTTCAGACTATAAGGCGAAAGAGAGATTGGAAAAGGCTTTAAACAAACGACATGTTTTGCATTACCAAATCAACTACAACTACAATAACCGTTTCATAAGCAAACTCTATAGTGATTTTGCAAATTTTAGTTTTGGAAATTTATGCAAAGATGAAGAGGATGAGCAAAAAAATCATTTTTACGCCATCTTGCAGTGTCCTATAGGAGCGAGTCAAGACGTGCTAAGAAACAGTTATAAGAGACTTGCAAAAGCTTATCATCCGGATAAGATTTTAAAAGAAGCTCCTCATATGATAAAACACTACACACAAAAATTTCAGCTCTTGCAAGAGGCTTACTCGGCACTTCGCGTTATTTAAAAAGATTTTCTATAAGCTCGTCTCTTTTTGTATTTTTTACAAGTGAACTAAAATCATCGCAAGAGTAAAGCGCTAGCCTTTTACCTTGATTTTCTTCTAACTCTTTAGAAAACCCCCTTTTTGAAAACAGAACTGCTTGAGTTGGTTCAATATCTAGTTTTTTGCACTTATCCAAAAGCTTGTGCCATTCGCTTTTATTTACTTTGTGGTTTGTCCATTTGCACTCTGCGGCATATACTTTTTCATTTTGTGTGATAGTTAATATGTCTATCTCGACGTTTGCATCCCAATAACTGCCCGAACTTAAAATTTGTGCATCTCTAAGATTATAATTTAACAAAACTTCCGATAGCTCTTCAAAAACCAAGCTGGTGTAACTATTTCGCCTAGTTTCAAAATCCTTTAAAAAGTTTTCATACTTTTGCTGTTCTATCTCTTTTGCGTGAGGTGCTATAAAGTAGAACCAAAATCTTATAAACGGATGTGTAAAAAGAACTTTGTGAGATATTCGATGTCTTGCTACTTCTCTTTTTAGTTTGCCTGAAGGATTAAGAGAGCGAGCCGGTTCTTCACGTGAGAACTCTATCTGGATTAGACCTTTTTCCTGTAAGAAATTCAAGGCACTGCCGCCGTTTGCGTTATTAAGTCCTGCTCTGTTAAAGGCGGAAAATATTTTCCTGTCGCCTATCGCCAAAGCGCGCAGAAGTCGCAAACATCCTTTGTCGGCGAGAGTTAAATCTTCTATTTTTTTTCTAAGTTTTGCATAATCGTTAAGCACTAACTCTTTTATTAAAATAGTTATATCTTTGCTAGTATCTATCTCCCAACCCAGACCGCCAAAAATTGAGAAATACTCAATCTGCTTTTCCATATCATCGGGAAAATTTCTTAAATAAAAGGAACGAAATTGTTCTAAGAGTCTGTTTTTTAACATGTACTTATTCTATCATAATTCACTTCCCCATTTCAACATATCTATGCCGTATTTTTCTCTAATACTTTGTGAATGTTGTGTCAGTTTGTGCATTTTTTGCTCTTCGGCAAATCCTATAAGCGACAACTCTTTTTTTGACTCTCTGGTAAAACTTGAACAGTTTATGCTAATTCTTATTACATGTAGTCTTTTGTACGTGTCGGCTTCATTAAAGAGCGACAGACATAATGAGTCAAACTTCTTCTCCGTGAATATTTCGCAAAGGCTTATATTTTTATGAGATTTTTGATTCATTTCATAAGCGATTCCTAGATGAAAAACTGTAGGAATTACCTGAAGTTTCATTATGGCAAAACTTAGATGTCGTGCTAGAACATGTACTCTTCTTCTTAATTCGCTGCGTTCATATAGCGGGTCAAATGTTCGTGAAATGCCGATAGATTTTCTTACATGTTTTGTTTGTATCTCATCATCACTCTCTGCGCTTACCCTTGCATACAGCTCTTTCGCATAAGGCCCCCAAGACTCAACCGTGCCACGTCTATTTTTTAAATCTCCGAGCGTGTGGATTTGAGCAAGGCGGAGTTTTTCTTTCATGCTTTTGCCGATTCCCGCAAACTCTCCTACGGGAATATTATCTATGAAACTATCCGTCTCATGAGCATAAACTACTTTACAGCCAAACGGTTTTGCATAAGTGGTTGCAAGTTTTGCAATGTAGCGAGTTTTTGCCGCGCCTATTGAGACGGGAAGCAATATGCTCTTTTTTATCTCATGACGCAAATCATCTATGAAACGAGGCACGTCTTCGTCTTCTATCCAACCCTCTAAATCTCCGTAAAATTCATCAATGCTTGCCTGTTCTATAAGAGGAATTTTAGTTTGTAAAAACTCATGAAGTTCATGCGAGAGCTTTTGGTAAAGCGACATGTTGGGTGCTTTTACAATCAGGTTTGGGCATAAACCAAGAGCCTCTTTTATGCTCATGGCAGTTTTTACGCCGTAACGCCTTGCCTCATAAGAAGAAGTTGTCAGTATGCCTCGCACTCGCCCGTCTTCGTCTCTAAAAGCATCTATATCATCTTTTTCTTCATACGCTTTGTAAAAAGTAGGAACGAACGAACCGGAGTTTTCAAAGTTTACCGTCTGCTTTTTATCTTCTTTTGAAAAAATCTTTGTATCGCTCCGTCCGCCTATGGCAACAGGTTTTCCTTCTAAAAAAGGCTCTTTAATCCTAGCGGCACTTACAAAAAAGCAGTCTATATCTATGTGTATTTTCATAAGTGCAATTGTAGGTAAATTTATACATGTAGGTTTAAAATATGGCAGATTGCAAAGAAATATGGCAAATTATTTGCTTTTTATTTTTGAAAATTTTTTGTGTTACAACTCAAAATAGACAATGTTATAAAGTATGCTCAAAAAGGTAATTTTGTCGTATATGATTTGTATGTTTTTAAAATAAACTGGCATTTTTTAAAAAAATAAGTAGTACAATTTGCGTCCAATTTTTAAGAATGGATACAATATTAACATTTTTCACTTATCACAAAAATAAAAAAAGAGATTTATGAAACTAACTTGGATTGATAGGTTACAACTATTTCATACTGTAATTTTTTGGAGTATTATAGTAGTTGGAATGCTGAAAATTAGTCATGTACTCATCTTAGAATGGGGAACATTGGTACAACTTTGGATTTTAAATATATTTGTTTATATATTTTTATCAATAGCGAATTATTTAAGACTTAATATAGTTTTCATATATGTGTACCTATTTTATATGAGTTTGTATGTTGTGATGATATATTATTCATTCCAAAAACAGTGTTAGCGTTTGATTTTTATTTATATAAGACTTCTTGCATAACCCATTATAGTAACCATAAAGCCCTCTCAGAGTTTATAAACGCACAGATGCTTTATCTTTGTTAGCCATTTTATCCTCAAGGCATCTCTTTTAGGCATATTCTAAATAAAACTAAAAATGTCAACCAATTATAAAATATATGCTATAATCTCTTCAATCAATTGAAAAGAGGATGACATGTCAACTACTCTATCACTAGAAAAACTCTATGAATTTTCAAACCTTTATTTCTCGCTTCCAACACCTGCTTTTAAAAGATACCTTTATAACCAAATAGATTTTTCATCAAAAATGATAGGGATTTTGGGACAAAGGGGAGTCGGAAAAACTACACTTATAAGACAACTGGCTCAGAGTTATGATTTGCCCTCTTCTAAGATTCTTTATATCAGTGCCGACAATATAGTAGATAGTTTAACCGACATAGCAAAAGAGTTCAGTGTTTACGGTGGAAAATTACTTATCATCGATGAGATACACAAAGCTGATAATTTTGCTCATGAACTTAAAACCATCTATGATTTTTTGGATATAAAAGTGATATTTTCAGGCTCATCGGCACTTGAGATAGAAAATTCCAAAGTAGATTTAAGCAGAAGAGTTCTTTTTTATGAGTTGCACTCTTTGTCTTTTAGAGAGTTTTTAGCTATCAAGTTTGGTATAGAACTGCCGACATTCTCGCTTGCCGATATATTGCAAAGTCATCAAGATATAGCTGTTAAAATTACAAAAGAGTTTAAGCCGCTTGAATATTTTGCTCTTTACAAAGAGTTTGGTACTTATCCGTTTTTTACAGAGGGTGAAAAGGGGTATAAACTAAGACTTAATGAGATAATCAACATAATTCTCGATAGCGAAGTAGCCGCTATTTACAATGTGGACAGCGATAAGATAAACACCATCAGAAAACTTTTGCATCTCCTTTGCAGCAGTGTTCCAATCGAACTTAATATTCAAAATATAGCACAAAGTGCAGGAGTAAGCAGAAATACTCTTTACTCTTATTTGTACTATTTGCAAAAAGCAAATCTTATTGAAATCATAGGCGGAAATTTTGCAAACAAAAAACTTCTCAATAAACCGGATAAGATATATCTTGAAAATATAAATCTTTATAATATTTTGTGTTCAAACCAAAATATCGGAAGCTTAAGAGAGAGTTTTTTTGTGTCACAACTCAAAATAAATCATGCTATAAAATATGCCCAAAAAGGCGATTTTATCGTAGATGATTTGTATGTTTTTGAGATAGGCGGTAAAAACAAAAGCTTCGAGCAAATCAAAGATATTACAAATAGTTTTGTAGTAGCTGATGATATCGAGATAGGATTTAAAAATAAAATCCCGCTTTGGCTGTTTGGGTTTGTTTATTAGCAGATTTGTAATTTTATGTCGGTACAATTCTATTATGAAATATATATTATTGACGGCTCTTCTTTTTTTTAGTGCATGCAGCGTTAAAAACTATGAGCAGACGCAAACAAAAATCATCACTATAAAATCTCCTAAGATTAAATATTCGGATGCGGGATATCTTAGAAACAGCGGCAAAATATTGGAACTAGAACTATTTATTGCAGGAAAAAGCATAGAAAAAATCACAGTAAATCATCTGATTTGTACCAGTGAGGGATGCATGAGCAAAAGTGGTTTTAACAAAGATTATCTACATGTATCGTATCCTGATGATACTATGCAAAATATGCTTCTCTCACATGTTATTTATGACGGAAAAAATCTTACCAAAACGGCAGACGGATTTGAACAACATGTAAAAAATGAAGACGTAGATATAGTTTATAAAGTAGATGCACGCTCGGTCTATTTTAAAGATAGAAAAAACGGCATTATTTTTAAGATAAAGGACACGGATGAGTAAATTTGTAGGAGCACATGTAAGCGCAAGCGGCGGCGTTTTCAATGCGGTAGAAAATGCACAAAAGATAGGCGCAAAAGCATTTGCTCTTTTTACCAAAAACCAAAGACAGTGGAATGCAAAAGAGTTGGACGGCGAAACGATAGATAAGTTTAAAAAGGCTTTGCAAGAGAGCGGTATCTTGCCTCGACATGTACTTCCGCATGACTCATATCTCATAAACCTCGGACATCCTGAAGATGAGGGCAGAGAAAAGTCACTTAACGCCTTCATTGACGAAGTGCAAAGATGTGAGCTTTTGGGACTTGACAGACTTAACTTTCATCCGGGAAGCCATCTAAAGAAGATTAGCGAAGATGAGTGTTTGGCTAAAATATCCGAGTCTATGAATATAACGCTTGAAAAGACAAAAGGCGTGAGCTTGGTTATTGAAAACACGGCAGGGCAAGGGAGCAATCTTGGCTGGAGATTTGAACACTTAGCTCAAATCATAGATAAAGTTGAAGACAAAAGCCGTGTCGGAGTCTGTATAGATACATGTCATATGTTTAGCGCAGGGTATGATATAAGAACAAAAGAGGCTTACGATAGGTCGTGGAGCGAGTTTGAAAAAGTAGTCGGTTTTAAATATCTGATGGGAATGCATATCAACGACTCAAAGGCAAAATTCGGCTCACATGTGGACAGACACAACTCTTTGGGCAAGGGCGAAATCGGTCTTGATGCGTTTAAGTTTATTATGAACGATGAGAGAATGAATGATATTCCGCTAATTCTTGAGACAATTGATGAGAGTATCTGGGCAGAAGAGATAGCACTTTTATACTCTTTTGCAAATTAAGCAAGTTTTGTATAAAATCAACGCCTAACTAAAAAAGGTGTTGGCAGTATAGTTTAAATTTTAAGGAATTATTTGGAAACGTTAATAGATTTTTTAGAGGCAAAAGATGTAGAGAAATCTCTGATTTTTGCTCAACTAAAATGCAGTAAAACGGAAGCGTTGTTGTTACAGGCTTTGGCAAAAAGATATATGAAGGGCGAAGACGATGTTTTGATACTCGACCTTTTGCAAGAGATTTACGGCGATGAAAAGTATGAGTGGATAAAGCATTTAAAAGAGGTAAAACTTCTTTTAGAGCTTGGATGGCTTCATCAGCAGAGTTTTACTCCTATGAAAATTTCCGAAGTCACACCCTTAGAGCTTCTAAACAGCGCTATTGGTTTATCTCCTTCACTTTTAAAAATACTTCAAGACGGTGCTATTGAGAGTGAACTGCCCGATATCAAGCCATATTCAGACCATTTAGAGTATCTGCAAGACCAGTTTCTTCGTATTGATCTTTATCAAAAGATGAGTGCTATCCGTCAAAACGTTCATGAACACTCACTCGGAATTGACAGAACACAAAGTAAGCTCAAGCTCTTGGAAAAAAGGATAGAAGACAGAGTAGAGCAGACTTCAGGAAAACTTGTTCTTGATAAATTTTTTAAGCAAAAAAAGATGGATTCAAAGGAGCAGGTAATTTTTCTAGCACTTCTTCGTGAAGAGTATAGCGCTACCGATGCATCACTGCGTGAGATGAACACTTTGATAGAGCTGATATCTCTTGATGAGTATGAACGCATAAAAAACCGTTCGCTTTTAGAAGACGGCTCTCATCTTATAAATGACGGAATAATAGATTATGAAGAGATGTTAAATCCTTTCGGCGGTATTTCAAGAGCTTTTTATATTGTGGATGAGGTTCTTCAAAGCATAATTCATCCGCAAAAAAATAAAAAAGTCCGTCGCATAAAACTAAATACTCTAATTGACGAGCAGGATATTTTTGAGCTAATCGACCCTGAGACATCGCTTGAAGACGTAGTTTTGGCAAACGAGACGCAAGAGACTCTGAAAAATCTTATGAGACAGCTTGATAAAGAGGTTATAAGCAGACTTGTAGAGTGGGGCATAAAAGACAAAAAAAGCGGTATTGACGCAAGAATCATCTTTTACGGTGCGGCAGGAACCGGTAAAACCATGACTGCATACTCTCTTGCAAAATCATTAAAACGTCAGGTTTTAGCGTTTGACTGTTCAAAGATATTATCCATGTATGTAGGCGAGAGCGAGAAAAATGTTCGTAAAATCTTTGATACTTTTTATGAATTGTGCGAAAAAACAAAAACTGAGCCTATTCTTTTGCTAAATGAAGCAGACCAGTTTTTGGGAGCGCGCTCAAGCGGAGCAAACAGCGGGGCGGATCAGATGCATAACCAGATGCAAAATATCTTTTTAGAGCAGATTGAGAAGTTCAAGGGTGTTTTAATAGCTACGACAAATCTGCTTGAAAACATCGACAAAGCATTTTCAAGACGATTTAACTACAAAATAGAGTTTAAAAAACCAAATAAAGAACAGAGACTCTCTTTATGGAAAAAGATGCTTCCGCTAGATGCTCCTTATGCTAAAAAATTTGACGTAAATCTTTTAGCAGATTATAGTTTAACGGGCGGACAGATAAATCTAATCATAAAAAATACTGCTTACAAAGTCGCGGTGAGGGAAGAACCGCTCTTTTCTTTGGAAGATTTTGAACAGGAAATCAAAAAAGAGAAAGATGCAAGTTTTGATAGCGAAAAATCTATGGGGTTTTTAAATAAATAATTTTTTGTAATAAAACCGTAACCTCGTAGTAACATCTTTGTAACATATATCGTGCAAAATTTCGGCATAAAATATGTTACAAGGAAACAGAGTTATGTCAGTTAGCGTAGAGAAATATTTCACCCACAACTATCCTACTTTTGAAAAATTGCCTAGTCTTGCCCGCCTTGGGATAATCTCTCTTTTTAAAAAACTTTTTCACGAAGATGAGGTAAATGATGTTTTGGCAAAAAACAGACACCTTGACGCATTTGACTTTATAGAATTTGTTCTTGAGTATTTTAATATTGATATAACTATATGCAAAAATCAGCTCTCAAGGATTCCATCATACGGCAGAGTTGTAATAATAGCAAACCATCCTCTTGGAGCATTAGACTCTCTCGCACTTTTACATGTAATAAAAGATGTCAGAAAAGATATAAAAATAGTTGCGTCAAATTTTTTGAGTGAGTTTAAAAATTTGGACGAGATACTTATACCTATTGAAAATATCAAAGGCAAAATGCAAAGAAACTCTATAGAGAGTATATACAAAGCACTGGAAAATGAACAGGTAGTTATCATATTTCCATCCGGCGAAGTAAGCCGTGCAAGACCAAACGGTATAAAAGATACGAAATGGAAAAAAGGGTTTTTAAAAATAGCCCAAAATACAAAATCGCCGATACTGCCTATCTATATTGACGCTAAAAACTCAAAAACATTTTATCTGCTTTCGATGATAAACAAATCTTTGGCAACCGCAACTATTCCGCATGAGATGTTTAAATACTATAATAAAAACATAGCATTTACAATAGGTAAATGTATCCCTTTTGAGAGTTATCATATTACGGGTATAGCAATTTCTGACAGAGTGAAGCTATTTCGTAAACATTTTTATAAAATTGCCAAAAAGGAAAAAGGTATTTTTAAAACCGATAACGGGATTGCATTGGCAGAAAATAGACAGGAGCTAAAAAAAGAGCTACAAAATGCAAAATCTATAGGTGAAACGATAGACGGCAAAAAGATATATCTATATGCAAACGCACAAGAGAATGTTCTTATAAAAGAGATAGGAAGACTTAGAGAGATTAGTTTTCGTCAAGTAAAAGAGGGTAGTCAAAAGAGTAGAGATATAGATGATTTTGACTTCTGTTATGAGCATATTATTCTTTGGGACGATAAAGATTTGGAGATAGTCGGCTCTTATCGTATAGTAAAAGCCAGTGAGATGGTAGATGCATTCGGTGTTGAGGGGTTATATACGTCAACTCTTTTTGAGTACAAAGAGGAGTTTAATAAATATCTATCTAACTCTATTGAACTAGGACGCAGTTTTATCCAACCCAAATATTGGAATTCAAGAGCACTTGATTATCTATGGCAGGGAATAGGAGCTTATCTCAAATCAAATTATGATATTAGATACTTGTTCGGTTGTGTCAGTATCTCGAACTCATACAGTGATGATGCTATTGCCTTGCTCGTGTTTTTTTACATGAACTATTTCGGCGCAAAAGTAAAAAGTGTAGAGCACCGTGAAAGCTATGTTTTATCCGAGCCAAACAAGAAAAAGTGTAATGAATTATTTTTTAAAGACAGTTATGAAAAAGATATTTTGATTTTAAAACATGAACTTAAACTTATGGGTTATTCTATTCCAACACTTTATAAACTCTATAGCGAGCTTTGTGATGAGGGCGGAGTCGAATTTATGGATTTTGGAAGAGATAGAGATTTTGAAAACTGTATTGATGGTTTTTTAGTAATCGACGCGGATAAATTAAAGCCTCTAAAAAGAAAACGCTATTTATAAAAATTGTGTTACATATTAGAATAATAAGATTCTAATATACTAAAATATGTTTCTATAATACACACTAACTTTGATACATAAAAAAAATGTGTAGTATTTAGTAACAATTGCTCCCCTAAATATTGCCTTAATCTTTTATTTAATACTCTTTTTGATACAATCCTCACAACTGTTTTTTCTAAAAAGGTATAAAAACATTTAAACGTTATGGTTTATGTTTTTATGCGTTTGAGAACAACAATAATTAAAAAGGTAGGTTATATGGAGCATATAGTGACTTCAAATCCGTATTTTGGGGTATTTGTACTTTTTCTTATAACGTTTGGTGCGTTTACGATTACGACTATTGTCGCTCGTTTGGCAAGTCGTGCGTTAGCAGCTAAAAACAGTGAAAAAATAAAATTGTCAGTTTATGAGTGTGGACCTGAGGTTACGAAACAGCCAAACAGAATCTCTCCTCAGTTTTATCTATTTGCACTGCTTTTTTTACTTTTTGACGTAGAGATAGTTTTTATGTTCCCTTGGGCAGTTGATTTTAAACTACTTGGATGGTTTGGTTTTGCCGAGATGTTAATGTTTATACTTCTCTTAACAATCGGTTTTGTATATGCATGGAAAAAAGGAGCGCTTGAATGGCACAACATAAAATAAATTATACGCAAAACGGCGGTTTGCCGGTTGCACTTACAAGTATTGATAAAATCGTAAACTGGGGTCGTTCAAACTCGCTTTGGGCGCTTACTTACGGACTTGCATGCTGTGGTATCGAGATGATGGCATCGGGTGCTTCAAGATACGATTTTGACCGTTTCGGGACAATCTTTAGAGCTTCTCCTCGTCAGGCTGATGTTATGATAGTTGCGGGAACTTTGACTAAAAAACATGCTGAGTTTATCAAAAGACTTTATGATCAAATGACAGAGCCTAAATGGGTTATCTCTATGGGTTCATGTGCAAATACGGGCGGTATGTTCAATACTTACGCAACTGTTCAGGGAGTTGATAGAATTATTCCTGTTGATTTATATCTTCCGGGTTGTGCTCCTCGTCCTGAAACTCTTCAATACGGTGTAATGCTATTACAAAAGAAGATTCGCGCAAATCAGGCTTCAAGAGCGCAAAAAGCTAAAAGGTTGATGTAATGAGAGCTTATAAACCTAAAGACAATGTACAAGCAAAGCCGTACTATACGGATAGATTTTATGTATCTCCGCAAGTACCTAAATATGAAGTCTCAAGCGATGAAGTTTTTGCTCATGATTTAGAAGCTATTAAAGCGAAATTTGAAGTGCTTGATGCATATATTCAAGTCGGGCAGATGGTTGTTTTTATAAATCCAAAAGACAATTATAAAGTATTGGAACTTTTAAGAGATGAGTGCGAATATACACAGCTCTCAGAGATGAGTGCTATTGACTGGCTGGCGGGTAGAGGCGGTTTTGAAGTATTTTATCAGATGCTTAGTATGAACAAACGCAAACGTCTTCGCATAAAAATGTTCATCAAGAAAGGCGAAGCCGTAAACTCCGTAGAAAAGCTATTCCGTAGTGCAGACTGGTCAGAGCGTGAGATGTTTGATATGTTTGGAATAGAAGCAAACGGACATCCGTTTATGAAAAGAATCCTTATGCCGTACGATTGGCAAGGACATCCTCTTTTAAAAACTTACCCGCTTCAAGGTGATGAGTTTGCCGCATGGTATGAGGTTGATAAAATTTACGGAAAAGAAGCACGTGATATTATCGGACCTGAACTTCGCGATACTGCTAAAGTTGACAGATATGACAGTGAGAGATTTGTGCGTTTAGGGCATGAAGTGCCTAAAGGTACTAAGATTACCGGTAACGAGCCTAAAAATGAGCAAAACTATCAAGAAGAGGGCGGTGTTTTCATGATTAAAAAATTCGATAAAAAAGATTCGGTCGTTATTGACGATCCTCAAAGATAGGTGGAAATAATAATATGCAAGTAAAAAATAGATTAAACCCGTTTTTTGAGAATATCACTTTTGACAGAGAAGACAATGAGATGATTCTAAACTTCGGTCCTCAGCACCCTTCTGCTCACGGACAGTTGCGTTTAATGCTTCATCTTCAACAAGAGATGATAGTAAAAGCTCATCCTGATATCGGATATCTTCACCGCGGTATGGAGAAGATGGCTGAAAACATGATTTATAATGAGTTTATGCCTACAACCGACCGTATGGACTATATTGCATCATCTGCAAACAATTACGGATTTGCATTGGCGGTTGAAAAACTTATCGGTCTTGAAGTGCCTCGCCGTGCAAAAGTAATCCGTATGATGCTTTTAGAAATTAATCGTATCATGTCGCATCTTTTTTGGTTGGCTACAACGGCGCTTGATATCGGTGCGATGACTGTTTTTCTTTTCGCATTTCGCGAGAGAGAGTATCTTATGGATATTATTGAAGGGTATTGCGGAGCTAGACTTACACATGCAGCAATACGTATAGGCGGTGTTCCGTTGGATATTCAAGATAGTTTTATAACTCAATTAAGAGTATTTTTGGACAAACTTCCTCAAAATATTAAAGATTACGAAGACCTTCTTGATACAAACCGTATCTGGCTTATGAGAATGGAAGAGGTCGGAACTATTTCAAAAGAGATGGCACTTTCATGGGGTTGTTCAGGACCGATGCTTAGAGCTAGCGGTGTTGCTTGGGATATCCGCAAAGAAGAGCCGTACGAGCTTTACGATGAAGTAGAGTTTAAAGTACCTTACTCTGACAAGGGCGATAACTTTGCAAGATACCGTATGTACATGGAGGAGATGAGAGAGTCTGCTAAGATTCTTCGTCAAGTTATAAAGATGTATCAGCAGTGTGTAAAAGACGGACAAACCGAGTTAATGGCTCATGCACCGAAATATGTATCAGCTCCAAAGCTTGATATCATGACTCAAAACTACTCTTTGATGCAGCACTTCGTTCTGGTTACTCAAGGTATGAGACCGCCTGTAGGCGAGGTTTACGTAGCAACCGAATCACCTAAAGGAGAACTTGGTTTTTATATCAACTCTCAAGGCGGGCCATACCCTTACAGACTAAAACTTCGTGCACCGTCGTTTTGGCATACGGGAATTTTAACAGACCTTTTACCGGGACACTATATTCCGGATGTTGTTTCTATAATCGGTACTACTAACATTGTATTTGGAGAGGTTGACCGCTAATGAAAAGATATGATTTAAGACATTTAAAAGATGGTTTTGAACCTAGAATGAAAGAGATTCTTGGAACTCACAAAAAAGGTGAAGTTGCAATCTTTTTATTTGAAATTGGGGATTTTACGCCTATTCAAAAATCGGCAGATTTAGTAAAAGAGTGTGGGTACGAGTTACTTAACTCCTTAAAGTTTAACGAAGTCGATTGGACTATCGTGACAAAAAAATAGGTAGGATTTGAATTTTGAGTAAAGTATATTTTTCTACTTGGAACGGCGAGTTTGTTAACAATGTCAACACGCCGCAAGAGGAGTGGAAAGAATCGGCTTATAATCTACCTGCACAGTATGACAGCCACCGAGAATCAAAAGCTTTTATAGGTTGGGACGGTGTCGCACTTTTTGATAAGGACGTGGATGTTATCCGTTTAGCGATGGAGTATGCAGCGCAATATCAGGAGTACTCTGAAGCATGTGGAAGATGTGCACCTGGAAGATGGGGCGGACGGATTTTATATGATCAGTTGGACAAGATTGCACGCGGTGAAGGCAGTATGGCTGATTTGAATCATTTAAGGGAAATTGGCAAAAGTATGCAAATCACTTCAAAATGTGAGATTGGAAAAACAGTTCCAAATCCTATTATTGACTTGATGACGCACTTTGAAGATGTTTTTATGGAGTGCATAAATGAACAAAAACCATCTAAACATTACCATGAACAAATCGGATATATCGCAAAAATAACTTCACCGTGCAGCGACGCTTGTCCTTCACATGTAGATATTCCCGGTTATATCGAAGGCGTAAGAGACCTTAGAATGGATGACTCTCTTATGGCTACGCGTCAAACTATGCCTTTAGCTCATGTTTGCGGTCGTGTTTGTCCACATCCTTGCGAAGAGGCTTGCAGAAGAACAAATCTTGACGAGCCGATTTCTATTATGTCACTTAAACGTCTTGGTGCTGATTGGGAGAGCGATCATGGTTACGACTTTTTTCATCCGATGGAGAAAAAACCTTCTAACGGTAAAAAAGTAGCAATCATAGGGGCAGGTCCTGCAGGGCTAACTACTGCTTATTATTTGGCTGCTGAGGGCATTGCTTGTGATGTTTACGAAGAACTTCCTGTTCTTGGCGGAGAGGTTGCCGTGGGTGTGCCTGAATACAGAATGCCTATCGGTAAGTACAACAAAGATATAGAGTGTGTCAGAGATATGGGTGTTAATTTTATAGTTAACCGAAAAATTAATGCAGACGATATGCGTCGTTTTGAGAACGAGTATGATGCTACTATGGTTGCAACTGGTACAAGAATCTCTAAAAAAGTCTATTGTGAGAATGAGAGAGCCGATATTAAAGGTTACTGGAGTGCGATAGATTTTCTTGATAAAGTAAATCTTTACGAAAAGTACGGATATAAAATCTCAAAAGAGGATCAGGAGAAAAATCTTTTAACTACTGATTTTGTTGATTTGACCGGTAAAACGGTTGTTTGCGTAGGCGGGGGATTTACATCTATGGACGTCGTGCGTTGTGCGATTCGTGCAAATGCTAAAAAAGTTTACATGATATACCGAAGGGATGAAAAAACAATTATCAAAAACACGACTTATGAAGAGTATCATGAAGCCGTTGAGGAAGGTGTCGAGTTTTTATTCCACTCTGCAGTGGCCGAGATGAGAGATGAAGACAATATTTTAAAATCGCTTCTTGTAGATAAATTTGAGCTTGTTCCAGATCCAAACGGCGGTCGTGCAGAACTTGTCAAAGTTGAGGGTGCTTCATACGAAATTGAAGCTGATTATCTTATTCCTGCAGTTTCGCAATCGGCTGATTTGAAACTTTTGCCTTCTGAATGGGAGATAGCAATGACGTCATGGGGTACGATTAAAACAAACGGCAAAGATTACATGACGTCTCGCAAAGGTATTTTTGCATCAGGGGATTGTGAATACGGTCCTATGACAATTGTTAATGCAGTAGGTCAAGCAAAACGTGCCTCTTCGGTAATGAGCAGATATGTTCATTCTGGCGAGATTACATTGAGTGATGATGAGATTATGGAAGACCATCTTAAAAAACTTCGTGTTTATGATAAAAAAGGCAAAGTTACTGGATGGCTATCTGGCGTGCCTCGTCAACACTCCACGGTACTTGATGTTGAAGATAGAAAATACAACAACAAAGAGGTCAATCTAGGTTTTACTCAAGAAGAGGCTATAAGTGAAGCAGAGCGTTGTATGCGTTGTTACTATATCGCAATGGTTCAGGCGTAGAGGATGAGAGATATGAATAAATTGACTAATTTTAAAATTAACGGTATCTCGGTAACTGCACAAAAGGGCGAAACAATTTTAACTGTTGCCCGCAAGAATGGAATCTATATTCCTACTATGTGTTATATATCTAAAACTTCTCCATGTGCATCATGTCGTATGTGTGTTGTTGAAGCAAGCGGAATGGATGGTTTTATTCTTAGCTGTAATACGCCTCCTGTTGAGGGTGTAGAGATTACGACAAACACACCTGCGCTTGAAAATGAGCGAACAAATATTATGAAGCTTTATGATGTAAATCATCCTCTTGAGTGTGGTGTTTGTGACAAATCAGGAGAGTGTGACCTGCAAAATAAAACTTTGGAGTTTAACGTTAGTCGTCAAAACTTCTCGGCTCGCGATCAGCACCGTCCTATCAAACATTGGGGACTTGTAGATTATGAGCCTTCATTATGTATTATGTGCGAAAAGTGTGTACATGTATGTAATGAAGTTATCGGAGATGATGCTATTGAGGTAAAATTCGGCGGATACAGCTCGACGATTATCCCAAAAAATTCAGACACGCTTGATTGTACTTTTTGCGGAGAGTGTATAGCCGTTTGTCCGGTAGGCGCACTTACAAGCAGCGGTTTTAAATACAGAGCAAATGCATGGGAGCTTGAGCGTGTTCCTGCTACATGTGCACACTGTTCGGCAGGCTGTGCGCTTGAGTATGAAACAAGACACAGTGCTATTAACGGAGCTGATGAGATATATAGAGTTAAGAACAACTTTGAGTTTACTTCACTTTGTGGAGCTGGACGATTCGGATTTGATTTTGATAATAGAACTTCAATGGATGAAAGTTCGTTTCATAAAGCTATTGATGCGCTAAAAAATGCAAAAGCTATTAGATTTTCTTCGATAATTACCAATGAAGAGGCTCATATATTAGAGCTTTTAAAAAATAAACTTGGAATAAAACTATTCAATGAAGATGCAAGAAAATTCGCTGAATTTATGAACTCTTACAGTTCTGTGAGTGGAAAATTACACCATAGTGGCTCACTTGATGCTATCAAGCAATCAGATGCGGTAATAGTAATCGGAAGCAGAATAGCAACGGATAATCCAGCTGTTAGATATGCACTTACAACGGCTTCAAAGCATAACGGTGCAAAAGTAGTTTATGCACATCCTCTAGAAGATGTTTTAGTACAAAATGTAGTTACGCAAATGATGAAATATGAAGTGGGAACTGAAGAGGGTGTTATGGCTCTTTTGGCTCACACTATATTAAGTCAAGCAGATTTAAGCGAGAATGAGAGAGCATTTTTTGATGAGCTTGACCTTGGATACTTATGCGCAGAGACAAACATAGGCGAAGAGGAGTTTGATTTTATGATGAAATCTTTCTCAAGAGCAAAAAAAAGAGTTCTTATAATAGGTAATGATTTAATTGCACATGAACGCTCAGGCAACATCGCAAAATTGGCAGCTTTGATAGAAAAATATAGTGATTTTTCTTTGGTTGTTGTTCCACGCGAAGTAAATACGCTTGGCGTATCTCTAATCAACACGCTTGATAAGGATGAAGATATCATTGATGTGGTCGGTTATAATGCAAAAGGCAATTTTGTAATATCTTCGTTAGAATTTGCTAATTTGCCAGTAGCATCATTTAATGAACAAGAGGGAACTGTTGTAAACATAGACAACAGAGTACTTCCTACAAATGTCGCACTTAGTTTTGAGGGATACACACTAAATGATATAGCAGCGGCATTTGGCATAGATAAAGAAAATACGGTTGATTATACAAGAGAATTAACTAAAAAAGCAGGATTTAAAGGTATAAATTTTGACGATTTAGAGAATTTTCTATCGCCTTTGGGAGAAGATAACCGCGGTTATATTCTTGACGAAGTTACATGTAGTGCAGATGGCGAGCTTGAAGAACTTGATGATATGCCTGAATTTAACGGCACTATTATTTATAATTCTGATCCTGTTCTTCAGTTTAACAGCTATACGGCAAAAGCCGCGCAGCTTCCTAAAGATAACTTCCTAAGAGGTTCTGCACAATTTGGCGTAGCTGCTAGAATTAGTGATGGAGATATTGTCGATGTCAGCTTTAAAGACAAGAAAATAAGAAGAGAGTTTAAGTTAGATAGTGAGCTAAAAGGAACTATAGCACTGAATCCTACATTTGACATAGGTGTTGATGGCAGCAGATATAGATTTGAAAAATCCAAAATAGAGAGAGTAGTAAATGAGTAAAATTACTATAAATATTGATGGAAAAGAGATACAAACGCAAGAGGGCGAGTACATACTTAACGCCGCTCGTGCAAACGATATCTTTATACCCGCAATTTGTTATTTGACAAGATGTAGTCCGACACTTGCTTGTCGTTTATGTCTTGTTGAGGCAGACGGTAAGCAGGTTTATGCATGTAATGCCAAAGCGAAAGAGGGTATGAGTATTGCGACCTCAAGTGAAAATATTGCTAAAGAACGCCGTGCTATTATGGAGGTTTACGATGTAAATCATCCTCTTCAATGCGGTGTTTGCGATCAATCAGGCGAATGTGAACTGCAAAACTATACTTTAGAGATGGGTGTCGATTCTCAAAGCTATTCTGTTAAAGACGTAAACAGAAAAGATAAAGATTGGGGACATATTCACTACAACCCGGGTCTTTGTATAGTTTGTGAGAGATGTGTAACTACATGTAAAGATATGATAGGCGATAACGCTCTAAAAACTGTAGCACGCGGCGCAGATGCACTTGAAGCAGAGTTTAAAGAGAGTATGCCAAAAGATGCTTATGCTATGTGGAACAAGTTAAATAAATCTCTTATAGGACTTAGTAGCGGCGAAGAGATGCTTGATTGTACTTCATGCGGCGAGTGTGCGGCAGTTTGCCCTGTAGGTGCGCTTGTTGACACTCATTTTATCTATACTTCAAATGCTTGGGAGCTTAAACAGATTCCTGCAACATGTGGACACTGTAGTGCTGGGTGTCAAATATCTTATGACGTAAAACATACAAATATAGACAATACCGATGAGAAAATTTACCGCGTTATGAATGAGTGGAACTATGTTTCTCTTTGTGGTGCGGGAAGATACGGATTTGACTATCAAAACGAAGTCAAAACAAAAGACGAGAGAGCATTTAAAAATGCAATAGAAGCATTTAAAAAAGCCGATACAATAGAATTCACTTCTACGATTACAAACGAAGAGGCATTTGTGCTTCAGTCGCTTAAAGAAAAACATGGATACAAGCTTGTAAACAAAGAAGCAAAAGCATTCCAAACTTTCTTAAATAACTACAGTGAAATAAGCGGAACTAAACTTTATGGTTATGACCTTGAAGCAACACACAATGCGAACTTTGTTGTCTCGGTCGGAGCGGCATTAAAGAGCGATAATCCTAATGCAAGATATGCACTTAATAACTCTATGACGGTAAATAAGGGAGCAGGACTTTATTTTCATCCTCTAAAAGACCCCGTTATTGAAGGACTAGGGAAAAGTATTATGACCGTGTATCATGCACCGCTTCAAGAAGAGGCCGCTTTATATCTGATTCTTGATTTGTTTGCAGATAAAGAGAAGCTGCCTAGCGATATCGTAAACTATTTAGCTTCTTTTCATTCTACAAAAACTATAACGGTTGAAGAGATAATCAAAGAAGAGATTACCGAAATAGTTAAAGTTATGAAGAAAAACGAAGAGAGCGGCGAAGAGGAAGAAGTAGAAGAAGAGAAGAAAAAAATGGTTCCTAAAAAAATCTCAAAAGAAGTTGAAGTTGATGACAACCGCCTTTTAGAGATACTCGGAGCTGATGATAAGTTTATGGAAAATTTAGAGAAAAATCTTGCTAAAAAAGACAGTTTTGCACTCATAGCAGGAGCTGATTTATATACTCATCCAAGCTCAAAAAATCTTGCTCGTCTTTTAGCTCTAATTGAAAAATACAGCGCATTTGAAATTACGATGATACCTACACTTACAAACTCACTAGGTGTGGCACTTATTTGTGAACTTGATGAGATATGCGGAGAGTACACTATCGGATATAACACTAAAGGTGATTTCACTCTATCGGCTTTAGGCAACGGTGATTTGGATATGCCTGCTATTAATCAGCAAGAGGGAACATTGACAAGCATAAACAAAAGAGTCAATCCTACAAATGCTGCAATCGGTTATAAAGGCTACGAGCTGAACGATATAGCAAACGAACTTGGAATGAAAGCCGAACATGTAATAGAGTACACCTCTAAATTGCCTCTTGACAAAGGATTTAAGGCTAAAAATTTTGATGATTTGCCAAATCATTACGATAACGACGGCACTGAACATCGTGGTTATCTTCTTGATAATGTTTCCGTTAAAACTAACGGCGATGAGAGCGTAGAGACGTTTGGCGATAAAAAATTAGAGGGAACTATTATATACATGGCAAATCCGGTAAGACAGTTTACTCCTTTTACAAACAAAGCTACCAATCTTGATGAGGTAAGCGGTGTTTATATGAGTGAAGAATTTTTGAGTAAATCTGATTTAAAAGAGGGGGAGAGCGTGAGAGTTAAAAGCGATAACGGCGAACTAATTGCAAATATCGTAAGCGATAATAAAATTAGCGGAGATATTATAGTTCTGCCGACATTTGATTCTAAAATAAATTCAGAGGCACTGTTTAGCTCATACCGCTTTGCAACAGCTTCGATTGAAAGGGTGTAGTATATGGAGATGGCATATTTAATTGAGACGGTTATAAAAATCGTTGTAGTTTTACTTATATTCTCAGCACTTGCTGGAATCGGAACATATTTTGAGAGAAAAGTTCTTGCTTTTATGCAGCGACGTCTTGGACCTGTAAACGTTGGTCCTTTTGGGTTACTGCAAGTTGCGGCTGACGGTATCAAACTCTTTACAAAAGAGGATATTGTTCCAACAAACGTAGTAGGAGCAGTATTTAAGATAGCTCCGGTAATTACTGCTGCTACTGCATTTATGGCGGCGGCTGCTATTCCGTTTTTACCGTCGTTTACGCTCTTTGGATACGAAGTACATCCGATAGTTGCCGACATAAATATCGGTATTTTATATATACTTGGAATCATGGGAGTTGGACTTTACGGTCCTCTTCTTGGCGGTATGGCTTCTGCAAACAAATTTTCATTGATTTCTGCTGCAAGGGGTGCGGCTGTATTTATCTCATACGAGGTTATTACGGGACTATCAATTTTAGCACCTATTATGATGGTAGGTTCACTTTCGCTTATAGACTTTAACGAGTATCAAGCAGGTGGATTTAGTGATTGGATAGTATGGTCTCAGCCTGTTGCGTTTATACTTTTTTGGATAGCTGCTTTTGCTGAGACTGGGCGTACGCCGTTTCACCTTATAGCAAATGACCATGAGATTATTGATGGATTTGGAACAGAGTATTCAGGTATGAGATGGGGACTCTTCTTTATCGGCGAATATGCAAACATGTTCTTTATCTCTTTTGTAATATCTTTGATTTTCCTAGGCGGATACGGAGACGGAAGTCTGTTAGGCGCACTTGGACTTCTTGGTAAAGTTGCATTTTTCTTCTTCTTCTTTTTGTGGACAAGAGCGGCTTGGCCCGATGTTAGACCTGACCAATTAATGTGGTTATGTTGGAAAGTTTTAATGCCGATAGCAGTTTTAAATATTTTAATTACTGCTATAGTAATGATGTAAGGGGTGAGTATGCATAATGAACATATTGACAAACATTTTAACGACAGAAATGTAACCGAGATGAGTAGTGACTACTATTTAGTCGGTATTGAAGATTATCCGAGTGATAATTGGGGCAGATTTAAGAGAATTCTAAAAAGAAGTTTTAGAGGCGAGCTTTTTGTAGGTCTTTGGGTTGTTCTTCGCGAGATGATAAGATTTGACATTCATACCGTCAGATATCCTGAAGAGAAGATGCCTATAGGTCCTCGTTACCGAGCGATTCATCAAATGAAAAGACTTTGGGAGTCTGATACGGAGAGATGTATCGGATGTGGTCTTTGCGAGAAGATTTGTATCTCTAATTGTATTAGAATCGATACGAAACTTGATGAGAACTCTCGTAAAGAGGTATCTGAGTATAGCATTAATTTAGGTCGCTGTATCTTTTGCGGTTACTGTGCAGAAGTTTGTCCGGAACTTGCGATTACGCATGGCGGAGAGTATGAGAATGCAAGTGATCAAAGGGAACATTTTACGATGTATCAAGATATGTTGACACCGCTTGATAAAATGAGAGCCGGAACTCAAGTTGAGTTTGAAGGTTTTGGTTCTATTACACCACATGAAGATGAGCGTGTTAAAAAAACACCTCTAGCATATTAAGGAGTTTGATTATGTTTGAAGCGATTGCTTTTTATCTGTTTGCTTTTTTGACGATAGCAATGTTTTACATAGCCGTAACAACGTCACAAGCGTTGTATGCGCTAAGTTCGTTAGCGGCAGGAATGATTTTTATATCAGCATTTTTCTTTATACTCGGTGCTGACTTTTTAGGTGCGATTCAAATCGTTGTCTATTCCGGTGCCGTAATGGCTCTTTATGCTTTTGGTATGATGTTTTTTGATACGACAAGAGATGTAAAAGAGAAGCAAGGCAACAAAGCGATAATAATCGGTTTAAGCGTTATAAGTGCCGCTTTAGTTGTTTTGATTGTTGCTGCGCCGATAGTTGGAAACAATATAGAAGCTCTATACCCTATAACTGAAGGTGCAGGAAATACTCAAGAGGTGGGTATGGTTCTCTTTACTAAGTATCTTGTTCCTTTTGAAGTTGCGGCAGTTATGCTTCTTGTGGCTATGATTGCAGGAATTGTACTAGCTGGAAAGAAGATGGATTTATCGCTTACTCTTATGAATGAGGCAGAAATTATGCTTATGAAAGAAGAAGATAAAAAGGTGCTCTCATGATGGAAATCGGATTAAATCACTACCTCGTACTCTCAACAATTCTTTTTGCTATAGGATTAGTAGGTGTAATGAGAAGAAAAAATCTTCTTATGCTGTTTTTTGCAACTGAGATACTATTAAATGCTGTAAATATTTCGTTTGCCGCTATTTCACACTATTATGGTGACTTAACCGGACAGATGTTTGTATTTTTCGTAATTGCTATTGCTGCATCTGAAGTTGCGGTAGGACTTGGTTTATTGATTGTTTGGCATAAAAAACATAACAATATCGACCTTGATAACATGTCAACGATGAGAGGATAAAAGATGGAACTGTTTTTATATACCGCACTTTTCTCACCGCTTGTGGGTTCTTTATTTGCAGCACTGTTTGGTGCATCTCCAAAGACAAAAATAGCAGGTGTAGTTCCTAGTATAATGCTAGGAGTTTCACTTTTGAGCAGTACTATACTTCTTGTACTTGTTTTAACTACCGGGCATACTATACATGTAGAGATGATGACATGGATGGCAACCGGAAATTTATATATACCGTTTGGGTTTGTGGTTGATCAGGTAAGTGTTACTATGATGATGGTAGTAACTTTGGTTTCAACTGTTGTACATGTATATGCAATCGGCTATATGGACCATGACAAAGGGTTTAACAGATTTTTCTCTTACCTTTCCGCTTTCGTTTTTTCGATGATGATTCTTGTTATGAGCGATAACTTTGCAGGTCTTTTTATCGGTTGGGAAGGCGTAGGACTATGTTCATGGCTTCTAATCGGATTTTGGTATCATAAAGAGAGCGCTAGCTGGGCGGCTAACGAAGCATTTATAATGAATCGTATTGCTGACCTTGGAATGTTAATCGGTATCTTTTTAATCTATTGGAATACGGGAACGCTTCAGTATGACGGCGCATTCGCTGCAATGGCGAATTTAGATGCATCTACTCTTACATGGATAGGTATCTTCTTGTTTGTAGGCGCTATGGGTAAATCGGCACAATTTCCGCTTCACACGTGGCTTGCAGACGCTATGGAAGGTCCTACACCGGTTTCTGCTCTTATCCATGCTGCAACGATGGTAACGGCAGGTGTTTATCTTGTAGTTCGCGCAAATGAGTTATATGCTTTAATTCCTCATATTGGTCTATTTATAGCATCACTCGGTGCATTCGTTGCGATATTTGCGGCATCAATGGCACTTGTTAATCGTGATATAAAACGTGTAATCGCTTACTCGACTCTTTCACAGCTAGGCTACATGTTTGTTGCGGCAGGACTTGGTGCTTACTGGGTTGCACTTTTTCACCTTATGGCACATGCGTTTTTTAAAGCACTTCTTTTCTTGGGCGCAGGAAACGTTATGCATGCTATGGATAGTGAACTTGACCCGTTTAAAATGGGAGGTCTTGGTAAGAAGATGAAAGGCACTATGATTATGATGACGCTTGCATCGGTAGCATTAGCGGGTATCTATCCGTTTGCCGGATTCTTCTCAAAAGATTTGATTTTAGAGGTCGGGTTTGTTGAACATCACTATATTATCTATACTGTATTGCTATTTACTGCAGGTTTAACGGCATTCTATTCATTTAGAATCGTGGCGCTTATATTTCACGGCGAAGAGAGATATAAACTCTTTGGTTTTCACCCTCATGAGGCATATAAATTTATGCTTGTTGCAATGAGTCCTCTTTTGGTTTTAGCAATTATTGCAGGGTCGTTTAAAATGACATATTTTGATATGGTAACGTACGTATTGCCTGCTACAGAATATCATGTTCACAACCATTTGGTTTACTGGATTATGACTATCGGGACACAGCTTTTTGTAATTCTTTCAATTTTTTATGCATATAAAAAATATACGAGCAGAGATGTAAAAGTACCTGATGGAACGTCTGCAATGGAGAATAGTTTTAAGTATAAACTTTTAATAAACCAATATTATATTCCATATTTTTATGAAGAGTATCTGGTAAAACCGTATAGAGAGCTCTCAGAAATATTTTGGACAAAAATTGACCAAAAAATTGTCGATGCAACTGTTGATGGAATTGCAAATGTATTTTATCAAACGGGAGAGAAAACAAGAGTTATGCAAAGCGGTAATCTATCGACTATGCTTAAATGGATGGTAGCAGGAACTGTTGCCTTGTTATCGTTAGCCGTAGTTTTCGGACTTGCAGCTAGACATTCTGGAGAAATTAAAATATTTCTTTCAGGTTTAGGAGTTTAATAGATGCTAGATCATATCTTATCGATTTTAATTTTCTTCCCGGCATTGGCTGCAATGCTTGGATTTGTAGTTCACAAAGATAGTATGCGCGCTTACGGTACTGCAGTAGCTACAATAGAGTTCGCACTCTCTTTATGGCTTTGGTTCGTATTTGATGCGAATGTGTCGGGAATGCAGTTTATGGAGCAAATCGCTCTTGTTCCGACGTTTGGAATTAACTACATAGTAGGGGTTGACGGTATTTCACTCTTTATTATCATTTTGGCGGCATTTTTTACTATGATAGGTATTGCATCATTAGGTGAAACAAAAGATGTAAAAAATATGATTATCACGCTTCTGTTTTTACAGATGACGATGGTAGGCGTATTTGCTGCACTTGATGCTATGGTGTTTTATCTGTTTTGGGAACTCTCTCTTGTTCCTATGCTATATATTATCGGTGCATGGGGTGGGCCGCTTAGAATTTATGCTTCTGTCAAGTTCTTCCTATACACGTTTGCAGGTTCGCTTGTAATGCTTGTAGGTATGCTTTTTATGGCATATTTTTACTATCAGGCAACAGGAGAGTGGAGTTTTGCCATACTTGATTGGTATCGTTTGATTCTTCCGGAGTCATTCCAAATATGGCTGTTTGTGGCATTTTTCTTTGGTTTTGCCATCAAAGTTCCTATGTTTCCGTTTCATACATGGTTGCCGTATGCCCATGGACAAGCACCGACTATCGGTTCTGTAATACTAGCGGCAATTTTACTAAAAATGGGTACGTATGCGTTTATCCGTTTTTCGCTTCCGTTATTTCCGGATGCATCGGTTTACTTTATGTATCCGATTGCTATTTTAGCGATTATTATGATTATCTATACTGCAATGGTAGCGTATGCGCAAAAAGATATTAAGCAGGTTGTTGCATACTCATCAGTGTCACATATGGGTGTAATTATTCTTGGTACGTTTGCACTTAATGTTGAAGGAATTTCAGGTTCAATCTTTTTAATGATAGCTCACGGTGTAGTTTCAGGTGCTCTGTTCTTGCTTGTAGGCGTAATATATGACAGAAGACATACTAAATATATGAGCGAATTCGGCGGTTTGGCTTCTGTTATGCCTAGATATGCGACAATTTTCGGGTTAATGCTAATGGCTTCGGTAGGACTTCCTCTTACTATTAACTTCGTAGGGGAGTTTTTAAGTCTATTAGGTTTTTATAAACAATCACACATCTTGACTCTTTTGGCAGGAACAGCAATTATAGTAGGTGCTATTTACATGTTAGCAGCTTATAAAAAGATGTTTTTTGGAGTGGTTACAAAAGAGGAGAACAAAAATCTTCCTGATGTAAACAAAAGAGAGCTTATAGCACTTATACCATTGGCAATTATAACAGTCTGGCTCGGAATATATCCAAAACCTGTTTTAGGACCTATCAATACTAGTGTTGAGTCTGTTGTAGGACTTATGCATGAAAAAGCTATAACAAAAGAGGCAAAATCTAGAATTCCTAGCATTGGTAAAGATATAAAAATAAGTAGAAATTCAGTAGAGGAGGCACACTAATGTTATCAGCTGTAAATGTTTCAATTGAGTCGTTAAACTTAATGACTCTAGTGCCAATGTTAATTCCAATTGTCGGTGCATTATTAATAATAGTAATAGAACTAATTAAAAGCTCTCAAGATAAATCTTTATATGTAATGCTAAGTCTGCTTATCTTGGGGATAGATTTCGCCTTTTTATTAGAGTCTGCAGGTATATTTGAGAAAAACGGAACCGTAATGGGTGTCTTTGACGTTATGTTAATTGACGGCTTAGCAATATTGTCACAATTTATAATTGTCGGTGCATCAATGCTTTTCATTCCTCTTGCTCTTACTCATAAAAGATTTCATGAGTTCTCATACCCTGAGTTCTTTGCTCTATTTTTATTTATGATATCAGGGTTTCAGTTTATGGTGGCAACGGACAACCTGATATTGGTATTCGTGGGACTAGAGACGGCATCTCTTGCGCTATATACGCTTATTGCTATGCACAACCGTGACAAATCATTTGAAGCTGCGGTAAAATACTTTACTATGGGGGCATTAGCGGCAGGATTTTTCAGTTTCGGTTCAATGATATTTTATGCGCTTACGGGTTCTGTAGAGATAAACCAGATTGCTGAAGTTCTCTCTGCAAACGGATATGCAGATATCGGCTTTGTACTTATAGGAGTTACGTTTTTACTTGCCTCTTTTGGTTTTAAACTCTCGATGGTTCCTTTTCATACATGGACTCCTGACGTTTACGAAGGCTCATCAGCTGCGTTAGCAGGTTACATGTCAATTGTTCCAAAAATTGCAGCATTTATCGTGGCTATGAGATTCTTTGAGTTTTTGATTCACAGCGGCGTTGTTTGGCTTGAGGTTATTTTATATATCGGCGTAGTTGTTACTATGACGATGGCAAACGTCTGGGCGCTTGTTCAAACCGATGTTAAAAGAATGCTTGCATATAGTTCAATCTCTCATGCAGGTTTTGTAATGGCTGCTATTTTAATAGGTACTACACAGTCAAACAGTGCTTTGTTTTTATACTGGATTTTGTTTAGTTTTACAAACTTAGGTTCATTCTCTATGCTTTGGATAAGCAGACAAAAAAATCTTCCTGCGCATCAGCAGTCTGACCATAGTTACGATAAGTTTGCGGGAATGGTAAAAACTTCTCCGGTGGCGGCGTCTATTATGGCTCTGTTTATGTTAAGTCTAGCAGGTCTTCCTCCTTTTGCTCTCTTTTGGGGTAAGATGTATATGATAAGTTCTGCAATAACAGGCGGATATACAGTTCTGGCACTTATCATGGCTCTTAACTCTGCTATTGCCGGATACTACTACTTAAAACTTATAGTATATATGTTTATGAAAGAGCCTGTTGTTGAAAACAACGGACATGTGTATGTAGCAAATGCTACACTTCCTTTAAAAACTATTATCGGTATCGCCGCAATAGGAACTATATTTGCTTTTGTAGCAGTAAATGGGTTACTAGAGTTAATTACGGCATTTGTATATAACAGCGGATATTGATATTTTATATTAAGGAGCAGAGAATTTGTTAAAAACGATACTCTTAGCTCTTCTTGCAATAAATATTTTTGCCCTTGAAATCTCTTTTCAAGGCGCAAAAGAGAACCATCAACCATACTCTACACTTCATATAAAAGATGATAACAAGTTTTTATGTCAAGAGATAAAAAATGATTTTGACGTAACAGTTAAAATTGTTTGCGCATTTTCACATTCTCCTTCACAAAAGATATCAAAATTGCAAAATAGCTTTTTTGAAGTAGATACCGAAATAAAGAATAAAACATTTTTTTTAGTAATAAAACCGTATCAAAAAATGAAACTATTTCCGATGGTATTTGATTTAACAAAAGAGGACACTGTTTTTGATTCAAATGTTGAATTATCAAATCACTGGATGATTATAGGTTACATAGAAGATATTCCATATATTGAAAAAAGTGTTGACTCAGGAGTGGCGATTAATTTTCCATACACATCAAAAATGGAAAAATTGCCGTATGTCGGAAGTTTAGATATAAGTGGAAATCCGGTACATGTAAAAAGAGTAGGAGATGTAACAGAATATATAAAAATCAAAAAGTACTACGAAGAAAAAAATTATGAATTTTGCTTAGAATTAATTAATGATGTTATGAAAGAGTATCCAGATTCGCTCTTTAGAGCAGAGCTGCTTTTTTATAAAATCAGAGTCTATTCTAAGATGCAAGAGAATGAGAAAGTTATTGAAGTTTCTAAAGACTACCTAAAAGATTACTCTTCGGATGAAAATGTTCCGGAAGTTCTCTCTTTAATTGCAAAAGCGTACAATAAAGCAGGTTTCAACAGTGATGCAGATTACTTTTTTGACAGGCTCTTTAGTGAGCATCCTGATTCAGTGTATGCAAAATGGGGATATATCTACATGGCTGAAGCACTTGAATCATCAGGGAACTTAAGTAAGGCAAAATCTTTGTACGAAAAAGCAATACAAGAGACCGACAACGTTGATGTAGCCATTGAAGCCGGATTTAGGCTAGCGCAAATTTACATGTCAAATGCAAATGTTAAGGCAGCAGCAGAATATATAGAAAAAGTCGTAAAAGCAAAACCTGCTTATTTTTCAGAGGAAAATTTAGAAAAATCCATGGATTTAATGTATGAATTTATAGATGCTTCAGATTATCTCTCAGGTGTTGCGATAGCAAAAGCTATTTTTGAAAAAATGGATCCAAATGATGACAGATATGAGAGATTTACTAAAGATATAGGTATTTGGTTAAGTAAAACAAATGAAAAAAAAGATGCACTTACAGCTTTAAACAAATATCTTGAGCTTTTCAATGACGGCACATATTCGCAAGAGGTACAAGTTGCAAAAGATGCTCTTTTCTTTGATGTTAACGATGAAAACGCAACTTCTAAATTAGTATCTTACGATAAGCTGATTGGAGAGTATAAAGAGGATAGTATAGGGAAAAAAGCTACATATGAAAAAGCTAAACTCTTAATAGAACAAGGTAAATTTACCGAGGCTCTTGATATGGAAGCAAAGCTTCTTAGTCTTGACAAAGAGGAGTACAAGGATATACCTAAATTGATTAGTGATGCTGCAATCGGGAAAATGAAACAGGCACTAGAGGCAAAAGAGTGCAACAGCGTACTTGTAATTTCTTCACAATATAAAATAGAGCTCTCAAGCGAATGGGATGACGGAGTTTATACATGTGCTATGAAAGGTGCAGATTTTGTATTGGCTAAGAAAATGGCTGATAGAAATCTAAAATCTAAAGATATAAATGAGAGAAAGAAGTGGCTTAACAGATACATAAAAGTTGATTTTGCCACAGGAAATTACAGTAATGTAATAGAAGCATCAAAAGAGCTTATATCGTTGATAGAAAATGATAAAGATTCAGAGTATAAGGATGTTTATAGATATCTTTTTGATACTTATCGCAGGTTGGAAGATACTAATAAGATGATTGAGTCAATAGCAGTTATACAAAAAGTATATGAAGAAAACTATGCGGATATAGATAGATATGTCGCGGTTATGGCAGTAGGTAGTGATAAAAAAGATAACAATCTGGTGATTGAGTACGGACAGAAGGTAATGGACATACAGATAGCTTCCAATTCGCATGCTCAAAGCCCTTTTGTCGAATTTGCACTCTATCAGGCATACAGCGATAAAGAGAATTATAACAGAGCATTTGAGGTTATAAAATCTCTGGACAAGTTAGAGTTAAATAAAAACGACGGGGCAAGACAAAAGTATCTATTAGGAACAGTTCTTGATAAACTTTGGCGAAACGATGATGCTAAAAAAGCGTATCAAGAAGCTATAGATATTGATAAAGATTCTGCTTGGGCCGGCTTGGCAAAGAGTGCAAAAGGATTGTAAAAGAAAACAAAATATTCTATTAAATATATTTTAAAAGTATATGTTGTAAGTTCTGATTTAAAGATTGCTTCGCTTCGCTCGCAATGACTGCTAAAGATGTTATTGCGATGCGTGGAGTGACGATGCAATCTAGGTTATGCAAGAAGTATAATATCCTCCAGTTCTTCAAGAGGTGCGCTGATTACTTCTTCAAACTGTGTGCGGTTAAATGTCTGCTGTCTTTTAGCCAGTTGTGCAGTGTGAGTAGAGATATTTTCAAGCATCTCATCTTTTGAGACTTTAGCGTCAAGATACTCTAAAACTTCAACTATACCGATAGAGTTCATTGAATGAGGAAGTCTGGTATATTTTCTCTCTAAGTCACACACTTCATCTATAAGTCCACTCTCAAACATTTTTGCAGTTCTTGTTTTAATTCTCTGTCTTAAGATATTTCTATCAACTTCAATATTATAAATGGCAAGATTTTCAATAACAGGTTTTGGCGGATTTGCTTTGAACCACTCACTTGGCGTAATTTTTGAAGCTTCATAAATAAGAAGTGCTTTTTCGATTCTGTATCTGTCGTTTGGCGAGATATGTTGCATATACTCTTTGTCTATATCGCATAAGAGCTCATAACAACTTTGCAGATTTTTTAATTTTTTTTCTACATGTAAAGATATCTCTTTTGTTATTCTTGGAATTTCTGAGAGACCTTGCAGAAGTGATTTAAGATAAAAAGAGGTTCCGCCGACTATGATGAGGTTTTTTTTATCTCTTTTACATGTAGATACGAGTTCTTTATAAAGATTTATAAAAATATCTACACTGAAGTACTCATCAGGGTTTAGAAGGTCTATCCCGAAATGTTTTACTTCACTAAGTTCCTCTTTGGACGGTTTTGCAGATACGATGTCAATCTCTTTATATATGCTAAGTGAATCTATTGATAGTATATAGGCATCAATTTTTTTTGCAACTTTTATCGCCAAATCACTTTTTCCTGATGCAGTAGGACCGATAATCGCTAGTTGTTTCATCTTTTTTTTCGCCTTTATTAAAGTCAAATTATAACCTATCGTTAATAAAGCGTTAATATAAAATTTAAATAGCGTTAATAAGAGGATTTTATAATTTTAAAATAAAATACAAAGGAGTTCATTATGAACAAGAGAATTATATTAAGTTTAGGTTTAGCGGCGCTATTGTCATCATCTGTGTTTGCAGATAATATGAGTTGTGATAAAGGTAATAAAGAGTTTGGGAAATGCGGTAAAGGAGTGATGAAACACAATAATCATGAGGGCGATCGTTTTATGCCTCTTGTTATGAAACTTAACTTAAGTGACGAGCAGAGAAAAAAGATAGACGAAATCATGCAAGAAAATATGAAAAATATGTCCAATATGCCTAATATGTCAGATGCTTTTAGTGACAAAGACTTTGATAAAAAGCTTTTTGTAAAACTTCAAAAAGAGAAAAATGAGAAAAAAACAGAGCGCAAAGCACAAATGATAGAGAGCATTTATGCTATTTTAACACCTACTCAAAAACAGGAGTTTAAAAAGATAGTTGATGAAAAAGCAGCCGCAAAAAAAGAGTTCTTTAAAGGCTCTAAAAATCAATAAGGAAGTTAATATAAATAGTGATAAAATTAAGGCTTATATATAGTCTTTTGGAATATGTTAATGATAAAAATTGCAATGATTGAAGATGATACTGAGTTAGCGGATGTTCTGACTCAGTATCTTGCAAAATACAACATAGAGATTACTAACTATGAAGATCCGTATTTAGCACTTAGTGCCATATCTTTAAATAGTTACGATTTGATTATTTTAGATTTGACTCTTCCTGGAATGGACGGGTTGGAAGTCTGTAAAAAACTACTTTTAAAACATAATATACCCATAATTATCTCAAGTGCAAGAAGCGATATAACTGATAAAGTGATAGCTTTGGAACTAGGAGCCGATGATTATCTTCCAAAACCTTATGACCCAAGAGAGCTTGAAGTTCGCATCAAAACAATTCTTCGCAGATGCTCAAAAGAGCTTGAACTTTTAAAACCGGAAATAAAAAAAGAGATTTTTTCCTTAGATGAGAAAAAACAAGAAATCATGCAAGACGGCAAATCCATAAGGCTTACCGCAGCAGAGTATGAGATACTCTCTTTGATGATAAAACGAAGAGGTTTTGTAGTATCAAGATATGATATTTTGCAAAATTGCACTTTTTTGAATGATAATGAAGAGAGCGGCTCTTTGGCGGTTATCATAAACAGAATTAGAGCAAAGATAGAACAAAATCCTAAAAATCCTAAATATCTTTTAACGATAAGAGGTTTGGGTTATAAGTTGGCAGAGTGAAAAAGTACTCAATCATCTTTACAATAAATATAATCTTTCTAATCTCTTTTCTTCTTATAAGTGCGAGTTTTGCCGCATTTTATAATTTTAATAACCAAAAAGATAGACATTTTAACTATAAAAGAGATATAGAAATTTCAAAGATTTTTATGCATCAGTATAGAGCCGGCGGCATTAGCGATGAGCTTGTAGAATATATTAAAAGTTTAGATTTTTCTATTATTTTAGATAAAAATGAGATTACAAATATAGCCGATAGCAAAAGTGCAAAAATCAAAGAGTTAAAATCAAGAGGGATGTTTAGACTTTGGCACATAGAACTGAATGATAAATTGTACATGTTGATACAAACTCCAAATGAGAGAGTGATACTAAGAACCGATAATATCTCAAATAATAAGAGTACCATCCTTATTGTTTATATCGTAACGCTTCTGATTTTTCTTTTTTTATATCTCTCTATTATAAATAAACTAAAGCCGCTAAGTGTTTTAAAAGAGAGTGTTAAGAATTTCGGCAATGAAGATTTTGATTTAGACTGTTTTACCTCAAACAATGACGAAATTTCAGAGCTTGCAAATGAATTTCATGAATCTGCAAAAAAATTAAAAAAAGTAAAAGAGTCAAGAAATATTTTTATCAGAAATATTATGCATGAGTTAAAAACGCCTATTGCAAAGGGGAAGTTTTTAATGCAGCTTCCACAGACAAGTCAAAATGTTGAGATTATGCAAAAAGTTTTTTATAGATTGGAGTCTTTGATAAACGAGTTTGCAGCTATAGAGGAGCTGATTTCGACTAAAAAAGAGTTACATGTAAAAGAGTATTTTTTAGAAGATATTATAGATAATGCAATTGATATTTTAATGTGCAGTGATGATGAGGTTATAAAGGATATTGATAATATTAAAATAGAGGCAGATTTTAATCTTTTTTCAATAGCTGTTAAAAACTTGCTAGATAATGGTATAAAATACGCTAAAAATAAAAAAGTAATAGTTAAAACAGATGTCAATAAACTTATATTTGAAAATTCAGGTTCCAAACTTATCTATCCGTTAGAGAGCTATTTTGAGCCTTTTTTTAGAGGTGAAGACACAAAACAAAATCAAAGTTTTGGGCTTGGGCTCTACATTGTAAAACATATATTGGATGCGCATAATATGAGCCTGAAATATGAGCATGAAAACGGTATAAACAGATTTATAATTGCCTCTTGAAAAATTTCATTATATTTTTATTACGGAATTTTAAATCAACTTTGGGTAGAATTAAACAAAAAGTATTTAAGGTCAAATTTGAAACGATATATAGACAAGATTAGAGATTTTAATGAGTTGGTTATGTTTGAACACTCTATCTTTTCGCTACCTTTTATTTTTATCGCAATGATTGTCGCGGCAGATGGCTGGTTTGGTTTTGTTCTGCTTATATTTGGAGTATTAGCCGCAATCAGTGCAAGAAATTTTGCAATGGGGCTAAACAGATTTGCGGATAGAGATATAGATGCGTTAAATCCCAGAACTGCGTCAAGACCGAATGTTGATGGAAGATTGGACGCTTTTAGCATCTTGATTTTTACGTTAGTCAATGCATTCGTATTTATAGCCGTTGCATATATGATAAATCCGCTTGCATTTAAGCTTAGTTTTCCTATACTGCTTGTTCTTGGAAGCTACTCCTATTTTAAAAGATTTTCCTCTTTAGCACATGTTGTTTTGGGTATATCGTTAGGACTAGCGCCTATTGCCGGAGTTGTTGCCGTAAGCGGCGAGATTACTCCTTGGTCAGTTTTACTTAGTTTAGGCGTTATTTTTTGGGTTGCAGGTTTTGACTTGCTTTATTCTTTGCAGGATATGGCTTTTGACAAAGAGAGAGGTCTGCACTCTATTCCCTCAAAATACGGCTCAGATGCAACCCTTGCTATTTCTGCTTTTTTTCACATGTTAACTATACTTTTTTGGGTTATGTTCGTTTGGGTTGCAGGTCTTGGAGAGTTTGCTTATATGGCCGTACTCTTAGGCGCCTTTATGCTTGGTTACGAGCATTATATTGTTAGAAAAGATTTCACGAAAATAGACCGCGCTTTTTTTACGGTAAACGGCTATCTAGGTATTATTTTTTTTATTTTAATTATATTGGATAAGGTAATGGCATGAGTGTAAGATTGGTAAATGCACCTATAAATATAGTTTTTAGTAGAGTCGATACCGATGAAGAGGCCTATTTAAGAGAGTACCAGCAGTTAAGCGAGAGTGATGACGATCCGATAAACCAATGGTTAAAACTAGCTCGTGCAAAGGGCGAAACAACAGATACCGACCCCGTTTTGCTAAACCTTATCGTAGAGCTGCATAAAAAAATAGATTCGCTTGAGATGTTTTTAAAAAATGAGAAGCCAAAGAGACTCTCTTTGACTAATGAAGTTGCTATAGAATCAATAGGATTTGAGCACTTTAAATTGGCAGATGATATTTTAGAAGATGGCGCAGAGTACTACGGAAGAGTCGAGATGCCTGTTCATCCAAAGAGAGATGTAGCGATATTTTTTATTGCGCTTGATAAGTCTTTGGCTAAAATCACTAAGATGCATGAGCGTGACGAGCGGGAGTGGGGAGCTTATCTGACCGCAAGAGAGAGAGTTCTTATCCGCGAAGCAAAAGAGAGTAAAAAATGAATCTCGAAACCATAAGCGTAGAGTATTTAGTAGTTGCAATGGCGGCAATGCTGCTTTACTTAATATACTATGTTTTTACAAGAGATTCGCAATACACCAGAAACATACACTCCGTAGCTACGGTTGCAGAGGAGTTAAACAGAGAGATTTTTTATCTAAAGAAAAAACTTGAAGATACTCAAGTAAATATCAAAAAAAATAGTTCACGAATGAGTGATGATGAAATTTACCAAGAGGTCGAGAGAACGGTATATGACATGGTTAAACCGATTTCGATAGGGTTAAAGAGATTAGAAGAGAGCATCCAAAACATAGACGAACATATGGAAGCAAGGATGGCTTCATTAGAGAGCGGCGTAAAGCAGATATCTATTCCGACATCGATTCACGGAAACGACGATGAAAAAATAATTTCGCTCTATAAACAGGGAATTACATTAGAGACTATCTCAAGAGAGCTCCATATATCAAAAGCAGAAGTTGAGTTTGTGTTGAAAATCAACAAGATAAAGTAGCCCATAATATGACAGACAGAACACTCTTTACACTTGTATCGGTACTTATCGGAATAGGTATTTTTTTAAGCTATACCCTCTCTGTATATGCTACTTTACTCTTTGGAGTAAACGAGTTTCATTTTGCAATCAGACAAGTAATTTTTGGATTTTTAAGCATATTTATTATTTGGTTGTTGGCTCAGGGAGATCCTGATAAACATTTAACTCCAATAGGGTTTACACTATTTATAGGTTCTACTATTTTAATGGTAGCTATGCCGTTTTTGCCGGAGTTTTTGGTTTCGGCTGTAGGCGGAGCAAAAAGATGGATAAAGATTTTTGGTTTTTCTATCGCTCCTGTTGAGTTTTTTAAAATAGGATTTGTATATTTTTTGGCTTGGAGTTTTTCTAGGAGATTGGGGCATCATGACGGAATGGGAGTAAAAGATGAGTATATCAGATTTGCCCCTTACGGTATAGTTTTTGTGGGAGCAATGTTTATTATAGCATTTGTTCAAAATGACTTAGGGCAAGTCGTAGTTTTGGGGCTTACTTTGCTTTTTATGCTTATGTTTGCCGGAAGCAGTTTTAGATTTTTCTTGACTTTGTTAGTTGGAACATTTATGTTTTTTATATTTTTTATTTTTACTGCAGAACATAGAATAATACGTATAAAATCATGGTGGGCATTGGCGCAGAACAGTGTTTTAGAGATATTTCCTGAGTCTATTGCCTCGCAGCTTAGAGTTCCGACAGAGGTTGAACCATATCAGATTGGACATTCACTAAATGCCATTCATAACGGCGGCTTACTCGGTACAGGACTTGCTAACGGAACTTTCAAGCTAGGTTTTTTAAGCGAGGTTCATACAGACTTTGTTTTAGCAGGACTTGCCGAGGAGTTTGGATTTGTAGGAGTTTTGGTTGTTGTCGTAATATTTATGTGGATGCTTCAGAGGATTTTTAAAGTCGCAAATCGTTCCGAAGATTCAAGTATATATCTCTTTAGTATCGGAATAGGACTTTTACTTGCTTTTGCCTTTTTGGTAAATGCTTACGGAATAAGCGGTATTACACCTATTAAAGGAATCTCGGTTCCGTTTTTAAGTTATGGCGGATCTGCAGTTTTAGCCGCTTCAATAGGAATCGGCATGGTTTTAATGGGGTCTAAAAAGGCGAAGATGCGTGAAGATGATATATGGAGAGACGCGTGAAACTTTGCATAACTGGTGGCGGAACAGGCGGACATCTAATGATTGCAGAATCTTTAGTTGAAGCGGCTGTTAATGATGGGCACGAAGTTATTTTTATAGGTTCGCAAAGCGGGCAAGACAGAAAATATTTTGAGTTTCATAGTTTTTTTAGTCATGTATATTTTTTAGATACCACAGGAGTCGTAAATCAAAAAGGCTTTGGCAAAGTAAAAGCACTTTGGCGGATAATAAAAGCATTTTTTATATCAAGAACGATATTAAAACAGCACAACATTCAAGCAACTTACAGCGTTGGCGGCTTTTCGGCAGCTCCTGCTTCTTTTGCCTCTTTAAGTAGATTTGTACCACTTTTTATACATGAACAAAATGCAATCGAGGGAAGATTAAACTCGCTTTTAAAGCCCTTTGCTTCAAGATTTATATCGGCTTATGATAAAAATTCGCCTATAAAAGGTTATCCGGTTAGAGATGAGTTTTTTAAAAACGCAAGAGTGAGAGACAAAATTAAAACAGTTATCTTTTTAGGCGGTTCTCAAGGAGCAAAAGCTATAAACGATTTGGCACTTAGTGTAGCAAAAGAGCTTAAAGAGTTAGGTATAAAAATAGTTCATCAAGCAGGCGAGAGAGATTTTCTTAGAGTAAAAAAGGAGTATGAGAACTTACATGTAGAGGCGGAAGTTTACGGTTTTACAAAAGATATATCGACTCTAATGGCAAGTGCAGATTTGGCAGTTAGTCGCTCGGGTGCAAGTACTTTGTGGGAATTATGTGCAAACGGCTTGCCTGCGCTGTTTATACCGTTTCCGTATGCAGCTTCAGACCATCAATACTATAATGCTAGATTTATTGTAGATAATAATTTAGGATGGTGTGAACGTGAAGAAGCTGATTTGAAATCAATACTAATTTCGATTTTAAATCAAAATCTTGAGGTAAAAAGCAGAGCGCTTTTAGAGTATGCAGGTAAAGATGTGGCAAAAGAGATGATTCAAGATGTGGTAAAAACGCTAAATGCTTAGAGAGTTTGCTACGTCGTTAGTTGATTTAATTTTTGATTGGGGTTATATCGGCATCTTTTTACTAATGAGTATCGAGAGCTCTTTTATACCGTTTCCTAGTGAAATAGTACTTATTCCGGCGGGTTATCTTGCTCATAAAGGCGAGATGAGTATAGGCATGATAATGTTAAGCGGAGTCGGCGGCTCAATGGCAGGAGCATATATAAACTACTATTTGGCATTGATGCTTGGGAGAAAAATTCTTCGCAAGTATGGAAGATATTTTTTTATAAACGAAAATGCAATAGATAAAATGGATAATTACTTTGCCAAACATGGGCATATTTCAACATTTATAGGAAGGTTGGTGCCGGGGATTCGCCAACTTATCTCTATTCCTGCCGGACTTAGCCGCATGAATTTAGTGCTTTTTTCCACCTATACTGCGCTTGGAGCTTCTATATGGGCATTTATATTAGTTATGTTAGGTTATTTTATAGGCGAAAATCAAGAGTTGATTGATGCTTACTTAAAGCAAATAACTATATTTATCTTAGCTGCTTTAGTTTTACTGGCTATATGTTATGCTTACTTTCAAAAAAGAAAAGGCTAAGAAATTGAATAGTAATTTCGGATATATGTTTGAAACAGGTTTTTTTGGCACACGTGCTCCTTTTTTTATGGATTTGGTAACTCTTATTGTTTCACTTTTACCTTTTTTGGTGGCAGTCGCAATCTATTTTGCAAAAGATAAAAGATATAAAATACATGCGTATCTTCAGATAGCTATATTTGCTTTTTCTGTCATCGTACTTTTTTACTTTGAGTATGGAGTAAGAGTTATCGGAGGTTTTGATACGTTTATGCAAAACAGCGGAGTTTCTCATAACTATGCTTTTATAGTTTTAATTTTTCACATAGTTATTTCCGTTATTACACTTATAATATGGTCAACTGCTATATTTGCGGCAAAAAAGCTTATAATGCTAAAAAGACACAAAAATATGGGTCTAATAACATTTACGGGAGTCTCGCTTACCTCTTTAACGGGTATTTGGGTTTATTTTTTGATGTTTATTTTTTAAATATATTGGAGTTTTAGATGAAATATACACTTGGTTTTAGAATTTGGCATTGGCTTAGTGCTATAGTTATTTTGGGTCTGCTTGGAACCGTGTTTTTGAGAAAAACATTTCTTAGTTATAGAACAAACTCTGAAATTATAATGACAAAGCTTACCGATATGGGCGCAGATATATTTAAAGAAGATGCCGTAATAATTGCAAAAGCAATTCGTAATATTATGTGGGAGTGGCATCTGATACTTGGTTACGCACTTGCATTTTTGGTTCTTTATAGAGTCGTACTCTTTTTTATAGATAGAAGTAAAAGAGATGCATTTAGCTCGCTAACACTTCATAAAAAGGGCGTAAAAATATCTTATTATATAGTATATGCAACGATTTTTTTTATAACAATAAGCGGATTTGTCGTATATCTTCATGAATATTTAGAGCTTTCTCAAGAGACAACTAAACAGATAAAAAGTTTGCATGAACTTTCATATAATGTTTTTTTAGTTTTTGTTCCTCTTCATATATTAGGGGTATTTATCGCAGATGCAAAAGATGAACACGGAATAGTTTCAACAATGATTAACGGAAAAACAAAAGATAATTTTTAAAATCAAGGAATATACATGTTAAAAATAGATAACAAAGCACCGGAATTTTGTCTTCCAAATCAGGATGATGTAGAGATATGCATGAGAGACTTAAAGGGCAAATGGATAGTTTTATACTTTTACCCAAAAGACAATACTCCGGGATGTACTACTGAGGCATGTGATTTTAGTGATGCACTGCCTGAGTTTAATGATTTAAATGCGATTGTTCTGGGAGTTAGTGCCGACAGTACTGAAAAACACCGTAATTTTATAGAAAAAAAAGATTTATCTATAACACTGCTTAGCGATGAAGAGAAGTCAATGCTTCAAGATTATGGAGTGTGGCAGTTAAAGAAAAATTATGGCAAAGAGTATATGGGGATAGTCCGCACTACTTTTGTTATAAACCCTGAAGGAACTATAAAAGCTATATGGGGAAAAGTAAAAGTTAAAGACCATGCAAAAGAAGTCAAAGAGAAATTAGAAGAGCTTCAAGCTTAAATTAAATGTTTTTTAGGTAAAATTCGCCGATTTTCTTTGCCTAAATGTCAAAGAAATATTAACAGGTATGTGTCAAAAAATCAGTGCAACCTCTTTTTTAAGGGATAATTGTTCGACATTGCCAAAGCTAACTGATAAAATTCCGGCTAATAACAGCCCTTAAGGATACCCTATGGTAACTATGAAAGACCTATTAGAGTGCGGTGTACACTTCGGACACCAAACACGTCGTTGGAACCCGAAAATGAAAAAATATATCTTCGGTGTTCGTAAAAATATCTATATTATAGATTTGCAAAAAACTCTTCGCTATTTCCGTAACACTTACCAAATAGTTGTTGATGCGGCAGCTGAAGGTAAAACAGTTCTTTTTATTGGAACTAAAAAACAGGCTCGTTCTTCTGTAAGAGATGCGGCAATCGCATGTGGAATGCCTTACGTTGACAACAGATGGTTAGGCGGTATGCTTACAAACTTCCCTACTATTCAAAAATCTATTCGTAAACTTGACGTAATTACTGAAATGCAAGAAAACGGTCAAATTGATCTTTTAACTAAAAAAGAAGCTTTAATGCTTACTCGTCAAAAAGAGAAACTTGAAGTTTATTTCGGCGGTATCCGTGATATGAAAAAACTTCCTGACATGCTTTTCATAGTAGATGCTGTTAAAGAGCACATTGCTGTTTTAGAAGCTCGTTGTTTAGGTATTCCGGTTGTTGCTCCACTTGACACTAACTGTGACCCTGACCTTATCACTTATCCGATTCCGGGGAATGATGATGCTATTCGTTCTATTCAACTTTTCTGCCGTGAAATGACGGAAGCTATTAATGAAGGTAAAGCATTAAGAAGCGGCGGTCGTGATGAAGTTGCAAAAGAAGATACGGCACAAGAGCCTGCTTCTAATGATATGGAAGCTTTCGAAGTAGAAGATTTCGAAACAGAGGAAGTATAATTATGTCAGTTACAGCAGCAATGGTAAAAGATTTGCGTGCGGCGACTGACGCACCGATGATGGATTGTAAAAAAGCTCTTGTAGAGAGTAACGGAGATATGGAAAAAGCTGCGGCTTGGCTAAAAGAGAGAGGCATCGCACAATCAGCTAAAAAAGCTGACCGTATCGCGGCTGAAGGTCTTGTAGGCTTTAAAATTGCAGATGATTTCTCTAAAGCTACGGTAGTTGAGATTAACTCTGAAACTGACTTTGTTGCTCAAAATGAAGGTTTTAAAAATTTAGTTTTAAAAACTACGGAAGAGATTTATGCTACTTCTCCGGCTGATGTTGATAGCTTAAAAGCAACGTCGTTTGGCTCATATTTTGCAGAATCTGTTGCAAAAATCGGTGAAAAAATTGATATTCGCCGCTTTGCTACATTAGATGCTAGCGATGAGACTGTTGCGTTAAACGGTTATATTCACTCTAACAACCGTATAGCTGTAATTATTTTAGCAAAATGCGATAGTAAGAAAACTGCCGAGGGCATGGTACCTATGCTTAAAAATGTTGCTATGCATGCATCTGCTATGAAACCGACAACACTATCTTTTAAAGATTTTGATTCTGAATTTGTACAGGCTGAGACAATCGGTAGAATAGAGACTATTAAAAAAGACAACGAAGAGCTTGCTCGTCTTAAAAAACCTCTTAAAAATGTACCTCTATATATCTCTATGAGTCAATTAACTGATTCTGTTTTAGCTAAAGCTGAAGCTGATATCAAAGAAGCATTAAAAGCTCAAGGTAAACCGGAACAAATTTGGGATAAAATTATTCCTGGTTCTTTAGCTCGTTTTATTGATGATAATACTACTTTAGATAAAGAGCTTGCATTATTAGACCAAACTTACGTTTTGGATGATAAATTGACTGTTGCGCAGGCTGTTGAAGCTGCTGCAAAAGAGCTTGGCGGAACTGCTGAGATTGTAGATTTTGTTCGTCTTGAAGTAGGTGAAGGAATCGAGAAAAAAGCTGACGACTTCGCTGCAGAAGTTGCTGCACAAATGGGCTAAGGATTTTTCCTTACCCTATTTAAAAAAACTCCTCATTAAAAAAATCAAATAATTTACAATACTTAACTTAATAAAAATAAAATGCTATAATTTTTCAAAATAAAGCAAAGGTCGGTTTTGAAAAAAAATAAGATTATTGTTATTGGCGGTGGTTATGCAGGTTTACGCAGTGTCGAGAGATTGTCAAAAAACCCTCAAAACGAAATTCTACTTTTTGATAAAAATCCATACCATTTTATGCAGACCGATGTTTACGATCTTATAGCAAATGAGGAAGATTTTGCACAGGTAAGTGTTGATCTTTTTACATTTTGCAGCGGTTTTGATAATAACGTAACTTTTTTAAAACAAAAAGTTAGCAACGTTGATTTTACACACAAGAAAGTAATTACTACGGTTCAAAGATATAGTTATGATTATTTAATAATAGCTGTCGGTGCACGTACAAAATTAATTGCTGACGTTAAGGGGTTAAGTACATATGCTCACGGCATTAAATCACTTAGTCATGCCATGTATTTTAAACAAAAATTTGAGATGTCTCTATTTAATAGAGTTCAAGAGAGCGGAGCTAGTTGTTCAGCTTTAAATATAGTTATTGCCGGTGCGGGGCTTAGCGGAGTAGAAATTGCGGCACAAATGGCATCATATTCACGTGAGTTTTACAATAATAATAATTTTATATGCAGAAAGTTAAATATAGTACTTATAAATTCTGGCAAACATGTTTTGGAGGGGCTTGATAAAGTACTTGTCGATAAAACAGATAAAAGATTACGAGAGCTTGGAATAGTTATAAAGAGCCAAAGAAAAGTAGTAGAAGTAACTGCAAATAGCGTTAAATTAAGTTGCGGCGAGATAATGGATATGGATTTTATGATATATGCAGGCGGAATAGAGCCTAGTTCATTGATAAATAATCTCTTGATGGAAAAAAATCAAAAGGGTTATATAGTTTCAAATGAATATCTACAGGTAAAAGGCTATGATGAAGTATTTGCAATAGGTGATTGCACTACTATATATAATAAAGATAAAGTAGTCGCTCCCACAGCGGATACTGCAGAACAGATGGCGGAGATTTGTTCAAAAAATATAAGAAATCTAATTAACAACCAACCTTTAATCAAACATAAAATAAAGTCACGTGGCATTTTGATAGCACTAGGAAGAGGGTATGCAGTCTCTAAGATTTTCGGTATATATTTAGACGGTTATTTTGCATATATTATGAAAAAACTTGTTGAGAGAGTTTATGCAAGAAAGTTAGATATTCGCTCTCGCAAAGGGTGTAAAAAGATATTTTGCAATTAAATTAGCTATAATCCTTTTATGAATTTATTATCTGCAAAAAATTTATCACATCGTTTTGATTATGAGCTATTTTCCGATATATCGCTGGATTTAGAAGAGGGAGAGTCAATCTCTATTATCGGTATAAGCGGGAGCGGAAAATCTACTCTGCTTAATATCCTATCAACCCTTTTAAAGCCTGATGAGGGAAGTGTAAGCATATTCGGCGAAGATGTAGCCGATATGAGTAAAAAAAGATTGTCTCAAATAAAAAGAGACGAGCTTGGCCTTGTTTTTCAGTCTCACTATCTTTTTAAAGGTTTTAGCGGAATTGAAAATCTTGAGGTGGCTGCAATTCTTTCAAATCAGAACATAGACAAAGAACTCCTAAAGAGATTAAAAATTGATGAAGCAATAAATCAAAAAGTAACGGAACTCTCGGGAGGACAGCAGCAAAGGGTTTCGATTGCAAGAGTTTTAACAAAAAAACCTCGCATACTTTTTGTGGATGAGCCAACAGGCAATTTAGATAAATTTACAGCAAATGAGGTTATGGACATCTTTTTTGAGTATATACAAAAAAATAGTGCAGGTATGATATTAGTAACTCATGATGAGGAGCTAGCACACAAATGCAACAAAGTTTATAAACTTGTAAATAAAGAATTAAAGATAATCAAGTGATATTTTTTATTACATGTAAAACTTTTCTGCCTAGCAAGATGTAGCAATGGGTTGGCCTCAGGTTTTTAGTGATGCTTATGTAGTAGGTTTTATCCTTTTGTTTTTTAGATTCGGCGCACTTTTTATGGCTGTGCCTATATTTTCACATAACAGCATACCCATATCATTAAAAGCCTCTATGGCATTTTTTTTCTCAATAGTATTTTACTCCTCAATGCCCCCTTTGCAGATACCGATCACGATGCCAAGCATAGTTCTCGCAATTTTAAGTGAACTTCTTTTTGGCTTAGCAATAGGAACAATTCTTCAAATCGCTTTTAATGTCATAACATTCGCAGGCGGGCAGATATCATTTATGATGGGTTTTTCTATGGCAAGTGCGATTGATCCTCAATCAGGGATTTCGATGCCCATAATCTCTCAGTTTTTATCTCTCATGGCACTTATGATTCTCTTCTCAATTGATATGCATCACTGGATGTTGCTTTTTATAGACGGCTCTTTGCAGAAGATACCGCTTGGCGGGTTTATTATGAGTGAAAATCTATTTAACTATATTATAAAAGCTACGTCAAATATGTTTATGGTCGGCTTTATGATAGCTTTTCCTATAACCGCACTATCATGGCTAGCAGACGTTATTTTTGGAATGTTAATGAAAACGATGCCTCAATTCAATCTTCTTGTTATCGGTTTTCCTATTAAAATAGCAGTTTCGTTTGTTGTGTTAATTGCGACATTTAGTGCAACAATGTTAATACTTAAGGGACAAATGCAAGAAGCATTCAACTTTTTAGAGATGTTTTTTTAGGTTTTTTTGATACAATAATGCCAAAAGAGCCTCCAAAGGGAAAGTCCAGAATGAAAATATTGCTTTTAAACAATAATCCGGTTGTTAACAAGTTAGTAACCCTAAGTGCGCAGAAGACATCAAACGATTTAACTGCAGTAGAAAGTCTTGATGCAGTGGAGTCCAAAAATTATGATCTTTTAATTATTGATGATGCTCTATATGACGAAGGGGTTATGCAAGAGCTAAAGGATAAAACAGGATTTAATAAATCTCTGTATATATGTTCAAAAGATGCTAAGGTTGTTGATAGTTTCACTAAAATTATAAAAAAACCTTTTTTGCCTACGGACTTGGTTGAGTTGTTTATATCTTTTGGAAAAGGGGCCAATATAAATTCAAGCAATATTGATAAAATAGATGTATTTAATGATGAGAATGATGAAGATGATAATTTTGTGAATATTGATGATTTTAGCGAACTTGACAACATAATAGATGATGCACTTGAGTCCGAAGATAAAGCAGAGCTAAATGATATAGATTTAAATGAGATGCATGATAAAGATATGGATTTAGAAGATATTGACGAGCTTGATGAGTTAGATGAACTTGATGAAGATTTATTGTTAGATGAAGATAAAGATGACGGTGTTCTTGATAAGGATGAACTCAATGAAGTAAAAAATCTTTTAGATGAAACTGATGCCGACGATGAAATATTGGAAGATGAGACCCTAGAGGATGATGATAGTTTAGAATTTGATGATTTAGAACTTGAAACTGCTGATAGAGATAGCAAATTTGATGAGTTAGATGAAGATTTAGGCTTGGAAGATGATTTAGAGCTAGAAGATGAATCAAGTGAAAAACAACATGTAGAAGCAGAACAAAAAGATGAGAAAATAGCCGATGATTTTGATGATTTAGAACTTGACTTAAGTGAAGAGGATGATGAAAAGCTTGATGAAAAGAGTGACACCCTAGATGAAGATTTGGGATTTGAAGATGATGAAGATGATTTAGAATTAGAAGATAAATCAGATGAGAAAACAGCCGATGATTTTGATGATTTAGAATTTGACTTAAATGAAGAGGATGATGAAAAGCTTGATGAAAAGAGTGACACCCTAGATGAAGATTTGGGATTTGAAGATGATGAAGATGATTTAGAACTAGAAGATAAATCAGATGAGAAAACAGTCGATGATTTTGATGATTTTGAACTAGATTCTGATAAAGCTGATAATGAGCTTGAGGATTTGGAATCTCAGATTCAAAGTGCAGTAGAAGAGTTAAGTGATGAAGATTTACAAAGTGAAATAGATGGGGATATACTATTGGATATTGGTTCTTTAACAAGCAGGGATTTAAAACTGGCAATTGGTGAAAAAGTCAATGAGAAAGAAGTTGATGAAGTACAAAAAAATGAAGATGATTTTGGCTTAGAGGAAGATTTTGAAGAAGCAAGTAGTACATTAAATTTTGAAGAAGAAAAGAGTGCATTAAACAGTAGTGAGAACAAAGGGGTTGAAGCTCTGAAAAAACTCTTAAAAGCTCTTGCAAATGAAGATGTTGCTGCTTCATTAAAAGGTATGAAAATAAATATCAATATAACTTTAGGTGATGAGTAGTGAATAACAAATCAGGTGCGATATTGGTTCTTTCTGGCCCTAGCGGAGCAGGAAAAAGCTCTTTGCTTAAGGAGATAATTAATGACATAGGAGAGTGTTATTTTTCTATTTCAACCACAACTCGTCCGATACGAGATGGTGAGTTGGACGGCGTTGACTATCATTTTGTAAACGAAGAAGTATTTAAAAAAGATATTGAAGAAGATAATTTTTTAGAGTACGCATTTGTACACGGAAACTATTACGGAACATCAATAAAGCCTGTAAAAGAGGCACTGCATGCAGGTAAGCTAGTTCTCTTTGATATAGATGTGCAGGGAAATACATATGTAACCAGCAGACTTGGAGATATCACTACATCGGTATTTATATCTCCACCGACACTTTCAGAACTTAAAAAACGTCTAGAAGCTCGCTCAACGGATTCAAAAGAGGTAATTGAGCGTCGTATTCATATGGCAAAAAGAGAGATACAAAGAATTAGTGAATATGATTTTCTTATCGTTAATGATAATCTACAAGAAGCAGCAGACACATTAAAGGTTATAGCAAATGCGGCTAGAGTTAAAATTCCTAGTAACGAGATAAATGATTTTGTTCAAAGATGGGAAGATATAGAAGATATATAAAATAGCTCTATTAAATATAGGATATGATAAGAGAAGTTACAGCAAACTTGGCTATAATTTCTGACTTAATTTACATAAGGAGTAGATATGGGAATGCCAAGTGGACAAGAATTATTAGTAATATTAGCAATAGTGGTTTTATTATTTGGAGCTAAAAAGATACCTGAATTAGCGAAAGGCATCGGCAAGGGAATCAAAAATTTTAAAGCTGAGATGAAAAACGAAGATAATGATGAAGATATAAAAACTGCTCAGAGTGATACTACAAAAAAAGTAGAATCTAGCGAAACTACGGCATCGTCAGAAACTCCAAAAACTACAACACAAGCGTAACTTTTGAAACAACGAGTATCGGCGCTTTTGCGCGAAAAGTTTGGTCGTGAAGTTGTTTTAGAAAAGCCTCGTGACCGCTCATTCGGTCACTTTGCTACACCGATAGCCTTTTCATTGGCAAAGGAGCTTAGAGAGTCTCCTATGAAAATTGCCGAGGAATTGGCATCCTCATTTAACGAATCCGAAATATTTAGCAGTGTTGAGTCGCTAAAAGGTTATCTCAATTTTCGTTTAAGTGAAAATTTTTTAAATGAGTATGCAACTTGGGCACTTGAAAATCAAAATGATTTTGCAAAACAAGAAAAAAAAGAGAAAATTCTTTTAGAGTTTGTTAGCGCAAATCCGACAGGTCCTCTTCATATAGGTCATGCCAGAGGCGCAGTTTACGGTGATACTCTTTACAGACTTGCACTTCATTTAGGTTATGATATAACAGCAGAGTATTATGTTAACGATGCGGGAAATCAGATAGATTTACTGGGTCTTTCTATTCAACTATACGGACGTGAAAATATACTTAAAGAGAGTGTTGAATATCCGCAGAGCTATTATCGCGGTGACTATTTAGAGCCGCTTGCGAATGAAGCTGTTTTAAAGTTCGGCAAAGAGATACTAAGTGATGAATCTCGTCAAAAAGAGCTTGCTATCTGGGCTAAAGACGGTGTTATGGAGATTATCAAAAAAGATTTAGGCGATACGAATATTTTTTTTGATACTTTTGTTTATGAGTCCTCTTTATACGATGACTGGGATAGAGTTATGCTAAAAATGGGCGATGGTATCTATAAAAAAGAAGAGAAGTTATTCATTGCTTCATTACTCAAAGGCGATGATGCGGACAGAGTAGTAGTCCGTGAAGATGGGCGCCCTACATATCTTGCCGGAGATATCGTTTATCATAACCAAAAATTTGAACGAGGCTATGACCACTATATAAATATCTGGGGAGCCGACCATCACGGATATATCGCAAGAGTAAAAGCTGCCGTAGAATTTTTGGGTTATGATAGTTCTAAACTTGAAGTTCTTCTTTCTCAGATGGTAAGCCTTTTAAAAGACGGCGAACCGTACAAAATGAGTAAACGAGCAGGTAACGTAATACTTATGAGCGACATAGTAGATGAAATCGGTTCAGATGCACTTAGATTTATTTTTGCTTCAAAAAAAAGTGACACGGCGCTAGAATTTGATTTAGCAGAGTTTAAAAAGCAAGATAGTTCAAATCCTATTTTTTATATTCAATATGCGCATGCGAGAATTAAAACTATTATCTCAAAAAGTGATTTAAGCGAAGATGAGATTATGTCGGCTAACTTAAAAAATTTGGATGAAAATGCCGACATGTTAATGTTTGACGCGTTGCTTCTGCCTGAAATTATTGATGATGCTTTTAGCTCAAGACAGGTTCAAAAGCTTCCGGAGTATCTAAAATCACTTGCCGCATCACTTCATAAATTCTATTATGATTGTAGAATAATCGGAACCGAGGATGAAGCAAAACTTCTTAAACTCTTGATGTTAGTAGGCTTATCTCTTAGAGTAGGTCTCTCTTTAATGGGAATACGCGCAAAAGATTATATGAGCAAAGAAGAGGATTAAAATTTAAGATTTGGGTATAACTTAGATATTTGATTGAGTTGCGATTTCGTAACTTGTATCAAAATCGGGTTTTTACTCTTATCCAGCCATGATACTATTTTTCTAATCTCCTCTAATTTCATTGAAGTGCATCCTGCCGTCGGCGCATCTACGGATTTTTCTACATGTATAAATATGCAAGAACCTCTGCCCTTTAGTTGCTCTTTATTATGTCCTACAACTATACCAAGTTCATATTGAACATCATCTCTTCTCATCTCTTCAAAACTTTTTGGTAAAACTTTTGGTTTTTTTATAATTTGATTGTAAAACACAGAGTCTGAATCGTCCACGCAGATTAGCTCTTTGTCTGCATGTAAATAGGGCATATTAGTGTTCATCTCTTTTTCATAACCAAATATCGCATCAAGAGTGAATATGCCTATGGGTGCTTTTTTATCACCTTCATATTTTAAAGGCTTTGCAGATGAACTTTGAAGAGCTATATGCCCGAGTCCAAAACCAAAACCACCTTCGCCGACATTAACTTCAATTGAGTCAAAAACTCTTTTGTTATCTTCAAAACAATTAAGAATTGCTTTTTTAGAACTGAAATCTTTACCGACAACTACAACTATCTGCTCACTTGCAAAAACAAAGATTTGACAAATTATAAGAATTAAGAAACTTTTTACCATAAAGTATGTTACTATTACCAAAATATGAAACAGATTAATTTTTTAAAAATGGAAAAAGGTTTATGAGTATTAATATAAGAAAAGCTACTAGTGACGATGCCTCTTTTTTAGCCCAGATGATATTACAAAGCACTAGAGCGGATAAAAAAATAGGTGTTTACGATTTAATTTTTAAAACTACGAATGATGAGCAGATTTTAGATAATTTAAAAAAATTAACAAACACTACGGCAAAGAATAGTTGCCATTACACTAATTTTTTAATTGCAGAAATTGACGGAAAAAGTGTAGGTTCTCTTTGTAGTTATGAGCCTAGGATTGTAACAAGAGAGGTATTTTTAGCGTCTTTAAATGAGATTGGTATTGATGACGAGCAGAGTGAGTATCTCGGTCTTATGGATATTTGCGGATTTAGCCTCAATACAAGAACACTTATTTTTGACTACATGGAAGAGCTAGAGGGCTTTATGGATGTGGGAATTTTAAAAGCGCTTATGCATAAAAGTCTCTTAAATGCTAGATTAAAAGGTTATCGTATAGCGCAGACAGTTGTTGAAATCGGTTCTTTAGAGACTCTTTTGTACTATAAAAAACTTGGATTTAAAGAGGTTAGACAAAAAGAGTGTGAGGCGTATAAAGAGATTTTTGGTAGAGCCGGTTTAGTTTTATTATCTATTGAATTTTGATTTGGCTAATATAGAAATTTCTGCACTCTCTCTTCTTCCTTCGCTCTTTGCTATTTTTTTAGCGTTATACACAAGAAATGTAATGCTATCGCTTTTTAGCGGCATCGTTCTGGGTGCTTTTGTATTGAACGACTTCTCTATTTTACTTTCACTAAAAGCAGTTTTTACACTTTTTGCATCTCTGTTATCAGAGGGTTGGATAGTAAAAACACTTATTTTTGCAGTGTTGGTAGGAAGTATTATGGAGCTTATTGAGAAATCAGGCGGAATTGATGGCTTTGTAGATTTTATGCAACATAAAACAGGGGTCGTGAAATCTCCGCGTTCTGCTTTGATGTTAAGCTATGTTATAGGTATTTTCATCTTTATAGAATCAACTATTACCTCACTAATTGCAGGTGCGGTCGGAAAGCCGTTTTGTTATAAATATAAAATTCCAAGTGCAAAACTGGCTTTTGTCTGTGACTCTACTGCCGCACCTGTTAGCTCCCTTATCATCTTAAATGGATGGGGCGCTCTTCTTTTAGGTCTGATAACAACGCAAATTTCTCTAAATAGCATAAATTTTGATGCTTTGGATATATTGCTAAAATCGGTTTTATACAACTTTTATGCAATGGCGGCACTTTTGGTTACATTTGTAGCAATATGGTTTAATATTGACATAGGAGCTATGAAAAATGCAAAACATAAGCCTAAAAACGAAGAGGTAATAAGTAAGAAATCGCAGAGTATGTTTTATATGCTTTTGCCTATTTTTTTAATGATACTCTTCGTTTTTATCTTTTTATATATAACGGGTAATGGCGATATTTTAAAAGGGAGCGGTTCCAGTTCTATTTTTTATACTATGTTAACTACGCTTATTTTTACACTTTTTTATTTTGTAGGTAAAAAAAACATGACACTCTCAGTATGGAGCAAAACTGCTTTTTTGGGCGGTTTTAAGTTAGTGCCCATAGCGTTTATACTACTTTTTGCTTTTGGCATAGGAGAGATTACGACTCAGCTAAAGACTGGTCATTTTTTGGCTTCACTAGTAAGTCAAAACTTAAACGTCATTTTTTTAGCCGCAGTTATTTTTATAATTGCTTCTCTTATCTCTCTCTCAACCGGAACAAGTTGGGGAACATTTAGTATTATGATTCCGATTGCTATGCCAATGGCTGCTTCAATGGATGCGAACATTGCTCTTTGTGTAGGCGCGGCAATCTCAGGAGGTGTCTTTGGAGACCACTCCTCGCCAATATCCGACACTACCATTATTGCCGCAATGGCTAGTGATTGTGACCTTGTTGAACATACAAATACACAACTCCCATATGCGTTTATTAGCTGGGGAATTGCTTTAGTACTATTTATAGTTTTTAGTTTTATCTCTTAAACATTTAAATATTTTTCTATGTTACTAAATAATTACCTTATTGGCACTATTCTTTTGTTTGGGTAAGAAATTTTTTTCTTATTACATTTGAAAAAGGAGCATACCATGACAGTTAATTCTAACTATAGTGCGTATTCGTCTTACGGTTCTTCAAGTGTTAACGCCTCTATGCAAAGAGGAAAACCAAACTTTGAAGAGATGGCAAACGAGTTGCTAAGCTCGATGGACAGTGACAGTAACGGTTCTATCGACAAGGCAGAGTTTAGCGCAGCGGCTAAGAATACGGCATCGCAGAGTGACGACACTTCATTGGATGATATATTCAGCTTATTAGATACAGACGGCAGCGGAAGTATGAGCAGTGAGGAGTTGATGAGTGCACTTAAAAATATGAAGCCTGAAGGAGCACCGCCTCCTCCTCCCCCGCCTCCACAAAGTAGTGAGAGTGAGTCTTCAAAAGATTCGGCAAGCAGTGAAATTTTTGCCGCATTAGATACAAATGAAGACGGTGTTGTAAGTGCCGATGAATTAGAGGCACTTTTTGCAGATAACTCTTCAAATAAATCAAGCGGCTCTTCTGAAACAGCCAATGATAAGTTTGAAAATATGAAAAAGAATATCTTTGATAGGGTATTGTCATATTATTCAAACAGTATCTCTACGACAAACAGCGACTCTCTACTGAGCGTTAGCGCTTAAGATACAGACATGTCCTTCTGGACATGTTACTTTTTATTTACTTATTGACAGATATAATCAACCGATGATAAGCGTTTTAATGATTGAAGATGATGTTGAACTGGCGCAATTGTTAAAATCATGCCTATATAAAAGCGGTATTGACGTAACTGTTGCTCCTACTCCGCTAGATGGTCTCAAACTGTTTCAAGCTCAGATTTTTGACATGTTGATACTTGACTTGTCTCTTCCTCAAATGGACGGAATGGAGATTTGCCGTCTTATTCGTCAAGAGAGCGATATTCCCATAATTATCTCCTCCGCACGTTCAGATATAAAAGATAAAAAGATGGGATTCTCACGTGGAGCGGATGATTATCTTCCAAAACCTTATGACCCGCAGGAGCTTATTTTTCGTATTGACGCTATTATGCGACGTATAAATCCCGCAATCGCTAAAAAAATTTCAGCTTACGAAGTTGACGAAAACAGACATGAAATTACAAAAAACGGTGTTTTATTAAATTTGACGCAAGCGGAGTACGATATCGTCTCTTACATGATAAAAAAGGATAGATTTGTTATCTCGCGTGAAGAGATGCTTATGAATATCGGTTCTATAAAATATGAAAGTTCTCTAAAAAGTATTGATGTTATCATTGGGCGAATAAGGCAAAAGATAGGCGACGATACTAAAAATCCGCGTTATATAGTTTCTGTTCGCGGGGTAGGATACAAGTTTGTCAATGAATAACCACTCTATTATAAGGATTGTTACTTTTTTCTTTTTCTTTATTTTTATTATTATAAATATTTTGTTTTGGATTGCAAGACAACATTTCTTAGAAGAACAAATGTCTGATAGAATACACCGCTTTGAACTGGCACAAAGATTAATCCATCATCCAAGCGGAAATTTTGAAGAAGAGTTAAAACAGTTATTTATTACTACATCAAAGTTGTCTTCAACGTTTATTAAAAATAGTGCAAAAGAGTTGGCAGAGTTTCCCTTTGGAAAGATTGTAGAGTATAAACAAAGAGTATATTTTATAAAATTGCCGCCACCGCCGCCACCTCCGTTTATGGCAAGTTTTTTACCGCCGCCTCCACCGAATCATCATTTTGATGATTTAGTTTTTGAAGATTTAAAAGAGGAGTCTTTATGGCTTCTTTGGGTTACTTTTATATCTATTGATTTGTTGGTTTTGCTCTTTTTCGGATATATTGTTAAGAAACTTCTTCCTTTGCATAATCTTAAAAATGCCATTGTCAATTTCAGTGACCAAGATGCTTTTTTAAATCTTCCTATTAGCGGCAAAGATGAGATTTCTCAAATTACCAAAGAGTTTAATATTGTTTTAGACAAAATTGCTTCAATGCGTCAAGCACGCTCTTTGTTTTTGCGAAATATTTTACATGAGCTTAAAACCCCTATCATGAAAGGTCTGCTTACGACCGAGTGTTTAGAGAGTTCTGAACATCAGGAGAGGTTGAAACAGATATTTGAAAGAATGAATTATCTTTTAGGAGAATTTTCCAAAATGGAGAGATTTAACAGCGGCGAGTGGCAGTTAAATCTTATGGAGTACCGCTTTGTAGATTTGTTAGATCATACATGTGATTTGCTTTTGTGTGACAAAGATAGTTTTATAATCCAAGCAGAGGAGAAGTCGCTTATAGTAAATGTTGATTTTGAACTCTTCACGATAGCGCTTAAAAATCTTCTCGATAACGCTTTTAAATACTCACATGATAAGCCAATTATAACTCTTAATACGGATAGTATAAAGATATGCAGTACAGGTTATATGTTGTCTGATGAAAACAGAGTGTTTACAAAGCCATTTAACCGTACTTATGAAAATTCAAACGGCGGTTTGGGTTTGGGGTTGTACATTACGGATGCAATCCTGAAAAAACATAACTATAAACTTTATTATAGCCATGTTTTGGGAGTCAACTGTTTTGAGATAATTTTAAATGCCTAAAACAGTGTTGATTGAGTATCGCATATCACTATCGAGATTTTCCATACCGCTTAGCATCCATCTAAGATAAGCCGCATCGATTGCCGCTACCTCTTGAAGGGTTTTACCTTTGTACTTTCCAAAGTTGAATGATTTTACCAAAATAGGCGTTGCAGTTAAATCAGCCATTTTATCGACGGGATTTTGGCTTGGAAACTGTTTCATAACAGCCTCTTTTAATCTGCTAAGAAGAAGTTTTAAAACAAGCACGTCACCGATAGCATCATGCGCTTTTATAGTTATTCCCAAAGCATCCGCTTCTTTTTGCTCTTCTTTATATATGCCCATTTTATAGCGGAAATATTGAAGTCTGTGAGCCTCTTCATCGGGTAAAATATGTTTTGCGACCCTAAGAGTATCTATGACTTTCATCTGCGTTTTAAAGCCCTCTTTTTCAAGCATACCTATATCAAAGGGAGCATTGTGAATGATGAGGTAGTTATCGTTAGTATTAAGCTCTTGCAGTCTTTTGTATGATTTGCTCTCTTTACATGTACTCTTTCCTTCTAGCATATCGGGAGTGATGCCGTGAACTTCCATCGCTCCAAAGCTAATAGGAACATCACAGCTGAAAAACTCATTTTGAACCTCTACCTCTTTTGCGCCTAAAACCATATATCCTAATTGAATTATTCTGTCTAAGTCGCCCGTACCCGTTGTTTCCGTGTCTAAAATAATATATCTTGCCATTAAGTGCAACCCTGTAAAAAGTTTTTAAGATATAATTTTATCTAAAAAGGTTTACATGTACCAGTTTATAGTTTTTTGTTTTTTTATTCCGCTTTCTCTTTTTGCACTTAAAATTGAGCAAACACCGATAGAGTTTTCCCATACAAGAGTGGAGCTTACAAAAGAGTACATAAAAGAGCATTACGGCTTACATGTAAAAGATATAAAAATCACTCCAAAAATAATCGTCATTCATCACACTGCAATAGATGATTACGGTAAATCGTTGGCTAGATTTGTATCACAAACACTTCCAACCGATAGACCTGAGATACAAAACGCAGGAGCGGTTAATGTATCTGCTCATTTTATGGTTGAGCGCGATGGGACTGTGCATCAGCTTATGCCGCTTGACACAATGGCACGACATGTAATCGGGCTGAACTACAACTCTATCGGTATAGAAAACGTCGGCGGAGAAAACTCTGCGGACAATCTAACACAAGAGCAGTTGAAGGCAAATGTGGAGCTTGTAAATTATCTCAAAGAGAAGTTTAAAACCATAGAGTATGTTATAGGGCATTATGAGTATAGATGTTTTGAAAAAACTCCTTTATGGCTCGAAAAGGACAAGGGTTATAGGACAGAAAAGGACGATCCGTCTGTAAGGTTTATGAATGAACTGCGAAAAGAGATAAAATATTTTAAATCAGCACCTTGTCCTCAAGAGTCTAAATGATTAGTTCGCCGTTTTTTTATCTCTTTACACTTGCTCTTTTGGCGGCAGCCATAAGTTTAGTCGAGCAAAAAAGCGGATGGAAGTTTTTTAAGTTTGTTCCATCGGTCGTGCTGATATATCTCTTTAGTATGTTTTTGGCATCTATGGGGATGTTTGAGCATAATGAGATGATAGACGCTATATATGCTAACACGAAAAAAAATCTGCTTCCTGCAATGCTATTTTTGATGCTTTTGCAAGTTGACATAAGGGACTTTTTTAAACTAGGAAAATCTCTCCTTATCTCTTATGTTTTGGCGGTTTTTTCGCTCTCTTTTGCTTTTATACTTATATCATTTGCATTTAATTTTGACAAAAGTATGGCATCTGCTTTTGGAGCGCTAAGCGGGAGCTGGATGGGCGGCGTGGCAAATATGATAGCAGTCGGCTCGGCACTGAATGTCTCACAAGAAGCCTTTGGATACGCGCTTATAGTCGATAGCGTAAACTATACTATTTGGATAATGTTTTTGCTTTTTTTGACACCGTTTGCGCACTACTTCAACAGCTTCACATCTTCACATGAACAGATGGCAAAGCTGAGTGCTATCGGGTGTGCATGTACGATAGGGACAAAGAGATACTGGCTTTTGATACTGCTTTCTGTCGTTGTCGCATTTGCTGTAAATTTTATAGCTGCGAGCGGATTTATACTCTTAAATTATACGACTACAACGGTTATAATCGCTACGCTTCTTGGCGTTTTAGGCTCGTTTACAAAGCTTAAAAACATAAACGGAAGTAGTGAAGTTGCAACGACAATGCTCTACATGTTAATCGCACTTATCGGCTCAAAAGCGCTCTTTGAAAACTTTAGCGGTGTGGGCATCTATGTCTTTGCAGGGTTTTGTATCTTACTTATTCATGCACTCATAATGGTTGTAGGTGCTAAAATATTCAGGCTTGATTTGTTCAGTATCGCCATTGCTTCGCTCTCAAACATCGGCGGCGTGGCTTCGGCGTCAATTCTTGCGGCAACTTACAATAAAGCACTTGTTGGAGTTGGCGTTTTAATGGCGATAATGGGGTATTTGGTAGGAACTTTCGGTGGTCTTGCGGTCGGGAAAATTTTGATATGGATGGCGGGGTAGAGCTTATTGAATTATACATATTTTATGTTATACTTAAACCAATATGAATAAAGGATTTTTACAATGACTAAAATTGAAATTATCACATATCTAAAAAATAAAAAAGACGAATTTTACAAAAAGTACGGCATCACTGCACTTGGACTATATGGCAGTTACGCAAGAGATGAAGCCACAAGTAACAGTGATGTAGATATTTTTTATGAAAGAGATAAAAACTTTGAACTTCAAAGTGGGTTGGATTTTTTAAATATCGGTGAAAAACTAGCCGATGAACTGAAAGTCTCAAAAGTTGATTTTGTCTCACTTGATTATATGAATCCCATCGTAAAACATTATGCAAAAAAAGATTTTATCTATGTATGATGAAAAAAATCTAATCCATATCTTTACCATCTTGGAGTGTTGTGAAAAAGCTTGGATATATACAAAAGATTTTAACAACCCTATCGAATTTATCTGGGCAAATGAGCAAAAAGAATTAAATGCTGTCATATCACTTTTTATCGCTATTGGTGAAGAGTCTAAAAAAATAGATAAAAAGCTAAAAGATGCCGTAGCCTTTGAACTTTCATGGAGTGATATAGCAGGACTTAGAGATAAAATATCCCATGATTATAGAGGTGTGGACGGCGATATACTCTGGGTAGTTATTTATAAAGATTTGAAAAAATTAAAAACTGCACTAATTAATATGGTAAGTCTTATCAATCCCTCAAAAGAGCTTTTAAAAGAATTTTTAAATACTCCTTATTATAAACATATAGGGTATTTGATTTGATTATGAGACGGGGAAAGCTCATAAGCAGATGAAAAGAAAAGTGAAATTCTAACTTTCCAACCTTTTTTAAAGTAGGATGTACACTGTTGTATGTAAAGTTATAATATCTTTTTTACTATAATCTAATTTATAAAAATTAAAGGTAGTGTATGAAAATAACAAATTCAATGTTACTTGACAAAAATAAACTTACTCTAGAATTATACTATGACATTTTTTTAGAAATTGAACATAATATTCCTGAAAACGGAAATTACATCATTAATATAGATTTTGATAATTCAGAAGAAATTTTCTTTATTCATCCATTATTTTTAGTATATCTACTTAACCTATATGAAAAATTACAAATTAATGAAAAATATTTTTCTAGAGATATTAGAATTATTTTAAATATTGAGAAGTTAAATAAAAAAGTACAATCCTATATACAAACATACTTAACACAATATATAGATTGCGGTATTGTTTTGATAGTAGATAATACATTTAGAGATAGAAACAAACCGCCTACTACTTTAACTGATAAAAAAATACTTTTATATACTACAGAAAAAGAAAATAATCTAACGCTTTTAAGAAAACAAAAATATAATTTCCTACCAATTATAAAAATAGCCAATAATACATTCAATGAAGTCTTTGAAGATAAAGATTATTGGACTACAAATAAAGCAACTGGCAAATCAGAAAAGATTGCTAGTTTTGGCAATAGAAAAGTATTTTATAAGTCATTACAACTTGAAACCATTGAAAAAGGTGCATATAAAAACAAAAGTGAAAAAGTATGGACTGATATATTTGAGATATATTTAGAACTTACTCAAAATGGTGCATACATCACAGAGAAATTTAAAGAAATTTTTAGAGAAATTGTAGAAAATATTCAAAAACATACAAAAATAGATGATATTCCAGCTAACGGATATATTTCATTTTATATTAATAGATCTCAAAACTTATATGAATTGATTGTATCTGATGATTATCAAAAAGGTTTTTTATCTAAATATTTGGAAACAATTATTCAAGAAAAAGAAGATGAACCAAATGAACTAATCAAGAAAGAGTATCAAAAAATAATTGATGATTTAGATAATAAAAATTATGAAAAAGTACTAAATAATATTTTTGATTTAAATTATGTTTTATCTACACAAAAAGAAAGGATGACTAAACATTTTGGATTGCCTCTACTTTTAAAAATAGTAAATCAACTTGAAAAACTTTCTAATGAGAAAAATAAAAATGATACATATGTAAATCTAAAAATTTATCTCAATAAAGATGAACAATCTTTTTTAGTAACATACAAAAATGCTAAAGCTACTGTAGCACGCTTAAAAGACTATGTAGTTCATGGAACTTACTTTCATTTATCTTTTCCTCAAAATCTTCATTTAGATAATCCAGCAATAATCACACAACAACCTCTGAAATTAACTTCTAAATACTATAGAGAACTTTTAGAAGATAAAGAAAAACCATTAGAAAAACATCTTGAAAATTTTAAATACTATTTTGATTTAAAAGATAGAAGTGGATTGTCTGATAAGATAAATGCTGTTATCGTTGATTATGCAAAGATAGAAGAGACTAGTAACTTTTTAAGAGATTTGTATTCATTTGCTTTTTTAAACTCCGTCCAAGATATACTTGTAGTAAATTATCCTATAGAAGAGAATATAGAATATCTGAAAATTTTAAGTGAAACAACTGATGTATCAAAAATATGTAATATTGCTTTTTTAAATAAAGAGTATCCTCAGGTTCTTTTTCTTGGTGGTGCTAATCATCAAGAGATGTGCGGTATAAATACTATGTTATCTCAAACTTACAATTACAATAAAAGAAATTTTTTAGAAACTTGTCAAGGGCAAAATGGCGTGAATTTAACATCTAATCTTTTTTATACAAATCATCAAAATAAACAAATGTTTTTCCCATTTGAACTTTTTTTGCCAAATCCACGAAATCAAAATGAATTACTTTACACTCTAATGTTAGATAATTTTTTAGAAATTAAAGAAAATTATGAAGATATTCATCTTGACTTACAAGATGATTTCCATATAAAAAAATTTTATTATTTAAAATATGTTTTTGAAAATTCTCAATGGGTCAAATTGATGAGTTTTGATTTGGCAAAGAAAATTAAAAATAAGTCTAAAAATTTTGAAAATATTATATTTGTAGGAATTGAAAAGTATTCTTCTTCATTTATAGCAGAATTAGAGTATCTTTTAGATGTAGAATTACAAAGTTATATTATAAGTGATTTAAATAGTAAACAAATTTTAGAACAGTTTAATAAATTTAAAAAGCTACATAATAATAAAAGATTTGTATTTATTCGTCCTAGTGTATTCGAAAGTGATATTGATAAAAACCTTGCTAAAGATTTAAAAAACTATGAAAAATACACTCTTATACAACTTACCAAAGATGGTACTGACTCACACAATTGGATTGCCTCTTATAGTAAAAACTTAAATGATGTTTTACAATCGGCTTCCAAGTGTTCATGGTGTTTTGATGAAAATAAACCTTTATATGAGATAGACAAGGATAAATACAATATCAAAGATTTATATCATACCCATGATACATATAAAAAAAATGATAACATTTTTCAAGTTTCATGGAAAGATACTATTTATTTTCCCCATATTGAAAGAAATACAAATCATTATCTTTACTATATACGCACAACACAGTTTTTTAAAAATAACAAAGATGATATAAAAGAATATTTTAAAAATATAGAGTTTAAAAGAGATGAAAAAGTTCCTGTTATTTTAACATCAGCACACAATACAAATGCAGAATTTGTAGCTCTTATCAATGAAATAGTTTTTGAAAATGATGCCATTATTCATAGTCTTAGTCTAAACAATAAAGAGCAAGGGTATTTTTCTATTAATAATCTTACATCTACATATAAAAATAAAGAAGACTATTATAGTTTTTATTTTGTAGATGATGCAATCTCTAGTGGGGAAGCTTTTAAATATATCTATAGTGTTTTGAGTAGTTTTTTTGCAGATAAATTTCAAGCAGTATTTACTTTGATAGATAGAACAAATGAGAAAGATTTTAGCTTGATGGATAATTTTTATAAAGATAAACATTTTTATAGGTATCTAAAGATTAACATACATCCTATTAAAACAGGTTTTGAGGATTGTTACTTATGTGAGAGAAAAAAAATATTTGAAAAGATTGCCATAAGTTCTTCTTTAGTAACTATCAAGCATACATTTCAAAAAAAAGCAAAAGATTTAGCAATGAAAAGTGCTTGTTCAATAGAATACGAGTTGCTTGAATCAATAGCAGATTTAAAAAATTATCTAAGGATGTCATCAACGGAATATATTTATCAGTATATAGATGAATTTGAAAGATTAGAAAATATTGAAAAAAAACTAGATAATTATTATGACGATATAGTTAAAAATTATTTTGAAAAAAATTATCTTAATGGTAAATCACTTACTTATGAAATTGATAAATTTTTAAAGGTTGAGTCAAAAATAGCATTTTTAAAAAGTTTAGCATTTCCAAAAGTTTATTTTTTTAAAACATTAAGAAAAAATATTCATAAATATATCTATGAAGAGATAAGAAAATTTACAAATTTAAGTAAAGATAATATTAAAGTACATTCTCTTTTAACTGATTTGGATTATGTGGAGCTTGATAAATGTAATAGTATAAAAGAGATAGTATTGCATTATAAAGACAAAAATAGAACAAATTTGGATTATTTTAGTTTTTTACTTTCGCTTGGTAGTTTTTTAGGAGTAAATCATATACTTTCGTATGAAGTAATAATGTACTATTATAAGATAACAGATGCAATTAAAAGCCCTGAAAAATATGAAAAATATAAACGATTATTAAATATGTATCCAATAGCAGTTAAGCAATTAACTACATATAGCGAAGAAAAATCAAAATATTTTGAACGAGAACTAGAGAAGTTTTACGGGGATATTCCTTTTAAATATACAAGAACATTTTCAAGAATTTTTGGTCTTTTTGTGGAGAATACTACGCATTTAAATATAGATAAAAATATATTTCAAACTATTGTTAAAGAACGACCAATAGATGAAAAAATACAAAATTTTAAAGCTATACTGGAAAAAATTATATCAAAAGAAGTAAAAAGTATTTGTATAGATTTAAATGAAAATATTGACAACTGTTTGTTAATAGATGTCTTAAATAAATATAAAGAATTAGATAAGGGAGGCAATGAAGAAGTTTTATATAGAAGTGCTTTTGTAAAAAAAGAAATAGATGATAATGAAATTACAATAGAATATAGAAAAGAAAATGATGATAACAAAAAATATAATATTTGGTGTAATTTTTATCAAGACTTTAGAACTTATATCCGTATAACTAATAATGATAAGCTTATTCCTATAGGGGTAATTGTCATTGAACATACAAAAATGGATGAGGATAAATCCCCTAAACTAAATGAGCATTTATTAATTTCAAGATGGATTTTAGCGTATCAAAATATTATATGCAAATTATTCCAAGACTATAACATGATTAGTGCCATGCGAAGTAAGTATGAAGAGTTGATTGAACTAAAGCGTATAGCAAAAGAAAAAGAACTTATTGAGAAAATAATTAGCAATATTAATCATTCTACATTTAAACAAATTAGAATTTATACTCGTTTAGACAATTTAATTCAAGAATATAATAGAGGATATTTAGAACAAACTACTTTGATGAAAAAAATTAATGAAATTAAAGACTTTTCAATCATTATAGAATATGTAGCCTCTTTAGGGAAATATTATGATAAAAATTTAAAAGTAGAACAAGAACAAGCTTATTGTATAGAAAATGTTTTTTTTAATAATTCTGAAAAAAATGATTTTTATCAAAAATTGATTAGCTTCCTTAATATAACAGACATGAATCCATTAATTAAAAGTAATGATATAAAATTGAATGTAAACAACAATATATATAATTTCCCTAACATTACAATTAAACGAGATATTATGAATCTTGTATTTTTTGAGTTTATTTTAAATGCATTAAAATATGGAAAATCAAATTCACATATTAATATTTATAGTGAAAACAGAATCATTATTATAGAAAATGAGAAAAATACTGAAAATGAAGATACATCTGAAAGTTATGGTGTCGGGCATACAGCAATTAAAAATATATTAGAAACTAATCAAATTACTATGGACATAGTTAATGATGATCCTATGTATTACAAAATTCACATAAGTAAGGAAAATATATAAATGGCAAATTTGAATGAAGCAAGAGTATTTATTATCGAAAATGAGTCTGAAATATGTAAAGCAATGAGTTTCGCTCTAGTAGATAGTGGATTGGAGCAATCAAGAATTTTTCCTAACCTTGAATCTATTGATGATTTTTATATAGAGTTTTATGAAAATATTACAAATAGAGATAGCTTTTTAAGTTTTATAGCTAATTATATTTGTGAACATAAAATAAATTACTTAATTATAGATTTACATTTGAAAGAAAATGATAGTAAAAGTGATTACTTAGATACTATGGGTTTCAAATTAATTGAAGATTTAGTTTCAAATACTACACCTACTCAAATTAAAAATGATGACAATTATTTATATTTTGCTGTTCCAAAACTCATTATTTCAAGCCACCCAAACTTGAGTGTATTAAAACAAGAACATGGGTATTTTGTAACTGATATTTTTTCTAAACATACTAATATAGATGCTAAAAATTTTAAAGAATTTTTAGATAAAAATAATATTATCGCAAATATAAAGTTTAATATAGAATATTTTAATAGTATTCAATCTTTTAGTAAAAATAAAAAGTTATATGAGTTGATAAAGAGTATGGATGATAAACTAGAAAAAATAACTCTACAAATAGATGATATAGCTGATAAAATTATTGGTGAGTTACATATTGTAGAAAAAAGTATATTGCAAAAAGATATAGAAGAAAAAATAGTAAATTTTAAATTACCTTTTTTATTAGGAGAAGTAAATTTAAATGCTTTATATAAAAAAATTGATGAAAAACTTATGCAACTGGGAATGACTATTCAAAATAGGAATTTAAATTAAATGAAAACCATCTACATCATCTCAGGAGCAAATGAAAGTGCTAAAACCACCTTTGTTAAATTATTTGTTACGATAAATAAGCATTATAGTTAATTAGATGTTATTAAATTGATAATTATAGAATAGAAAATAATTTTAAGGCTTGCGATATGACATCAGAAAAACAATTTAAAATAACAAAAATCACGACAGAAGTAAAACACATAGAGCTTAAAACTCCTTTTAAAACGGCACTTAGAGAGACTTCACATGTAGAGTTTGTGAGAGTACATGTAGAAGATGAAAACGGACATGTAGGCATCGGTGAAGCGCCTGCGACAAAGGCGATTACGGGCGAAGATATAGAGATAATATTAGAGTCCATAGAGAGTGTAGAAAAGCAGTTTTTAAACCTTACATGTAAAGAAGCTTTAGAGATTTTGCACTCGGCGTGTTGCATTGGCTCAAGTGCAAAAGCAGCGCTTGATATGGCGTTTATATCTCTACATGTAAAAGAGATAAACCAAACTTTGTGTGAGTATTTTGAGATAAAAGATTTTACCCCCATTAAAACAGATGTTACCATAAGTCTAAACTCTGCGGATGTTATGCTTGAAGATGCAAAAAAAGCGTATGAAAACGCAATGACAATCCTAAAAGTAAAAGTAGGAAGCGATGTTTTACATGCAGTGGATATTATAAGAAAAATAGCTAAAGAGCTTGTACATGTACAAATACTGGTCGATGCAAATCAGGCATGGAGTTTTGAAGATTCGCAGTTTTTTATAAACAATATGTTTGATATCAAGATAGAATTGATAGAACAGCCCGTCATCGCTTCCGACCTAGAGAGCCTCAAAAAGATAACGCATTTTTCACATATTCCCATACTTGCTGATGAAGCGGTGTTTAGCCTTGAGGATGCAAAAAAGGTCGTGGAGTCTCAGAGTGCAGACATGATAAATATCAAGCTTATGAAGTGCGGCGGAGTTACAAAGGCGATAGAGATTTTAGAGTATGCAAGAGAAAAAAAGATTACATGTATGTTAGGTTCTATGCTTGAAGGTCCATACTCCATAAACATAGCGCTTTATCTCGCGTTTGCCTATCGTGATGTCGTTGGGTATGTGGATTTAGACAGCCCTTTGCTTTACAAAGAGCCGTCAAATGAGTTAGATTTTAAGTTTAGCGGATGCGAGATTTCATTAAAAATCTCTGCCTCTAAAGAGGCAAGCTTTAGTGCCTAAGCGGCTAGCGTAGCAAATTGGGGCTTTGCTCCAATTGCGTATATATTAAAATGAAAAGCTCTGTTTTTTAAAGACATGAAACTCTTTTGCAACTTTTTCATTCTCAAGTCCTAGCGACTCTAGGGCTTTTGGATTTACCAAGAACCAGCCTAACACTACATTTACCTTGTCGCCTTTTTCAAGCCTAAAATCACGCTTTACTTCTCTCTTCTCATTGGCTTGTATCATGGAGTTTTTTAGCGTAGTATCCGCTGCCCACGGCATTGCAGGTTTGCCGTCTTTGCCTATTACTCTTACAAAAACCTCTTTTTCAAGCTCTATCTTTTCTTTTCCTCTTTGCACGTTTATTTTTAAAACAGCCATACGCATAGGATGAAGCAGAAGTGCATGTGAGCTTTGGTTATCGACATTTACTATAAAATTGTCTATATTTCTTAAAACCGAGATATTTACATATTTGCTTAACATGTCAGAGTTATAGTGCGCTCCTGCAAAACCGTGAAATGCATGTTGTTTTGTCTCTATTATAGAGGAGAAGCTTCCCTCTACTTTTGGCATGTGACAGCTTACGCAGTTTGCGCCGCTCATTTGGTCGTTTACGTTTGTAGAGCATAGATTTAAGCCTGACTTGTTTACATTGTGTGAGTGACAGCCTATACAGACGTTACCGTTTGCAAAGTGCTCATTCTCTTTTGTGATAATCTTATGGTAAGGAGACTCAAGTGAGCTTCTAGTTGAGCCGTAGTAGCTTTTTTTATCTTTGCTTATGATGTTTGTATTGCTTTGCTCATGTTTTTCAATGCTCTCTATACGATGACAGTACGCACAACTGACCGCTTCTTGATGAGTTTCGTTTTTTACATCAGGCAGAGCTTTCTCGCCTTTGGTTAGCATCTTGTCTAAGTCGTTAGCCGCTGGAGAGTGGCATTTACCGCAAGAATACTGCTCAAGTTTTGTGTTGTGAGGGTGTTTGTCCCACACTGCTTTATGGATAACATCTTTATCAGGTGTTGAGTTTGCATGCATTGAGCCGTAATACTCTTCATAAATTTTTGGGTGACATGACGCACACTCTTTGCTCGGAGCAAATTCATGTACGGCGTTGTTGGCAAAAAGAGCCAGAGACAGAGCTAAAAACAGAGAGACTTTTTTCATAATATGCCTTTTAAATAAAATTTTGTCAGGGTTTACATGCAGTAAATTAGGTTTACATTATAACATGTATTTTATTTTATTATACAAAAACTTACTCTGCTTGATTGCTCGGTTTTATAATATATTTGAGCAATATATAGCCTATAACTCCTGCAAACAAAGAGGCTGTTAGGATACCTATTTTTGCTTGAAAGATTAAATCTTCATTTCCTAAAAATGCTAAGTCGGCAACAAATATAGACATGGTAAAGCCGATTCCACCCAAAAATGCGACACCGAAAATCTGACTCATGGTAGTATCTTGTGGAAGTGTTGCGATTTTCATTTTTATAGCAAGCCACGCTACACCTGCTATCCCTATCACTTTTCCTACAATTAACCCCATGATTATTCCGATTGAAACAGGTTGTGCGACAGTATCTTTTATAGATGAAAAATCTATTGATATTCCTGCATTTGCAAGGGCAAAAAGAGGTATCACGAGTAAACTGATAGGAAGATGAAGCGTATGTTCGAGTCTTGAGGCTGGAGCGCCGATAGAGTCTATTTTGTCTTTTATGTTTTGAACAATCGCTTTTTGCTTTTCATGCATCATATGGTCTGTTGCAACCGGATAGTTATCAAACTCATCAAGAAGGTTTTTAGTATGTGTCGTAAAATTAGCAGGAGCGTATTTTGGTTTTGAAGGTATCGCCATAGCGGCAATTACACCTGCAATTGTTGCATGAACACCGGATTCAAGCATAAAAAACCACATACCAAGACCAACTAAAAAGTAGGGTAAAACTGCATGGATTCCAAAACGGTTAAAAGACACCAAAACCAAAAAAGAGGCAAAAGCAAAAAAGAGGGATATCATATTTATATCACTTGTATAAAACAGAGCGATAACAATAACTGCTCCTAAATCATCCACGATAGCAAGTGCGACTAAAAACGTAACAAGCGATGCAGAGACTCTGTTGCCAAGCAAAACTAGAGCGCTGATGGCAAATGCTATATCTGTTGCCATAGGAATACCCCAGCCGTTTGCACCTTCACCATTGCCGTTAAAACCGATATATATAAGTGCCGGTAAAGCCATCCCTCCTATAGCGGATAGAATCGGCAATATGGCAACTTTGATATTTGAAAGCTCTCCTACTAGAATCTCTCTTTTAATTTCTAGTCCGATAATAAAGAAAAATATAGCCATAAGACCGTCATTTATCCAGTGATGAATTGAGTGAGAGATACCAAAAGAGCCAAATCCGAAACTAATTTCTGTATGAAAAAAGTGTTTGTAAGCCTCTGCAAATTGTGAATTAGCGGCGATTAAAGCCACAATTGTCATAAACATCAAAATTAAACCTGTGGTAGTTTGAGCATGTAAAAAATTTTCAAAAGGAGTAGATACTTTTTTAAAAGCCTTCTCCCAAGGTGCATAAAGCTTCATATAGTGTTCCTAACATGTATTTTGATTAAAATAGTGCTAAAGTATAACAAAGAAGAGAAAACTAAATAAAAATATGTATAATTTGCCTTATGAATTTAAAAAAATTACAAGATAAATCTATTTTGCTTTTTGGTAAAAGCCGTGCTTTTAGCATGGATGAATTTGGCTCCCAGCTTAAGTCTCATAATATAAGAGTCGTTAATGAATTTTGCGAAGATGTTATGGTTGTTGTTGAGGGCAAAATGATGACGCCTTATGAGCAAAAGGATAGTGAGAAACTATATGAAAGATACTCAAAAGAGCTTGAATTCATTTCGATAGACAGTTTTGAAAAAGAACTTGCAAAATATATAGACACCGATACTCTTTTAATGAGCTTGAAACTCTCTCATGACAAAGATAGACTAAAGAGTTTCTTGCAAAACTCAACTATAAGCGATGAACTTTTTTTTAAACTGCTGAAGATGTATTCGTGGAGCAAAGAAGATTTCTTTGAAAATGACGATAACCGCGATGTAAGTGCTGCACTTATTTTGCGCTTTTACCAAAATATTGAGAGAAACCACAACGTTCAGTATGCGACTTCGGGTTTAATGCATCTTATAGTGCAGACTAATCGTGAGGAGCTTATAGAAGCTATATCAGAGCTTGAGCCTCTGCAAAAAAGTTTTGATAGCGACAAAAAAAGTGCAAATTACAATATTTTATCTTCCATCGCAATACATGTAAATGCTCCAAAAAACGTACTTAAGTCATTTATAAAAAAATCAGATTCATATATAAAAACTCTTATAGCAATGCGTCAAAATTGTGATGAAGATATGCAAAATATACTGTATGACGATATGCATGAGGATGTTCACGAAGCGCTCTCGTATAATTTTAATTTGTCAAAAAGCGTAATAGATAAGTTTTTAGAAGCAGATAGATCTGTAAAAAATATTGCAAAACATGTAAAACTAAACAATGAGCTTTTTGAACTACTTATTAAAAAACAGCACTCTGCACTGGCTTTAAATGAATCACTGACATTTGAGATGCAAACAAGACTACACTCTTTAAATAAACAAGAAGTTATGCTTCATTTGGCAATAAATAGTAATTTAGACGAAAGGCTGGTAGGCAAGCTTTTGTCTGAAGACTCGGATGATATAAGATTTGCCGTTTACGAAAATCCGGCTACGCCAAAAGAGAATCTTGAAGAGGCATATAAAGATGAAAAAAATCATCTCTATTTGGCAAATAATGAAAATACGCCTTCTCATATTTTAAAAGCATTGTCAAAGAGTTTGGATATAGAAGTTTTAAAAGCACTGGCAAAAAATAAAAGTACTCCGATAGAGATTTTATACCAGTTTCAATTAGACTCAAGACTAGCTAGAGAGGTAAAAGAAAATCCCTCTTTTGGCAAACATATACAACAAGAAAATATAGGGTGGGAAGTTTGAGAGCCACAAATCTGATAACTGTAATAAACTCTTTAATCGAACAGAGAGTTCCCACTTTTTTATGGGGCGCGCCCGGAATCGGAAAGTCGTCAATAGTCAAGCAGATAGCCGATGAGAGAAATATAGGTTTTATTGACTTAAGACTCGCACTTATGGATCCGACCGACTTAAAAGGAATCCCTTTTTACGACAAAGATTCTCATACCGCTCTTTGGGCGCCTCCTGCTTTTTTGCCCCGCACGGGAGAGGGAATTTTATTTTTAGATGAGCTAAACTCTGCCGCTCCTAGCGTTCAAGCTTCTGCCTATCAGCTTATACTCGATAGAAAAGTAGGAGAGTATGAACTTCCTGATGGTTGGGCGATAGTCGCGGCAGGAAACCGTGAGGGCGACAGAGGCGTGACATACCGTATGCCAAGCCCTTTGGCAAACAGATTTGTTCATTTTGAGATGGATGTACATGTAGAGGATTGGAGACTTTGGGCTTATAAAAAAGAGATTGACGAGAAAGTAATTTCATACATCTCATACAGAAGCGAACATTTGTTCACCTTTGATGCAAAGAGTGATGTAAAAAGCTTTGCAACGCCTAGAAGCTGGGAATATGTCAACAAAATACTCAAAAGCCGAGTTTCAAACGAGCTGCTTTTAGATACCATAAGCGGAGCAGTCGGGCGCGAAGTTGCCGTCTCTTTTTTAGCATTTGCAAAGGTTATGCATAAACTGCCTGATATAAACACTATATTAGACAACGGAAGCGGCGAGTACAGCGATGAGGTAGATGTTCTTTATGCTCTAAGTACGGGACTTGTAAGCGCATACCTAAAAGAAGGCAGTGATGAGAGACTCGATAATCTGCTCTCTTATACAATGGAGCTAAAGAGCGAGTTTGCCGTTATGATAGTCCAAGACTTGCAAAGAAACGGTGTGAGAATGGAACACTCGGCAGTTTTTAAAGAGTGGGTTAAAAAGTTTGCTTATCTTTTGGCATAATTTAAATAAAAAGTGAGCAAACATGATAGACCCGAAAATAGAAGATAGTTGGAAAAAAATACTTTTTGACGAGTTTCAAAAGCCTTATTTTATTTCGCTAAAAAGCTTTTTGGTAGATGAGAAAAAAAATCATACGGTGTATCCAAAAGGTGCGAATATTTTTGCGGCATTCGACAACACTCCGTTTGAAAATGTAAAAGTAGTGATACTGGGGCAAGACCCTTATCATGGTGCAAATCAGGCTCACGGACTTGCATTTTCGGTAAACGACGGCATCCCTCATCCGCCTTCGCTTAAAAATATTTTTAAAGAGTTGCAAGACGATATGGGCTGTGATATTCCCAAAAGCGGAAATCTTACACAGTGGGCAAAAGAGGGTGTTTTTTTGATAAATACCGTTTTGAGTGTTCGTGCGAATGAGGCAAACTCCCATAAAAATATGGGTTGGGAGATATTTACCGATGCGGTTATAAGAATATTGAGTTATCAAAAAGAAAATCTGGTTTTCATTCTCTGGGGAAGCCCTGCCGCCGCAAAAGCATCACTGATAGATGCTTCAAAACATCTTATCCTAAAAGCTCCCCATCCATCACCACTCTCTTCATACAGAGGCTTTTTTGGCTCAAAACCGTTTTCAAAGACGAACGAGTATCTAATCGGACACGGCATAAAACCGATAAAATGGTGTATTTAGTCTTTTATCAAATATGCAATACGATAATGTCCATAAAGTAAAATTATAACTTCATTATTTGTATCATCTTGCGCTATATAATCGTGAATATCTTTAAGCCAAAAACTTGCTTCATCAGTCCAGTTAATATTTACCATTGTTTGATTCTATGTTCCATCTCTTTGCTTGAAATAGTTTTACCATTTTTAGAATCTTCTAAACCTTTTTTTATCATTCTATCAAATGCAAGTTCTTTAATGATTTCATCATATGAACTATCTGTTGGAAGTGAATTTATGATTTTTTTTGCCCGTTATTTAAAATATACACCATTTTAGCAAAATGGTGTATATTTTATCATTAAATAAAACTATGCAACAGTTTCAAGTGTGAGTAATAAAAAAGTATGTCTCTCAACTTTTTTATTATCAAACCAAACACAAGTCGCAGAACAATCGTCAATTTCTTGACTACTATGTTTTGTTGTATCTTTTAGTTAGTTGGCTTGTTTTGGTTAAAGACCCTTAAGACTTCTATAGTATTTTTTTGAAAACTGACTTTATAAACTATTGTGTAGCTTTTATATGTCATATCTCTTACATTTTCATTTTGAAAATAAATAGATGATTTGTATTTTAATGGATTCTCAGGGATTAAAAAAATTAGTTTTTCAAGTTTATTTGCAAACTTAATGCTTGCAAATGTGCAAATGAGTGTCAGGCACCATTTTTCCATTTTTCTCTATTCTAAATAGCTTTTAATACAAATTATAAATAAAATGATATATAGTTTTTTCTTTTACATGTATTTTATGTTTAGAAATAAGAATATTATAATTATTCATTTCTTTTTTTTCGAAACTATTTGAAATATATCCCATGTCATTAGATTTTAAATTTTCAATATATTCATCATCAATAGTTTTTTTATTTTTATTCACCATAAATATAAAACCCACATCTTCAAAATCTGTTAGATATTCATAAATTTGTTTAACTACATTTTTATAATCATTGCTACCCCAAATTTTAAATTCAAAAGTTTTTGTTCCAAATTTTTTACTTTCAAGTTGTAAGTCAGTTCTTCCTACACGGCTTAATGCTTCAGCTGATATTGTTATATCAAGACTTAATCCAAAATTATAATAAACAATATTTCTAAAATCTGCCTCTAACAATTGAGTTGTTTTCTTTAATTTATATTCTTTTACAAATGTTGGTTCATTTTTTTGCATTAATTCTATAGTTTTAAGTGTTAAATTACACAACAATAAATTTATATCTTCTTTGCTATTTAATGAATATAAAAATGAGGTCTCATTTTTAATATCAAATGATAAGTCTATTAATTTTTTTAATTTTATTTCATATTCGTTTTTTATATTATCTTTTAATATAGAGTTTTGAGAGTCATTTATATAATTTTCTATTAACTTTATTAGCTGAAAACTTTTATGGATAAATTCTGATGTAGTTAAGTTTAAACGATTAAATTCTTGTAGTTTATTTTTTCGTATATCTAATTCATCAATTTGTACATTATCTTCTAGTAATAGAATAAAAGCATTTAATAGATAAAAATAGTTTTCTATAACTTCTTTATACTCTTTAAAAAATTCTTCTACTTCAATCGTCTTTATATATTTAAATAATGTTTTAATATCATCAAGCTTTTTTATAGTTGTATATTCTTTTAGTATTATACAAATCTTATTTAAGAACTGTGCAAGCTGTATAGCTTTGCCTTCTCTATTTTTCTGTTCAATTTGTAGAAAATATTTTTGAGCCTGAATATAATTAGTATTATTTAGTTCAAATATGCCTTGATTCATGAACTCATATATTTCTGCTAGTTCATACCAGTCTAATGAAATGGTTTTATGTTTAAAATCATAAATATGAGTTAATAAATTTTCATCTCCACTTAATCCAACTACTGCAAGTAAATTATTAAATATAATAGATTTATTTCTATCATTTAAATCCATTCCACCATTTGATATTTCAAAAATGTTTTCTATATATGAAAAAGCTTTATTGAAATCCTTATCACCATAGACACAAACATTTAGTAATTGGTTGTAAACAAAAAAATCTTTATATCCTAACTTTAAACATTTTTCTAATTCTATCTTTGCTTCGGTGTACTTTTTATTTCTCATTAATGCATAAGAATAATTAACAAGTATTCTTGGATCTTTTGAATTAATATCTAGCATTTTTTGACAATAAGATAATTCCTTGATAACATCATTTTGATAATGTGCACAATGCGCTAGAGTAGAAAGAAAAGACAAGTAAATATCATTATCTATTTCATGAAAGTTAATAATTGATAAGGCATATTTTTCGGCATCATTATAATACCCTAGTTGAAAAGATTTTTCTGTCGCACTAGCCAACCCTCTAAATATTAATTCTCTAAATTTATTTAGTTCAGATTTACCTAAATTTATAGTAATTAATTTTTTAGTTGTAATCAAATATGTTATTTCACCTAAAAGTTTTATTCCATAATAATTTTCTAAAAAATCTTTTTTATTGTCATAATTTTCATATGCGCAATGCGAAAATTCTATTAATTCATCAAATTCTAACTTTGATAAATCATTTTCAAATAAATTATATTTTCCATCAATTAACAACTGTTTTAATTTAATATATTTTTCTTCGTTCATTTATTAACTTTCATATTTAATCATATAACGGCAGTGCTGAGCGAAACTCAGAGATAAGTATAAGAAAGCGTAGCTTTCGTTAGACTTATTGAGAGAGGGAAGAGAGTGTTCGCTCCAGCGACTTGTTATATTTTTTTACAACCCATTAATAGTGCATAGTTTTTTACAGAATCAAGTTCTTTGTAATATTTAGAAGCATCACTCCAATCAACTGCATATGCATTTTTTAATAAATTTTCAAAAGAATCTTCACAGTTGTTTTGCCACCATTTTTTAATATTTTTTTTCCATGTTGTTTCAAGCCATATATCTGATAATGCAATGATATATTGATTTTTTATATCTTTAATATTATATTCTTTAATGAAAGATTTATCGTCATTTATCAATCGATTTATATCTCTTGCAAGAGATTGTTTTTTAGACTGATGAGAAAAACGCTTAGCTTCAATATAAAAAATTGTTTTATGCTTTGGTGAATATACCATTGCATCTATATGCTGCTTTTTGTCAACCCATGGAAATTCTAACCATTCTATTATGAAATCATCGTTTAACTCTTTTACTAATGAATTTACATATATATGAACTTGATTAGATTCAGTAAATCCTGTTGAACCACGAGCTGGATAAAAGTCTTTTAGCATTAAATTGTATTTTTTACACATTGTATAAAATGAAGTTTCTAGTACTTTGTTCATTTACTGTTCCCTAATAACATTTGAATATAGTCCAATAAATTGCCGTTAAGTAATTTATTGGCTACTATGTTTTGTTAGCAAGCTCGCTTAATATTGGATTTGTAAGTGTCTCTGAATGCCAATGTGCTCGCAAACATTCAAATGCAAATTTAACTAATTCTTGACATTCATCTTTTGTGATTTGTTCAGATGGAAGCAAAAATTCTTTATTTTTAGCATCTACATATGTAGCTAAGTTCTTTTTTTCAAAAGAACTGCCAACTGAAATGTTAGCTTTTTTTAACCATTTCACATCACTGTTGCTTTGTAGGTCAGTTTCCAAACCAAACATATAATAATGATAGTTTTGAGATGTGATTTTTTTTGTATGATTATAGAAGCGTTTTTTTAATTTCTTCCAATCAACAGTTTCGCCTAATTCAATTTTTGCAATAACCCCAACTATAATTGGGATTTTTCCTAGTTCTTCAAAACAAAAATAAGCAAGAAGATAAGCTCTACTAAACATTTCATTGTCTAGTAGTAACTTAGCTTCTTTTTGTAAATTTTCTGCATTATCAAATATTGCGATACGAAGTGAATGCAATTCTTTAATTGTTAAATTTTCCATAAATATCCTGCCGTTATCCGGTCACGCAGTGAGCGTATAACTATATATTCAAACACATTATATACACAGTAACTTAAAAAAACAAAAATAACTTACATGTTAAATGTGTGTTGATTGTTGAAAAAAGTACAAAGACAAATGAGAATTTGATTATTAGAAGTGTTTAAGATTTTATTATTGTAAGATATTCTTACTTTGATATAATAGCCTTAAAAAACGGATATCTTTACATGTCAAGCATCGAGCAAAAAATCTCACAAGCCAAAGCCAGACTTTTAGTGGATTATCCACTCTTTGGCACAATAGCCTCAAAGGTGGAGCTGGTTAAAAACGACGATATACAAAGCTTTAAAAGCAACGGCATCAGACTTGAGTACAACGGTGATTTTTTAAACTCTTTGGAAATTGCCGAGATGGAGTTTGTTTTTGCAAACGCTGCAATGCACGCTTCACTCTCTCATGAAGCTAGAAAAAGCGGCAGAAGCGGTTGGCTTTGGCAGCTCTCAACTGACTATGCCATAAATGACATGTTGGTTGAAAACGGCTTAGAGCGACCTCATGAAGCGCATTATTCTGAGCGTTTTAGCGGCATGTACGCAGAAGAGATTTATGTCCTGTTAAAAGAGGATATTTTGCGAGATGAGTTGGAGTATGAAGCTGATGAGTCGGATGATGTTCAAAATGAGACCGACAAGCAAAACAGCTCTGCAAATTTGCAATTAAGCCAAGATGAACAACTGTTTGAAGAGTTTGCAAAAGCCACAGTCGATACCGAGGTGAAAAACGGCGAAGTTCCAAGCTCGCTAGAGAGATTTTTTACTCTTACATGTAACGGAAAAATCGACTGGAGAAATGAGTTAAAAGCGGCGCTTGAGAGGTTTTACAAAGATGATTTTACTTTGATACCGCCAAATAAAAAGTTCTTACATGTAGGCATCTATCTGCCTTCATCTACTAGCCAAAGATTTCAGCTTGTCGTTGCAGTTGACAGTTCAGGTTCGGTTGATGAAAAGCTTTTAGGTGAATTTTTGAGTGAGCTTAATTTTCTTATGAATACGATTTCAAATTTTCAGATAGATTTGCTTGTATGTGACGATAAGATTAGAACACATAAAACTTTTTACGGCGGCGATATCTTAGAAGCGGAAGTAAAAGGCGGCGGAGCAACTGACTTTAGACCTGTTTTTGAGTTTATAGAAAAGGAACTCGCAGATACAAAACTGCTTCTGTATTTTACTGACTTAGACGGAGTTTTTCCAAAAGAGGAGCCGAACTTTAGCGTAAAATGGATATCTCCAAAAGAGAGTGAAGTTCCATTCGGAGAGGTTATAGTTTTAGAACCTTAGTTGTGAACAACCTGATTTTTGCCGCCTAGTTTTGCGTTGTATAATAACATGTCGGCTTGATTTACGGTCTCTTCAAGCGTATCTTCATTCTTTAAAGAAGCTCCGATAGAAACCGTAAATCTTATCTCTTGCGCTTTATCCGAAATAGTAACCGAATTTTGTACTTTTTCTCTTAATCTCTCAAAAATGCTTAGTGCGCTAGCCGGAGTTGTGTTTTTAACCAATACGCAAAAATCTTCGCCGCCAAATCTTGCTACTATGTCGTTTTGATTTGTATTTGCTCTTAAAATATCAGCTACGCCGTTTATTACCTTTTCACTCCCCTCATGTCCGTAATTGTCTCTTATTTTTTTAAAATTGTCTATATTTATCATAGCAATTGCAAAACTTTCCGAATTATAAACAGCTTCGTCAAAGTATTTAGCGGCATTTTCAAAAAAGTATCTTCTGTTGTAAAGTCCGGTTAAAAAGTCACGGTTTGCATGGTTTGTTATGGCATGTATGTTTTCAAGCGCTTCTATCGAGTTGTTGATTCTGCAAGAGAACTCCTCTTTTGAGAAAGGTTTTTTTATGTAGTCGTTTGCACCGTTTTTCAAAAATAATGCGGTAGTCTCTTCGTCGTTATCGCCTGACATTACAATAACTGCCAAATCATTTTTAGTGTATGTTTTTCTTATCTCTTGCGTCAGTTCAAGACCGTCAATTACCGGCATATGATAGTCCGTCAAGACCAAGCTGATATCAGGTATCGTACTAAGAATACCAAGTGCCTCTTCGCCGTGAGCGACCGTAATTACTTTAAAAAACATATTCTCGAGCATAGCTTGCATCTGTTTTCTAAAAACAACAGAGTCTTCTACAAGTAAAATTTTATGATTTTTATTCTTATGTAGTCTTCTGATAGTTTGAATAATATAGTTTATATCGTTCATGCCGCTTTTGTTTACATAGTCTATGATGTTTTTTTTGAGCATTTTAGCCCTAAAATCTTTGTCAATATTTGCACTTAGTATCAAGACATGATTATCTTTTTCTAAAATATAGTCAACAATTTCACCCTCTGGCGCATCAGGAAGATTTAAATCCGTCAAGGTTAAAAAATATTTATACATTTTTAAAAATAGTTTGGCTTCAGACATTTTATAAGCGACGTCAACTTCAAAGTTTAGCTCAGAACTTATCTTTTTTGCCATCAACTTTGCTAATGTTTTATTGTCTTCTATTATTAATATTCTCTCCATAGTTCCTCATAAATTCTCATAAACTTTTTTATATTATAGTATAATTTTTTATGGATAATTTGAAAAATATTATAGAGAAATTAAAAATCAAAAGAAATGTTTTTTTAACCGGTGGAGCAGGTGTCGGTAAAACTACGATTACTAAAAATATTATAAAACATTATGAAGAAGAGGCAAAAAAAGTTGCAAAACTGGCTTCAACGGGAATGGCTGCTACTCTTATCGGCGGACAGACACTGCATAGTTTTTTGGATTTGGGAATCGCAAGTGATTTAAGCGAGCTTGAAAGCAGCGGCAAACTAGAGATAAGTAAAAAGGTTAAAAAACTTATTTCCGGTATGGATTTGATAGTAATAGATGAAATCTCTATGGTAAGCCAAACTCTATTAGAAATGATAACTCTTAGATTAACACAGGCAGGTTTTAGAGGCTCTCTTTTGGTCGTGGGAGATTTTTTGCAGCTTCCGCCTGTTGTGAGAAGGTATAAAGAGGTTAGATTTGCTTTTGAGTCCTCTGCATGGCGTGAATTTGAGTTTGATACAATAGAATTGACGCATATATATAGAACTAACGATAAAGATTTTATAGAGCTTTTAGCAAATATAAGAGATGGTTTTGTTGATGAGAGGATACACAATAATTTAAATGAGTTTATAAAACCGTTGCCTGAAAACTTAAGTGAATTTACATTTTTATTCGGAAAAAACGACTCTGCGTCAAGACATAATAAAAATCAATTAGCACATGTAGAAAAAGAGCTACATGTAAAAGAGGCACAAATAATTAAACATGTAAAAAGTGCTAAAGATATTGAGATAGAGCGTTTTATGGAAGATGCCAGAGTAGAAAAAGAGCTAGAGTTAAAGGTAGGAGCAAGAGTTCTTTTTACCAGAAATTCATGGAACTATTTTAACGGAGAACGCGGAGTTGTCCTAAATATCGACAACAGTTTTGTACATGTTCAAAAGAGTGACGGTTTAATAGTAAAACTTGAACCACTAGCGCAAAGCAAAAACGCATGGAAGGAAAAAAGCGTCGATGGCAAAAAAGAGATGGTTGAAGAGGCTCTCTTTAGCGTTTATCAATACCCTATTAAACTCTCTTATGCCATAACTATTCATAAATCTCAAGGAATGAGCATAGAGGATTTGATTATAGAGACTAATGAGATTTTTGCACCCTCGCAATTTTACGTGGCAATTTCAAGAAGTTTAAATCCTAAAAGGTTAACTCTTATTGCTCCTAGATGTCAGTGGAGAGAGATAGTTTTTGTGAATCAAAAAGCTTTGGAATTTACAAAAAGTAGAAGTAACTCTCACATAAAGTGAGAGTTAAAAATAATTACAGTTTTTCGCTGTTTTTCGCTAAATACTCTGCAACGCCTTCAGTTGAAGCTTTCATACCTTCATCGCCTTTTACCCAACCTGCAGCACAAACTTCGCCGTGCTCATCGGTAAACTGCATAGCGTCAACCATACGAATCATCTCGTCAATATTTCTTCCAAGAGGTAAATCATTTATTACTGCGTGGCGAATGATACCTTTGCCGTCAATCAAGAATGAGCCGCGAAGAGCAACCGACTCACCAAAAAGTACATCATAATCTTTAGATATTTTTTTGCTTAAATCGGCAACAAGCGGAAACTTAACTCTGCCGATACCGCCTTTATTTACAGGAGTCTCTCTCCATGCAAAGTGTGAAAATTGGCTATCAACTGAGACACCTATTACATTCACGCCACGGCTTTTAAACTCATCAACTCTATGTGAGAAAGCAATAATTTCAGATGGACATACAAAAGTAAAGTCTAGCGGGTAGAAAAATAAAACCGTACCCTTTTCGCCGAAATTTTCAGATAATTTAAAATTTTCTACTATTGAACCGTCCGCTAAAACTGTTGTAGCTGTAAAATCTGGAGCTGGATTTGTTACTAACATATAAATGTCCTTTTAATTTTTTAATTTAGAAAATTTTAACTAAATAAAAGTAATAAAACTCTGATTAAATATAGTAATAAAATTATTTAAGGATAATTTTTATCTTTTGATAAGAGATATCAATTAATAATCTAGCTTAAAAATAGATATTAAGCATTATAAGATATAATTTTGCTGATTTACGGGGCTTGACTCTGTATTTCAATAAGGAAAATCGATGACGAAAGAGTATATATTTACTTCAGAGTCTGTAACAGAAGGGCATCCTGATAAGATGGCTGATCAAATCAGTGATGCGATTTTGGATTATATTATTGAACATGACCCAAGTGCACATGTAGCGTGTGAAACACTGGTGTCAAATGGTTTTTGTGTAATTGCAGGCGAACTGAAAACAACGGCTTATGCCCCTATGCAAGAGATTGTGAGAAAGGTTGTCCAAGAGATTGGCTATACGGATGCAACTTATGGATTTGATTATCGCTCTGCTGCGGTGTTAAACGGTATAGGAGAACAATCTCCCGATATCAACCAAGGTGTTACTCAAGCAGACGGAGAGATTGGTGCAGGCGACCAAGGTCTGATGTTTGGTTACGCTTGTCGTGAAACAGATGTTTTAATGCCTCTGCCTATATATTTAGCTCACCGTTTAACACAAAGGCTTGCCGAAGTTCGTAAAGAGGGAATTATCCCGTATCTTCGCCCTGATGGAAAAGCACAGATTAGTGTTAAATATATTGATGATAAACCAGTTAGTGTTGAAACTGTAGTCGTATCTACACAACACTCTCCTGATGTTTCTCAAGAAAAGATACATGAAGATGTAATCAATGAAGTTATTAGACATGTAATTCCTAAAGAGATGATGCATACAAATACCGTTTTTCATATCAATCCAACAGGTAAGTTTGTAATCGGAGGTCCTCAAGGGGACGCAGGTCTTACGGGCAGAAAGATTATAGTTGATACATACGGCGGGAGTTGTCCTCATGGAGGCGGAGCATTTAGCGGAAAAGATCCGACAAAAGTTGATAGAAGTGCCGCTTACGCTGCGCGTCATGTCGCTAAAAATCTAGTCGCTGCGGATGTATGCGATAAAGTCACTTTGCAGATTGCTTATGCAATAGGTGTAGTACAACCTGTCTCTATAATGGTAGATACACATGGTACGGGCAAGATAGAAGAGGAAAAAATAGAGAAGTGTGTTAAAGAGCTTTTTGATCTTTCTCCAAAAGGAATTATTAAATCTTTAAATCTTCTTCGCCCTATTTACAGAAGAACTGCCGCTTATGGTCACTTTGGTAGAGAAGAAGATGGTTTTACATGGGAAGAGACAAATAGAGTAGAGGAAATCAAAAACTACTTAGGAGTTAAATAAGAATGATTATCAAATCTCTGTTTTTAGGGGATTTTTTATACTTTTTGAGTAACAATTCAATATTATTATAGTTTTATGAAAGATTTTTTAGCTATCTTTAAAAATCTTTTGTTAAACTTATCTCGAAATTAAAACTAGGAGAATCCTAATGGCAGTAATTATTAATGATACATGTATTAGCTGTGGCGCTTGTATAGATGAGTGTCCGGTAGAAGCAATTGTAGATGAGGACGATAACCCGACGGGTGAGGAAATTTATTACGTTTATGGAAATAAATGTGTAGAGTGTGTTAGCTATCATGATGAGCCTGCATGTGCTACAGCATGTCCTACTGAAGGGTGTATTACATGGGATGAGGTTGGTGAAAGCCCAGCTCACCGTGAGAATATTACTCAAGATCAACGTTCAAGCAAAGAGCCTGTAATAGGATAATCTTTTATAGTTTTGCAAAGTGTTTAGCACTTTGCAACCTACCTCTTTTTATACAATCACAGATAATTTTTCCATTTTAACTTAAAACAAACTCTTTTTAGATACAATTCCATCTTAATTTTATATATTCAATAGGAGATTTGATGGAACGCACACTATCAATAATAAAACCGGATGCCGTTGCTAAAGGTGTTATAGGTAAAATTTTAGATCGTTTTGAGAGCAATGGTCTTAAAATAGCAGCAACTAGAAAAATTCAACTTTCACGCGCTGATGCTGAAGCTTTTTATGCAGTTCACTCTGAGAGACCTTTCTTCGGCGATTTAGTTGATTTTATGATTAGCGGGCCTGTGGTTGTTTCAGTATTAGAGGGCGAAAATGCACTAAGCAAAAACCGTCAACTAATGGGTGCAACTAATCCTAAAGAGGCAGAAGCAGGAACAATTCGTGCTGATTTTGCTGAAAATATAGATGCAAACGCTGTACACGGAAGCGATTCTTTAGAAAATGCAGCTATTGAAATCGCATTCTTTTTCTCTGAGAGAGAAATTTCTTAAGTATATATTTTGAAGATTACTCTTAGAAAAGTAACCTCCACCCCACTGGAGTTTGAAGTTAAATCTGATGAAATAACTTTTAAAGGTTATTTACAGTATGATGCCGACAAATTAATTTTGCTTCGAGCAGAGTTAAGTGGGAAAATTGATGTAGATTGTGATATCTGCGCAGATAAGTTCAAACTGGATGTAGATGAAGATATAGAATTTTTTATCTCAGACGGTGTTTATGAAAAAAAAGAGGATTCTTTGTTGGATGTTGTAGAAGTATTAGATTCTATAGCAGATATGCAAGAGCTTAAAAATTCAGAAATAGAGCTTATAAAAAGCGATTATATAGTCTGCGAAAATTGTAAAAAAAATGGTTATTCTGAAGAAAAATCGTTTTAAGCAGGGTTGCAGTATTGACTTTGTTCATACTGCATATTAAACAAATGAAAGGAAAATATTATGGCAGTACCAAAACGAAGAGTATCTCATTCACGTTCAGCGAAAAGAAGAACTCACTATAAAATCACTTTAGCTAAACCGGTTAAAGATAAAGACGGAACTTATAAACTTCCACACCATATCAACCCAACTACCGGTGAGTATAAATAGTCAATGGTAAAGATTGCTATTGATGCGATGGGAGGGGACTTCGGTCCCAAACCAATAGTTGAAGGTTGTATTCAGGCTTTAAAACAAAAACTTTTTATTCCTATCTTAGTAGGTAAAAAATCAGAAATTTTACCTCTGTTACCCAAGCGTTATAGAGATAAGATTTCTATAGTCGAAGCTGATGATATTGTCTCTATGGATGATGCTGCTACGGATGCTATAAAGAGAAAAGAGAGTTCAATCTATAAAGCAGTAGAGCTAGTGAAAAACGGCGAAGCTCAAGGAGTTGTTTCAGCTGGACACAGTGGTGCGACAATGACTCTTGCAACACTAAGACTTGGACGATTAAAAGGTGTATTAAGACCTGCGCTTGTTGCACTTATGCCTACAAAAAACTCTCGCAAGTCGATTATACTTGATGTCGGTGCTAATGTTGACTCTAAATCTGAGCATTTAGCGCAATTTGCCGTAATGGGCGGATGCTATGCTGAGAGAATGTTTCGCATATCTCCAACAATTGGACTTCTTGCAAACGGCGAAGAAAAAAGCAAGGGAAATGAAGTAACCAAAGCTGCTTTTAAATTGCTAGATGGATATAAAGGTTTTAAAGGCAATGTTGAGGGAAGCGATATATTTAACGGCAGTTGTGACGTTATAGTTTGTGACGGCTTTGTAGGAAACTTGGTTTTAAAGGCTTCTGAAGGAGTTGCTTCAACAATAAGCGGACTCATAAAAGAGTATATCAGAAAGTCTCCTATAGCGATTACCGGAGCACTTTTGATGAGAAAAGTGTTTAAACTTCTCAAAAAACAGATGGATTATGAAGAAATAGGCGGTGCTCCGCTTATAGGAATTCAAGGCTGTGTAATTGTAAGTCATGGAAAAAGTACTCCAAAGGCTATAAAAAATGCTATTTTTCAAGCTATTAATTATGTGGACAATCATGTTAACGAACAAATTGTTGATAGACTTGAAGTGCTAAAAAACAAGGAAATATAATGGCGTATGCTGCATTTCGCTCTATCGGGGCTTATGTTCCTTCTAAAATTCTCTCAAATGAAGATTTGTCAAAAATGGTTGACACTACAGATGATTGGATAACTAAAAGAACCGGCATAAAAGAGCGACATATTGCAGCAGAGAATGAGTTTACAAGCGATATGGGAGTTAAGGCGGCACAAAAAGCAATTGAGAGAAGCGGTATAGATAAGAGTCAAATCGATATGGTCGTTTGTGCTACAATCAGCCCTGATTACTTCTGTATGCCATCTACAGCTACGGTTATTTCTACAAAACTCGGACTTAAAAATATTACTGCATTTGACATATCTGCCGCATGTACCGGTTTTGTATATATACTCTCTATCGCAAAGGCATTTATAGAAGCGGGAATGAAAAAAAATGTTCTTATCATCGGTGCAGAAAAACTATCTGCTATAACTGATTATAGCGACAGGGGGACATGTATCCTTTTTGGTGACGGTGCAGGTGCGGCTATTATTAGTGTGACTGATAATAAAGACGAAGCTATTATAGATATTCATACTGGAGCCGATGGAGAGTTTGCTGACTTATTGATGACGCCAAATGGCGGAAGCGGCTCTGCGCATGACTCGCTAGAGCAAGAAGCAGGAAGCTGTTTTATGCAGATGAAAGGAAACGAGACCTTTAAAGTTGCGGTTAAAACATTGACAAAAGATGTTGTAGAGATATTACAAGATAACAATATACAAAGTTCTGAAGTTAAACATTTTGTACCGCATCAAGCAAATCTTAGAATCATAAAAGCAGTCGGCGATGCATTAAAGCTTCAAGATGAGCAGGTTGTTCTTACTGTTGAAAAATATGGAAATACCTCAGGTGCTTCTATACCTATGGCTATTAACGATATATATGAGAGTGGAAAGCTAAAAGCTGGAGAACTTATGCTTCTTGATGCTTTTGGAGGGGGATTAACCTGGGGTTCAGCCCTTGTCCCTTTTAGCCCGTTAAAATAACACTTTTACTTGATTTCTGCCTTGAACTAAAGCAAAATTGAGAATTTTAACAATCTAAAAATAGTTACTATTTTTCCTATGAATTTTGTAAAGCGTAAAATACTCTTTTAAAAAACTCCTCTTCATCAGGTAAATCTAGCTCTGCATCTCTTAGTTTTTCTCCCCACATCGGGTTTGGAAAATAAGAGTCTTCTTCAAATCTAGCCATTACATGTAGATGAACACGAGGAAGCATATTCGCAAATGATGCCATATTTATTTTTTTGGGTTTGTAGTATTTTTTCATCTCATCTTCTACAATATCATAAACTTCCCAAAGTTTTATACGCAACTCTTTTGGAATGTCTCCCAACTCTTTGTAAGGTTCTTTTGTAAAGATTTTTAGCCACGGAATTTCGCTTGGCTCTTTTTCGATGTAGAGTTCACTGTTTTCATAAATAATCATAAAATCTCTTTTTTTGATTAAATTATATCGTTTTAATGAAGTTATTTGCTTTGATATTTTTGTAAAATTGAGAGTAACCCGAAAGAAATTTCGGGTTATTTAGCAGATTTTTAGTCTCTTGTTCTGTTGCGGTTTCTATCACCGCCGCCTGAACGATTTCTATCGCCGCTGCTAGTTGAACTAGAATTTGTTCCACGGTAACCACCGCCGCCAGAACGTTCAGTACGGCTTCTATCACCGCTTCCTGTACGATTTCTATCACCACTTCCGCCTGAACGGCTTCTGTTTCCACGGAAACCGCCACGACTTCCGCTTTTTCCTCTAGTGTCTCTTCTTTTATCGGCTCTTTCTAAAATAGCAGCTAATTTATCAGCAGGAATACCGATAGCATTTGGACCTTGGATAGTTTGTTTGTCAAGAATCATAGATACAAGCTTAAACATAATTGTCGCTTCATCTATATCTTCTTTTAACATGTCAAGAATTTGGTGTGCTTCGTCATAAATGTGTTGATCTTCTATTTTTGTAACAATAGATTTTAAGTTATTAGCTCTTAAATCATTTTTGCTTGGAACAAATGCGTGAGTCATTGTTGTTCCTACTTTTGTTTTAATACGTTGTAGTTCTTTAAACTCTAGCGGAGTTAAAAGAGTTATTGCTTTACCTTTAGTTCCGGCGCGGCCTGTTCTTCCGATTCTGTGAACATAAGATTCAGGGTCAAATGGAATATGGTAGTTAAATACATGTGAAATATTATCTACATGTATTCCGCGAGCCGCAACGTCGGTTGCAACTAAAACTTTTACGCCGTTGTTTTTAAAACCTTTTATTACTGTTTCACGTTGACGCTGTTCCATATCTCCGTGCAGACCATTTGCAAGATATCCTGCGTTTGAGAGAACATTTGAGAGTCTGTCAACTTCACTTTTTGTTCTACAAAATACTACTGATTTTTTAGACTCTTGAGCATCCATTAAGCGTATAATTGCGTCATCTCTCTCAGATTCTTCGATTACATAGTACTCTTGGTCGATATCTGTATTTGTAGTTTCACCTTTTGTAATACTTATAAATTCAGGATTGTCCAAAATTCTCTCAGCAAGAAGTTTAATAGGTTTTGGCATAGTAGCTGAGAAAAGAAGTGTTTGGCGGTTTGATGGAAGATATGAAAAGATTTCATTGATATCATCCAAAAATCCCATGTCAAGCATCTCATCTGCTTCATCAAGAACAACGATACTAGGAGCAAAATCTTTAATAAGATTCTTTTTTAGTATGTCTAAAAGTCTGCCAGGAGTTGCAACAACTACACTCGCTCCTCTTTGAATAAGGTCGATTTGTCTGTTGTAAGAGCTTCCACCGTAAACTGTTACTGTTCTTGCACCTATATTTCTTCCGTATTTAAATAGCTCATCGCTAACTTGAGTTGCAAGCTCACGAGTAGGAGTAATAACTAAAATACTAACTCCGTCGTTTACGTCTATGTTGTTTAGTGCCGGAAGACCAAACGCTGCAGTTTTACCTGTTCCCGTATGTGCTTGACCTACTATGTCGCGACCTGCTAAAATAAACGGTATCGCTGCCGCTTGTATAGGACTAGGTACTGTGAATCCTGCCTCTTTGATACTTCTAAGTATCTCTTTTTTTAATCCTAAATCATCAAATGTGATCAACTTCTCTTCTGTGTTAGTTTGTGCATTTTCTTGCATCATAATCCTTTAAATAGGAGATGATACAAGCATGTCGCTTCCAACAAGGCACCTTCCCCTAAACTGTTTGGCGAATTATACCCAAATATATTGGGTTTTTGATTTAAATAAATTATATTTGAAATTATTTAAGTTTATACTGTGTAAATAAATCAATAAATGGAATTGATGTAAATGGTAAATAATGAATTTTTTATTTTTTGGATATTATTATGATAATACTAAAATAAGCTAAGTGAGAAAAATAACTATGAATATACAGACACAGTACAACTATGAAACAACTTGGACAGTGACAAATGAGGCAGATCTTTTACGAATTATTGAAGAGGAGATTGGCAACGCCGATCCAAATGGTACGTTAAAGTATATTAAAGAGGCGATAAAAACCGGTAAAACTATAACTGTAGGCAGTTGCAGATTTAAAGAAGAGATAAAAAATGACAAATGATATTGCAAGACTTCTACTAAGAGTTACTGTTGGAGTTATGATACTTTTTCATGGTTTTGATAAGGTTATTAACGGAATAGGCGGAGTAAAATATTTTGTAGCTTCAACGGGAGTGCCTGAATTTTTGGCTTACGGTGTTTATATCGGAGAAATTGTGATGCCGATTTTAATTCTTCTTGGAGCGTATGCTAGAGTTGCATCTTTGATTTTAGCATTTAATATGGCTGCTGCAATATTTTTAGCTTACGGTAATGCACTTTTTACTTTGGGAAAACATGGCGCGCCATCTTTTGAACTTCCACTTTTGTATCTTGTAATGTCAATTCTTATATTCATGCTAGGCAGCGGAAAATATGCGCTAAATGGCAAATAAAAATAAATTTAGAGGTGAGGAACTCTTATTTTTGAGTTTAGACTCCACCCGATAATTATCATGAGTACTACTACCCCAAAAACCGGTAATATTGTATATGTATAAGCTAGATAAACAAGCCAAAGCAAAATTGCCCCAAGAGGTGTAGGTACGCCGGTAAAATATTTTTTAACTTCTCCTACATCTGAATTTATATTAAACTGTATAAGTCTTCTAAGCCCAGATATAACGTAATATATACTTATAATCGCCGCTAGTAGAAGTGTTGAACCTGAGAGATTTTGGTCATATACGGCTTGAAATACTAAAAAAACGGGAACAAGAACAAAACTTAAAAAATCTGCAAAACTGTCAAGTTGAACGCCGAATTCGTTTGAGAGCTTGTATTTTCTGGCGATTTTACCGTCAAATATATCAAAAGCTCCTCCTATCCATGCCAAAATAATAGCTGCAAAAAAGTTGTTTTGCGTAATAAAATAAGTAGCCGTAAGCCCCGCAGTGATATTTACAAAAGTAAACATATTTGCTAAATTGAAGTGAGATTGGTTTGTAAATAGAAATTTCATAATAATCTTTTTATTGAAATTATAACCTAAAAATAAAATTTTATTTTACTATAAAATCAGTGATTAGAAGAAATGATAAGAATTATCAATATTAAGTTATATATAAGTTGATACTGATTATCATTTCAAAAGTAAGTTTAAATAAAGGGTTAAAAGTTATGAAAAAAATAGTTTTTAGTGCATCTCTTGCTGTTTTAATGTTAAACGGCAATGCAAGTGCAGCGGAGGAAGCATCTCAAAAAGTCAAAGATAGAGAACACTCGGTCAGAGACGTAATTGATGAGGTTGCAAAACCTAAGGAAAAAGAGGTGTCAACTGCTGAAAATATAAAGCATGTATTTAAAGATGGTACAGTTTCTGGTCAAGTAAGAGTGTTGTATTCAGGTTATAACAATAATGCAACAGAGAATCAACATGCAACGGCAATCGGCGGTCAGTTAAAATATGAACTTGCAGAGTTTAAAGGGTTTAATGCTGCCGTAGAGCTTACTACGTCACACGATATCGGTTTTGCAACAGGTGATGATACGAAACAAAATAGTGAAATATCTTCAGAAAAAGGGAGCTATACAGAACTCTCTCAAGCTTATATAAACTATAAAAACGGTGGGTTGAATCTTCGCGCAGGGCGTCAATTAATAGACACTCCACTAGCTGATAGTGATGATATTAGAATTATTTTAAATACATTTGAAGCATATACGGTAACTTATGAAAATGACGGTTTGATGCTTATGGGAGGTTTGCTTACAAAGTGGCAAGGAACAGACGCCGGTTTGTCTGTTGATAATCCTTGGTCTAAAACAGGCGAAGACGGAACCTACTTCACAGGAGTATCATACTCTACAGATTTTATAGATACATCTCTTTGGTATTATGATATCTCAAAAGATACCAATCCAAACAGTGCAACGGGAAATGTAGCAAACAAATCTGCATATGCGGATATATCACTGCATATGGCACTCTCAAAAGATTATGCACTTCATACTAGTGCACAATATATAAATCAGCGTGAATCCGACAACAGTGGAATTGACTCTTCTATATACGGTGCAATGGCGGAACTTGTTATGTTTGAAGATTTTTCTCTATCTGCTGCGTACAACAACTCTAAAAAACAAGCAGGCAAAGGAAGCTTTTCCGGTTTTGGCGGAGGAACTTTATATACAAATATGGACTCTATGATTATCGATGCTATTACGACAGACAGAGATGTAAATGCGATTGTCGCAGGTATCACTTATACAGTCGGCGATTTTGGTTTTATGTATGCATATGGAGATTTTAAAGGAGATGAGGACTCTTTAGGCGCAAAAGAGCATATTGTAGAACAAAATGTGGGCTTTGAATATACACCGAATGAAAACCTAACAATTGCGGCTATATATGTTAAAGACGATGACAAACAAAACAGCGGTAGCAACGGCGGAGATTGGGAAAATATAAGAGCTTTAGTCTCGTACAGCTTTTAAAGTTTAAAGGAATTATTAATGAACAACAGGATAAAAAAGATTACGAAAATATCAATAGTTGCATCTATGCTTATCTCTTCACTAGCTTTTGCAAAACCTTTTGAAGATACGAAAGCGGAAGTTTTAGACAAAAGATTTAACACGGCGGGGGCAATGCTTGCTTATACAGAGTTTGAACTCTCGGGAGAGCCTTTGGCTGAATCATTAGGTCTTGATCTTGATACCCTCGACCCAAATGCTATAAATATGCCTACCGAGTTTGACTATACCGCGGGAATAGAGAGTTACGAATACTCCGAAGAGGCGATGTATGCCCTAAACTACCAGTCAAAAATGGGGCCGCACTTGGTTAACGGGCTTTTGAATGCACAAAGAGGCGGTAATATGGAGTCTTTGGCAAAACGTTTTATCCATTTTGCTAAAGTTACTGGGAATGACCCGGAAATCATACCTTTAAATATGCATCCGACCGCACTGCCTTATACATCCGGCGTGCCTGAATTTTCGGCTAAAGTAGATACTACCGTGGTAAATAATGATGAGGTTGTAGTCTTTAGCCACGGCAAAGAGAAAAAAGTGAAAACTGCAGTGCCTGCGTATCTGAGAGATTATAAAACTCTTGCTTGGGTAGAGGAGGGAATGGATAAGTCATTTACCCCTGCCGCTTTTGGAGGGGCATTACTTAAAGACATTATGTGGGCGCAGGATTTTTTAGGCGGAATGCATACGGTTGAAGGAGATGAAGAGACTGAAGCAACTAGTTCAGATATGGACAAAAGCGGTAAATATGCACTCGGTGTTTCTTCGGCTGACGGTGTAAACGGAGCGATTTTAACCGAGTTGGCACATGAGGGAGTCTTATATCTTCAAGAAAAACTTGGGTTTGACGGTAAAAATTTAGGAGCATCGATTAGTCCTGATTATGACGCTTCAAAAAATCCTATCTGGTTTGCGCATAAAGTGGCTGTAACAGAAGGAAATAAGAACTCTACAAAATCAGTTGATACTCTAAAAGTTGTAGAGGGAGATTCAGAGTTAAGAGATGTTTGGCAGCTTTTATGGCCAATAAGCGAGTTTTTTGCATATAGCGACCAAAGAGGAAGCAATAAAAATCAAAATCCGGCATTTTTAAGTGTTTTTGACGGAGACCCTTTTAAATCTGCTCCAAAAAAGAATACAGACGGTAATGAAAAAAATGATGTAAAAACCGATGATGCGTTCTCGGTTGTTAGCAACTTGCTAAATCTTCTTTTTGAAAATTTATCCACGATTCACTATAACCAAAAAGCAGGTACGTTCGTAGATAAGTTTAACGGTGAAAAAGGTTTAGAAGTAACTACATACGACGCCGCATATGCTATGGAAGCTCTTAGAATCTTTCAACGTGCCGTTGATGCTCTTCCTGTCGGGTACGGCTCAGGAGAGGGTGCTGAGTCGCTAGAGAGTAAAAGAGGCAAAGAAGCTCTATCGTTGATAAGCTCTCAAGCAGATTTTTTAATCAAGAATCTAAAAGATTCTAAAACAGGTTTGTACAGTGACTCTTTTATTATCAATAAAGGTGCATCATCTGTAAAATCGCTTGGCACTCAGTTTGCGGTAGTTCGCGGTCTTAGCGCAGCTTATTTGGCAACCCATAATAAAAAGTACAGAGACGAAGCAAGGTCTTTGATGATAGCTATAGAAAAAAACATGTATGATTCAAACCTAGGTACATATGTAGATTCTACTAAAGAATATACCCCTTATGCTATAGCTGCCGTAAGCGGAGGTTTAAGAGACGCTATAAAGCATCTTAAAAATACGGGAGTAGAAAAAGAACCTGCTCTTGAACTTAAAAATCTGACAGACAGGTTTACAAGATGGTTTCAAATCGTAATTAACGGAAACTCTACTTCACAAGGTGCTCAACTTGCCGAGTGGCTTTTAGACACGGGAGAGTTTATGGCTGCCGATAATCTAAAAGATACAAACAGTGATAAAGACAATGTGTCTTCTATTACCGCAGCAGGCGGCAAACACGGTACTGCTATGACAATGGCTGCAAAAGTCAAGCTTTCAAAATAACTATCATTCGCAATGACATTTTTTGCTGTCATTGCGAGGAGTAAAATGACGAAGCAATCTAGGAACTGTAAGAAGTTTATTAATAATCATTTTCATTATTAAGTAGTATTTCAAGAAAAACTCTATATAATTGATAATAATTATTATTATACTGCAAAACAGGAAAGACATTTTGAAAGTTATCTATATTACGACTGCTATAGTTTTTTTATTTATTACAGGTATTTTACAGTGGAATTTACTTGAGATAGAGTGGAAATATTTTACTTTTTTTCAAGCACTACATGTAATAAGCGCTCTTTTTATCTCTTTTTTCTTGATTATTCCATTTGTAAATATACATGTATATAAGTATAAAAAAAATATTAACTTAAAAAAGAGAAAAAATCTTGGTGCTATTTTCCTAGGCTTAATACTTCTGCTTATAACACTATCAGGTATCTATCTTTTTCTTTTTGGAAACAGAGGCGGAGATACAATCGGAATGTCATCGTTTTATATCCATTTGTACGGCTCTTTTGTTTTGATTCCTCTTTTATGGCATCATATAAAGTATTCGGCTGCAAAAATCGAGAGAAAAAAAGCAGATATCTATATGAAAGGGTTCAGGTACTCTATTGCGGCGAGTCTCTTCTTTATGGTTTTCTTCCCTACATTTGCACACTCAAGTACGAGTAGTTGTGCTTTATATCTTACAAAAGATGCAAACTATATCTACAGTGCAAACTTAGACGGAGGAAGCATTACGAAGATAGACGCACAAAGTGGTAAAAAAATCTTTGAAAAAGTACTCGGCGAAGATATAAGAAGGATAGCTTTTAAAAGTGATGAATCACTTTACGGCGTTACCGATTATATGGGAAACAGGGTAATCTTTTTAGATGCAGACAATAGAGTCGTAAAAGAGATAAAAACAAAAAACAGACCTCATGCGATAATACATGATAAAAAGAACTCATCTTTTTTCGTATCCGTTTTTGAGGACGGCGAACTTTTGGTTATAGATGATAAAACTTTGGAGATTAAAAAAACGATAAAGAGTTTAAAAACTCCAAGAGGATTGGCGCTTAGCGATGATGGAAGATTGCTTGTTTCTCACTCTATGATAGGCGTTGTTTCTATATATGACAGTAAATCTTTAAAACTTCTAAAGACTATAAAGCTTCACTCAACCCAAGACAAAGACGAGTTTGTCTCTCAAGGAGTTCCCAGACTGCTTGACGATATCGAGATAAAACCAGACGGAAGCGAAGCATGGCTGCCTCATGTGTTGTGGAACTTTGATCATCCGTTTCAGTTTCAATCAACCGTATTTCCTGCTGTTTCGGTGATATCTTTAGAAAAAGGGCAAGAGAAGGAACTTGAGCTAAATAGAAAGCATCTCTTTAAATCAATAAATATTTTGGACAATATCAATAAAACCATGATAGTTTCAAACCCCCTTGATTTGGCATTTTCCGGCGACGGGGCAAAAGCGTTCGTGACACTTTCGGGAAGCGAAGATATCATGGTGTTTGGCATAGAGAGAAGTTCCGGTTTTTCTAAAAAAAGCAGACACAGAAAAAAGTCTAAAGTAAGCGGAAGCGGTGCAAAAGCAGTGCATATTTTTAGAGCTTATCCAAACAATACAAACCCAAGAGCAATTTTGTTAAACCCAAACAATAACAATATTTATGTTCAAAATGCTTCAAGACTTGATATGACACTTCTTGATAACGGCGGTTCGCACCCTTTTGCAAGAGTTACTATGTTAAAAGACTCTTTTGCAAAGCTTGTAGAAAACGATCCTCTCTCAAAAGAGATGAGAGAAGGAAAGACTCTTTTTAACAACGCAAATACAAACACAAATAAAACTACTCCGATGAGCGGAGATTTTTGGATGAGCTGTAACTCGTGTCACTTTGAGGGTTTTAACTTTACAAACGGATTTTTATTTGAAGATAGCGTATATGATAAGAGTAAAAGAGCAAATATCGGGCATGACAATATAAAAAACTTTTTGGCAAAAGAGCCTCTTAAAAACTATGTGATAATAGCAAGAGATACCCAAGGTGGAATGGGTGCGGATAAAAAGGCGAATTTACAGCTTGTCAATCCCGATAATATGCCCAAAGAGCTAGAGCAAAAGATGCAAAGTCTCCACTCATATATCACGTCAAAAGAGAATCTTCCTTATCTCTCTACCTGGATAAAGACAGATAGAGGTAATGAGAGTTATCATCCAGAGGATTGGACTAATTCTGCTAAGTGTAAATCTTGCCATAGTGATATATTTGAGCAGTGGGCGGATTCAAACCATAAAAATTTAGTCGGCACAAATCCATACTATTTGGTTTTGGAAAATTTGGCAGCAAAGACAGAGGGCGAAGAGTTTAGAAAATGGTGTATGGGGTGTCATAATCCTTCTGCGCTCACGAGCGGAGTCGCTAAAACTACGGACACTATGAATAAATTTTTTGACAAGGGTGCAAAAAGCTTGGTAGAATCACTTGATATACACGGCAATAAAGAGCTTGAAGAGGGAGTTTCCTGCATTACATGTCATAGAATCGTAAAAGTAGAAGATACCGGAGGAAATGCAGGATACACGGTAGATATAGACAACAGAGAAAAATATAGATTTGAAGACAGTGATTCAAAACTAGGGCAGTGGCTCTCTCATAGACTTATAAACTCAAAACCAAAAATACATGCGCAAAGCTATATGAAACCGGTATATAAAGAGCCGGTGTATTGTGCTTCATGTCATGACGAGTTTTCTCCTGCCCTCGGCTCGAAGATAGTCTCTACATTTAAAGAGTGGCAGGAGTCTCCTTTTAATAACCCAGATGATTCGTCTAAACATAAAACATGTATAGATTGTCATATGACTTATATGAAAGATGGAAAATTTGCTCCTCAAATAGGACACTCGACTGATGGCGGAAAACTTAAAAAAGATGTAAAGGTTCACTATTTTGCAGGTTCTAACCATTTTCTATCGGGCTTGAAAAACAAAGAACATGAAGATCAGACATTGCAGCTTTTAAAAACCTCGGCAAAACTTGACGTCAGCGTGGAGGGCGATGAGATAAGAGTAGGCGTTACAAATGTCGGAGCAGGACATCATCTGCCTACGGGAGTTGCGGATTTTAGAGAGTTATGGCTTGAAGTGAGCGTAAAAGATGCGAAAGGAAAAACTCTTTTTGAGAGCGGAAAATTAAAAGCAGACGGAAACTTAGGCGAGGATGCAAGAGTGTTTATGAAAGTATTCGGTGATGACGAGGGTAAAAAAGTTGATCTTCTTTTTTGGAAATATACAAAGATGCTAAGCGATACCAGAATACCCGCAGGCAAAAGACGAGAAGAGGTCTATAAAACGGATGTTTTAAGTAAAGCAGAGTATCCGCTACATGTAGGCGTAAAGCTGAATTTCAGAGTATATCCTCAGTGGGTTACCGATGCCGTAAAAAAAAGTTATCCTCAGCTTCCAAATCCGCAGGTAATAGAGATTGGCAGAGTAGAAAAAAAATTTAACGGAGACAATAAATAATGTTAGCAAGTTTTTTAATCACGTTCAGAGAAGGGTTGGAAGCTTTCTTGATTGTAGGAATAATTTTGTCTTATTTGGGCAAGATGGACGTTACAAAGTACAATAAATTTGTATATGCAGGTGTGTTTTTAGGCATAGCAGTCTCATTTGTTATAGCTTATATCTTTCAAGTCGTTATTTATGATATAGAGGATGAGGGTTATCAACATTATCTTATGATAACTATTTTGCTTTTTGCCACGGCGGTGCTATCTTATATGGTAATATGGATGGCAAATCAATCCAGAGAGATAAAGGGCGAAATGGAGCATCATTTAGACAGGCTGATAACGACTGAGAATATCGCAGGAATGGTTTTTTTAGCCTTTTTAGCAGTACTTAGAGAAGGCGTGGAGACTGTTTTGTTTTTCTCTTCTCTTACCATAGGCGAGAACATGACTATACAAGAGGGGATAATCGGCGCAGTATCAGGACTTTTGCTCTCTTTGGCACTCGTTTACGCTTTGATGAGAGGAGTTAAAAATATTCCTATAAAAGAGTTTTTCAAGTACAGCGCTCTTTTGATACTTATCATCGCAGGAGGTCTTTTTGGAAGCGCCGTCTCTATGATGCAGGCAACAAATATACTGCCTACTTTTGTTCCGGTTATTTATGATATATCTTATATTTTGGACGATAGAAGCACTTTTGGAATCTTTTTAAGAGCACTGTTTGGTTACAACTCCTCGCCCTCGCTTCTTCATTTTGCTTCTTGGCTCTCTTACATGAGTATAGCTATTTTTTTATGGACAAAGACATATGCAAAAAAGTGATGTTGTAATTATAGGTGCAGGAGTAAGCGGACTTATAGCAGGTATAAAACTGCTTCAAGGCGGCAAAAGCGTCAATATAATAGAAAAAGAGAGCGAAGTCGGCGGTCAATGCAGAAGCGAACGCTTTAGTGTTAAAGATGACGAGTATAGATTTGACTACGGCGGACATAGATTTATAACAAACAATAAAGAACTGCTTGATTTTGTAGAGGAGATACTAGGCGACAACCTTTTGGTATCGCAGAGAAGTTCGGTTATCTTGCATAAAAACAGGGTTTACGATTATCCTCTCAATCTGGCAAATCTTCTAAAAAAAGCCCCTTTTTGGCTGCTTTTTGGAGCATTTATAGATACGCTTAAAATCTTTTTGAAATTCACGAAACCTGACGATAAAAGTTTTGAGAGTTGGATAAAATCAAGATTCGGCAAGACCCTTTACGACAACTTTTTCGCTCCATATACGCATAAGCTCTGGGGTATAAAACCATCTAAGTTAAGCGCAGATTGGGCAGGACAGAGGATATCTCTGCTGGATTTAAAGGATGTTTTTAAAAGGCTTCTTTTTAAAAACAAAAACAGCGTAAGAACATACGCCAAAAGTTACAGATATCCAAAGTACGGATTTGGGCAGTTGCCTCTGAATATGGCTAAAAAATTTGAAGAGTTAGGCGGTAAAATATTTGTAGATACAGATGTTTCGGCATTTGAGTATGATGAAAATAGAATCAAGTCCGTAGTTACAAAAGATGAGGTGTTTGAGGCAAAAGATATTATCTCGACAATGCCGCTAAATGAGATGAGTTCAAAGTTGGGTTACGAGAGCGGACTGAAGTTTAGAAGTTTGAGATTTTTGTGTCTTGCACTCGATATGGAAGATTTTTCTCCTTATACATGGCAGTATGTAAGTGATTTTGAACTCTTGCCTACTAGAATACAAGAGCCAAAAAGAAGGTCTTCTTACATGTCGCCTGTATCAAAAAGCTCTATCATGCTTGAAATACCGTGTGACAAGGGTGACGATATCTGGAATATGGATAAAGAAGAGTTGCTTAAAATCGTAAAAGCCGACCTTAAAGAGCTTAATTTTGATATTGAAGATAAAATAGCGGACTCGTTTGTGTTTGAGACAGAACATGCTTATACCTTGATGGATATAAAATATAAAGACAACAGGGATAGAGCTATATCTCATCTAAATAGATTTGAAAACCTAGTAATCGCAGGAAGACAGGGAACTTTTAGATATATTTTCTTAGATACGGCAATGGAGACGGGACTTATGGCGGCAAAGATGATTTTGGGCGATAGTGAGATTACAAAAGATAAAATCTTTAATCACAGAAACGAAAAAGAGGTTATTGAAACCAAAAGCGTAGCTTAAATTTAACAAAGGATTGATATGAAGTTTATACATGTAGTGTTTTTAAATATGTTTTTTGTCTTTTTAGGAGTATTTGAACTTAGCGCATATTCGTATGCGGCAGCCGGAAAAGAGCCGACAATCGATGCAAAAGAGAGGATTGTCGGAGCGATAAATAGAGACGATTTTTCGGATGCAAAGAAGATATTTGCGGAGTACGAACAAAACTACCGATATCTAAACGATGATTTTGTAAAGGGTCTATATGACGGTCTGAAAAACTCTATAGAACAAAAAGACAAAGCCAAGAGCGTAAAATATCTCGAACTCTCTTTGGCTGCCGAAATTCAAAGACGAATAGAGGGCGGATTTAAAAACATCGACAATTATAATGTAGCAAAAGTGATGCTTGCAAAAGCGAACAAATTTTACAAACTGCTCTCTATTTCACTGGATAAAAGCGTCGATGAAAAATTGAAAAATTCCATCAAAAGCTGCAATGAAGCTATAGGCAACCCGGGACTTTTCGGTGTTGGAAGCAAGAGTGCGGATAAAGAAGCGTATGCAAAATATCAAAAAATCATCGTCGATATCGTTCAGTCACTTATATCTTTATAGGATATCTGTACTCGTACTGAGCGTTTTACATGTAGCATATATATTTTCTTACGAGCCGTCTTTTTATAATGACGACTCTCTTTTTTTATCAAGGGGAATTTTAGATTTTAGTGTTATAGATTTTTCCCCACATTTTCCAGGATACCCGACTCTTATCATCTTGGCTAAGGGTATAAACTTTTTTGTAGAAGACAGCAAATACTCTCTTTTTGTTTTAACCTCTCTTTGCGGCTCTTTTTTGCCTATGATAATATTTTTATATATCAGAGAGCTTAGTAATGAAAAAACGGCTTTTATAACTTTTTTACTGATTATCAGTTCGCCTTATCTGATAAATATATCTTTAAGTATGTTAAGCGAGAGCGTAGGGCTTTTTTTCTTCTTTTTATCTCTTTACATGTTGGAGATAAAAAGGTACAAACTAACCGGTTTTATACTTAGCGTGTCGCTGTTTGCAAGACCTTCGTATTTGGTTTTGTTTTTAGTTTTAATCTTGTATCTAAGGGTATTTAAAAAAGAGTCGTTCAAAGAGGTTATGCTTTTTTTTGTTTTAGTAACGGCTCTTTTTTTACTTTACCTTCTTGCAATGGACGGCTTTTTATACTTTTATGAAGCAAAAAGGTTCTTAAGTGGACACTTTAACGTATGGGGAGTAGGACAAAACAGCGATAGTAACTGGTTTAATCAAATATTTGCAACTCCCAACCTGCCTTTTATCTTTTTATTATTTATATTGTTTAGATATAACAAGAACTTTCTGCCTCTTTACATGTTGTTTTTTTCATACCTTTTATGGATGCTAATAGCCCAAAATCCCGACAATTTAAGACATCTTGTTCCTTTGGTTTTTATAGGATATCTGTTTTTAGCAGATATTTTGCAAAAACAAAAGATACTCTTGCTTCTTATCTTGGGGTTCAATCTCTTTTTCGTATTTAAATATGATGCGAAACTCTCTCCGATGGATCAGATAATAGTACATGTAAAAGATAGTGACGAAGTTATCTTTAGCAACAGATCAGTAGAAATACTGCGAGAGTCTGGTTTTAGAGTTTTTGACAACTACTACACAAACAGCTCGGACTATTACATGCAAAACACTAAGAGTTGTATTATAACCGCGACGAAACCTCAAAAAAGCGACTATAAAGTCTTTGGCGGAAGGTTTGTCGGCGAGAGAGATTTGTATTTAACTTGCCGTTAGTTATAATTGCACAAAAAAATAGAAAGTTAATTATGTCTATTAAAAAATTAAGCGAATGTAAAAAAGCTTGTATTGTAAAAGTTGTCAAGTTAAATGCCGATTCTGAACTAAAACAGAGACTTATATCTTTTGGAATTATGAAAGATACGGTAGTAGAAGTTTTAGAACATGCTCCCGCTAAAAGTACAATAGAGATTAAAGTGGGCAAAATGAGAATCGCACTGCGTGCTAAAGAAGCGGAACTCGTAGAGGTAGAAAAAGTATGATTAAAAATACAAAAACCTGTCCGATAACCGCAAAACATATTAAAGTAGCACTTGTCGGTCAGCCAAACGTAGGCAAAAGTATGCTTATCAACTCTATATCAAATGCACATCTACATGTAGGAAATTTTACGGGAGTAACAGTCGAGAAGAGCGAAGTACTTTTTGACTATAAAGATTATCACTTTACGGTAGTCGATTTGCCCGGAACTTATGCGCTAAACGACTATACGATAGAAGAGAGAGTAACAAGTGAGTATCTATCAAGCGGTTATTATGATTTGATTATAAATGTTGTTGACTCCACAAATCTTCAAAAAAACCTTCAGCTAACCTCTGAGCTTATGAGTGTCGGCAAAAAAATGATGGTTGCACTAAATATGAGCGATGAGGCAAAAAAAGAGGGTATCGAAATAGACAATAAGTACATGTCGGAACTTTTGGGATTTGCTTGTGTTAAAGTCTCTGCCGCTACAAAAGAGGGCATAGCTGAGCTTATAGAGGCTATGATACAAGAATATGAAAATGAGGCTATGGAGTATAAGCTTATTTTTAGCGAGGCAGTTGAAGAGGAGATTTTAATAATAGCAGATTATCTGGCAAAACATAAATATGAAGATGAAAACTCATATAGAAATATAGCGATAAATCTTCTTAAAAACAATAGGAAAACTTATGCAAAGCTCCATGACGACCCTATTTGGACAGAGTTACAGCCGATTCTCATAGAAGCGTCAAAGCATATAGAACTTCACCATGACAGCAATGATATAAAAGAGGCTTTTGCTTCTGAGTATGCTTCGTTTAACAGAGGAGTAGCGGCAGAGGTATTAAAGCAGGAGAAAGAGGATGAGAAAAAAACAATTACCGATAAAATAGATTCTATACTTATACACCAAACATTGGGTATTCCGATATTTCTTTTTTTGATGTGGGCTCTTTTTCAACTTACTTTTGAGATAGGCTCAATTCCTATGGATTGGATTGATGCATTTTTTGGTTGGCTTGGAGATACGATAGGTGCGACAATATCAAATGACGATGTTCGTTCTCTTGTTGTTGATGGAATCATTTCAGGTGTGGGAGCGGTTGTATTGTTTGTTCCAAATATTGTAATTCTCTTTATCGGAATTGCACTTTTAGAGAGTACCGGCTACATGTCAAGAGTTGCATTTTTACTTGATGGATTTTTTCATAAATTTGGTCTTCACGGGCAATCGTTCATACCGCTTGTGACTGGATTTGGATGTTCTATTCCAGCTTACATGTCGGCTCGAATCTTAAAAAACGACCGTGACAGACTACTTACTCTTTTTATAATCGGTTTTATGAGCTGCGGAGCAAGACTTCCCGTTTACGTGCTTTTTGCAGGAGCATTTTTTTCCGAATCAATGGCGGGAAATGTTCTTTTTGCTATCTATATAATGGGAGCGATGTTGGGACTTATTGCGGCAAAGATACTAAAACTGACTGCATTTAAGGGCATAGACGAGCCTTTTGTTATGGAGATGCCAAAATATAGACTTCCGTCTTTAAAACTTATTTGGCATACGGTTGTTACAAAAACATTAATGTATCTGAAAAAAGCAGGTACTTTTATTGCCACGGCTTCTATGCTTGTATGGTTTGCGAGTAACTATCCGCATAACTTAGAGCTAAAAGAGCAGTATGACGTAAAAATAGAAAATGCACAGAGCAAAGAGAATAAACAGGAGTTGCAGAATAAGTTTTTAGAGGCTAATTTAGAACAGAGTTATTTAGGTCAAATAGGTAAATTTACGGAGCCTCTGTTTGCGCCGCTTGGGTTTGACTGGAAAATGAGCGTAGCCCTTCAAACAGGACTTGCGGCAAAAGAAGTCGTTGTTTCAACACTTGGTGTTTTATACTCTTTAGGTAATGAGGTTGATGAGCAAAACAGCTCGTTAAAAGAGATAATATCAAAAAATATTTCGTTTGCTTCTGCCGTTGCTTTTATAGTAGTTGTTATGATATATCTTCCTTGTTTAGCAGCTTCAGTTGTCTTTACGCGTGAGGCAGGCGGTATAAAATACTTTTTTTATCTCTTGATATTTACTTCTATAGCGGCATATTCATTGGCATTTATAGCTTATAACTTTACAAAACTTCTTATATAAGGAGAAGTTTCTCTTTTATTTAAGAAAAAAATAATTAGTTGATAATTATTTTATTTTAAGATGCAGACTACTATACTCTCTTAAGCGTAATATTTTTTTAAAGGATTTAAGATGGCTAAGTACGGGAATTCAATTATTAAAGGTTTGGAGATAAGTGACATAATAACTGCTCTAAATAAGGCTTATGCAGATGAGTGGCTTGCATATTACCAATATTTTATTGAAGCAAAAGTCGTAAAAGGAATAATGAAAGATGCGGCAATTGTCGAACTTACGCAACATGCGGCAGATGAGCTTAGACATGCAACTTTGGTTGCAGACAGAATAATACAGCTTGGAGGTACGCCGTTACTTAATCCAAAAGATTGGTTTACAAATACTAGTTGCGGATATGAAGAGCCAAAAGAGTTTGACGTTGTAAAAATTCTTCAAGACTCTATAAAAGGTGAGCAGTGTGCTATATCTATCTACTCTCATCTTGTCGATATGACAAGAGATAAAGATATCGTTACTTATGATATAGTATCTCAAATTTTGGCTGATGAGGTTGAACATGAAGAGGATTTGCAAGCACTGCATGATGATATTACAGAGTTTATTGAAGATTTAAAAAAGTCAATGAAATAATGAAAATCATAATTTCTTTGTCGTTAACTACTTATTAGTTGATATCTGTTAAGATGCATTTATGAAAAAAATATTAATGATTGAAGATGACTTGGAACTAGCAGAGATATTAACGGAATATCTTGGGCAGTTTGGGTTTGAGGTCGTCACAGAAGATGACCCTTTTAAGGCCGTAAGTATATTGAAGTTGGAACCGTTTGATTTGGTTATTTTGGATTTGACTCTTCCGGGTATGGATGGTTTGGAAGTTTGTGAAGCTATCCGCGAGAGACAGGATATTCCTATTATTATCTCATCTGCTAGAAGCGATGTCACGGATAAAGTAAAAGCACTTGAACTTGGCGCTGATGATTATATCCCAAAACCTTACGACCCTAGAGAGCTTGAAGCTAGAATCCACTCGGTGTTAAGACGCTATGAGGCAAAATCGCAACAAAAAGAGGAATCAAAAAGCGATTTTAAATGCGATATTTCTTCTATGATGATAACTTATAAGGGCAGAAATATCGACCTTACTAATGCCGAATTTGGAATTTTGTCATATATGATTGCAAAACAGGGTCTGGTTGTTTCAAGAGAAGATTTAATTCACAATGTCAATGCGATAAATGAGGATTCATCAAATAAAAGTATTGATGTAATGGTTGGGCGAATAAGAAACAAACTTGGAGATAAATCTCTTATAGAGTCAGTTAGAGGTGTCGGGTACAAACTTCTTAAATGAAAAAACATGCTGTTTTAATTACTGTTTTATTTGCTCTAATTGTTACGTTAGTGAGTGTAAGCGTAGTATTTTGGGAGTTTTTTAAACAAAACAAACAGCACTACATAAGCCATATATTTGCAAAACATGCGATTATAACCCAAATATACCGTCAGCATCAACAAAAACAAAATCCCCAAATTATGCTTGAAGCAAATTTGGCGGTATATAATTTTGTACTTGAAAAAGATCAAAAAGTGATAGATATCATTCTTAAAAACGCAAAGGTTTTAAAGAAAAAAGATTTTCAAAGTGTTGATGCTTCCGTAATGTTATCAAGGGAGGGTTTATATACTAAAAAAGTCGTAACTGATTTAACTGCGAATATGCTTCAATTTAATAAAAAAATATATTTTTATATAGAAGCCCCGGCGTCTTCGGTACTGATTCTTGATGAAGAGCTAAAACCATACAGATATTGGAGTGTTGCTTACTCCTACTTAGCAATTATTTTTATAATCTCTTTTTCTTTTATTTTAATTTTACGAAAACTAAGACCTCTAATTAGGCTTAGAAAAAAGATTGCACTTTACGGTGATGGGAATATGAATATATCCTTTAAAGCAAAAGGGTGTGATGAGATAGCATTAATTTCAAATGAGCTTGAAGCTACAAGAGAAAAGATTAACGTAATTTTAGAATCGCGAACTCTTTTTTTAAGAAATATTATGCATGAGTTAAAAACTCCAATAGCAAAAGGGACAATTGCAACTCAAATGCTTGAATCTAAAAAACAAAGAGACAGATTCAGCTCGATTTTTGGTCGCCTTGAATCATTGGTAAATGAATTTGCTCTCATAGAAGAGGTTACAAGTCTTGGAGACAAGACGGATTTTAAAGAGTATCGTTTGGTAGATATTATTGACGGTGCTATAGATATGGCGATGATAGAGAGAACTTCTATAACGGTTTATGTAGATGCCGGATATAAAATAAATGCAAATTATAGACTTTATACTACGGCAATTAAAAATATGATAGACAACGGTATAAAGTATTCAACCGATTCACATGTAAAAATTTTGATAAAAAATTCTGAGCTATCTTTTGAAAGCAAAGGAGAGTGCATTGCTCATCCTCTTCAGTACTATATAGAACCCTTTACAAAAGACAATCCTTCAAAAAATAGTTTTGGACTTGGTTTATATCTTGTGGATTCCATTTTAAAAGTGCATAATCAAGTTTTAGCACATGAATATGAAAACGGTATAAATCGTTTTATATTCGCATAAGTTTTTAATTGTAAACTAATGAACATGGATAGATATTTTAGAATCACGGTATTTCTATTTTTTGCTATATCTTTTTTTACTTTCGGATGGCTTAGCCATACTGCATATACTCCTATTCACAAAATAAAAGCGCCGTCTATACTAGATAATATAAAGGCAAATAAATATCTAAATGTAGTATTATTAAACTCCCCTTCTACTTATTATATAGGCTCGGATGAACCAAAAGGTTTTGAGTACGATCTTCTTAAAGCTTATGCAAAATACTTGGGCGTTGACTTAAATATAACAAGTGCAAATACTACTAAAGAGGCGATAGAGTTAAGTAAAAATCCCGATATTCATATAACTTCCGCATCTTTAGCAAAAACACCTTTACGAGAAAAAAATTTTAATTTTGGACCATCATATTTTGAGGTTCAAGAACAGGTTGTTTGCTATAGAGGAATGTTATGGAACGGTGTTTTTCCAAGAAATATAGAAGATTTGGCAGGACTGAAAATTGTTGTAGGGGAAGAGACAAGTTATAATGAAACTATAGAATTACTCAAATCTGACGGTTTTGACATCAATGCAACATATACTTCCGAATACTCAACAGAAGAGCTTTTGGCAAAAGTTGCTTCAAATGAGATAGATTGCACGATAGCAGATTCAAATATATACGCACTAAATCAACGCTATTTTCCAAAAATAGCTCTTGCCTTTTCAATAAGCAATAGAGAGCAGTTAGCATGGGTTTTAGCACCGAATTCAAAAGAGCTTGAAGCCGACATGTACTCATGGCTTAATGGGTTTAATCAAAGCGGTGAGATGGCACGACTAAAAGACCATTACTACAGCTTTGCATTCTTTTTTGATTATTACGACACTAAAATGTTTTATGAAAGAATAAAAACAAGACTTCCGGAGTATAAAAATTATTTTCAAGAATACGGAGATAAATATAATATCTCTTGGTCTATTTTAGCCGCTCAATCATATCAAGAGTCACACTGGAATCCAAAAGCAAAAAGTTATACGGGAGTAAGAGGACTTATGATGCTAACTCAAACAACCGCGGCTCATATTGGAGTAAAAGATTTACTTGACCCAAAACAGAGTATAGAGGGCGGAGCTAAACATCTCAATGAGATGATAAAACTTGTTTCACCTGAGGTTGAAGGAGAAGATCGTCTAAAATTCGCTTTAGCGGCGTACAATATCGGGATGGGACATATTTTTGATGCACAGATATTGACCCAGAATATGGGTCTAAATAAAAATGTTTGGAATGATTTGAAAAAAGCTCTGCCTTTGCTTGAACAGAAAAAATATTACAAAACATTAAAACATGGCTATGCAAGGGGCAGCGAGCCTGTAAAATATGTGGACTCTATATATGATTATAGAGATATCTTACAAAAAAGCAACGATGAACTTCTTTTAAATAAGCAAGAGGTAAAAAAATAAAATATTTTTTATTTATAGAATCGAACCCTCTTTACCGTCCGCCAAAGAACTTAAAAAACTCTCCATATCATACTTAACTCTATATTCAGGTGTCATAATATGAATAAGAATATCGCCTAGGTCAACAACAATCCACTCCGGACTCTCATCAATATTGTTGAATTTCTCCGCCGGCTTTAGCTCTTTTTTTAGATGATCAAGCAGAGCTGCCGTATGTCTTGAACCCAGAGATGACGCAATAATAGCGTAATCTACAAAGTAGTTTTTTTCTCTAAGGTCAAAAACCTCTATATTTTCTGCTTTATTTTTATCTAAAACTTGTGTTATTTTCTCTATTGTGTTTTGCAATGGTTTTCCTTGTAAAAATTATATATCTCTTTTGCGCATTTTTTCGGTAATTTCGATATCTCTACTTTTTCTCTAAGATTTGTTGATGAAATATTCTCATCTACATTTAATCTTAAAAACCCTTTTGGAATCTCAATAGCATCTCTTGGTGCTATAATAAAAGTTACTAACTCTTTAAGTTCTTCATACCTATTCCACATGTGGAGCGACGCAAGATTGTCGGCACCGATTACCAGATATATTTTTTTATAACTTTTTAAAAGGTGTTTAACTGTTTCTATTGTCGCAACCTGCTTCTCTTGAAGGGCTTCATAGTTTGATACTTCAACATTATTATATTCGCTAAAAATCTCTTTTAACCATTTCATCCTAAGAGATGAAGGAGCATAAAAATTAGACTTGAACGGATTTAGAAATGTCGGCATTACTATTATTTTGTCAATATCTTTGAATTTTCTCAAAGCCCCAACTATAGCCTCATGACCGATGTGCGGCGGGTCAAACGAGCCGCCAAAAAGTGCGATTGTATCCATATTTAAAGCGAATTATAACTAAGTTTAGGTAAAATTGCCCAATTTTTATTTTAATTAGGAAATATAATGGCATTAAAAATAGCAATTAACGGATTTGGTAGAATCGGTCGCTGTGTAGCTCGTATAGCTGCAAGTAGAAATGACGTAGAAATTGTAGCTATAAATGACATGGCAAGCATGGATATGATGCTGTATCTTCTTAAAAATGATTCTGTTCACGGGACATTTAACAGTGATGTAGTTCAACTAGATGATGAAAATATCAGTATTGACGGTAAAAAAATCAGAGTTTTTAGCGATAGAGACCCTAAAAATTTAAAGTTTGCCGATTGCGGTGCAGATATGGTTTTAGAGTGTACGGGAGTGTTTTTGACTCAAGAATCTGCTCAGATACATATAGACAACGGTGTAGAAAAAGTTCTATTTTCGGCTCCTTCAAAAGATAAAGATACCGCAACGTTCGTTATGGGCGTAAATGAGCATCTGTACGAGGGACAAAAAATCGTCTCAAATGCTTCATGTACTACAAACTGCCTTGGACCAGTGGCAAAAGTGCTTGATGATGCCTTTGGAATTGAAAAAGGACTTATGACGACTATTCACTCATACACGAATGACCAAAATATCTTAGATGTAAAGCACTCAAAAGATAAACGTCGCGCTCGTGCAGGTGCAATCAATATGATACCTACAACAACAGGAGCGGCAAAGGCTATCGGTCTTGTTCTTCCTCAACTTGTCGGAAAGCTTCACGGGCAAAGTGTTCGTGTTCCGACACCGGATGTTTCTATGGTTGATTTGAATGTAGTTGTTAAAAAGAAAACTACAAAAGATGAAGTAACGCGTGTGTTTAACGAAATGGCAGATACAAGCTTAAAAGGGCTTCTTTTAATGGATAAAGAGATGAGAGTCTCTCAAGATTTTGTGGGTAGTACATACAGCTCGATTGTTGCCGAAGATTTAACGCAGGTAATTGATGGAGATATGGTTAAGATAATGGCTTGGTATGATAATGAGTGGGGTTACTCTTCAAGACTTATAGATATGGCTCTTCATATTAGTAAATAGGACAAAAATTGGAATTATTAAATATAAAAAATTTAAAATTAGCAAGTAAAAAAGTTTTTATTAGATGTGATTTTAATGTACCGATGGATGAGTTTGGAAATATATCTGATGATAGACGTATTCGTTCAGCTCTCTCAACAATTAACTACTGCCTTGATCAAAACTGTGCAGTTGTTTTGGCATCACATTTAGGTCGCCCAGAGGGTCAAGTTGTAGCAAAATACTCTTTAATTCCAATAGCTAGAAGAATACAACATCTTCTAAAAAGAGAAGTAATAATTGCAAAGGATGTTATAGGCGAAGATGCCCTCTCAAAAGCTGCTGCACTTAAAGATGGTGAAGTGTTAATGCTAGAAAATCTTCGCTATGAAGATGGAGAGACTAAAAATGATAAAGAGTTGTCTCAAAAATTAGCTTCGATGGCAGATTTTTATGTAAATGATGCATTTGGCGTAAGTCATCGCGCTCACTCTTCTGTTGAAGGAATCACTCATTTTTTTGACGATAAACATAAAGCTGCAGGCTTTTTACTACAAAAAGAGATAGAGTTTTTAGGAAAAATCATACAAAAACCTGTGCGACCTTTCGCTGCTATTATAGGCGGAAGTAAAGTTTCAGGAAAACTAGAAGCGCTTATAAATCTGCTTCCTCGCGTTGACAAAGTTTTGATTGGCGGCGGAATGGCATTTACATTTTTGAAAAAGCTCGGATACGACATCGGTGCTTCCCTTGTTGAAGATGATTTGCTAGAGGAGGCAGGACGTATTATGGATGAGGCAAAAAGATTAGGTGTTAAATTCTATCTGCCTGTTGATCTTGTAGCGGCTGAGAAGTTTTCAGAAGATTCAATCAGCAGACTTGTCTCCGCTCAGGAGATTCCATCAGGATGGATGGGACTTGATATCGGGCCTGCAACCGTAAGACTTTACAGAGAGGTTTTAAGTGATGTCCAAACTGTGCTTTGGAATGGACCAATGGGTGTTTATGAGATGGATAAGTTTGCGCGCGGTTCAAATAAGATTGCTCATTTTGTGGCTGATAGTTATGCTACTACTATTGTAGGTGGTGGCGATACTGCTGATCTTGTTCAAAGAATAGGCGTTGATGATGAGATGACGTTTATCTCAACGGGAGGCGGTGCTTCACTGGAACTTTTGGAGGGTAAAATTTTACCCGGAGTGGCATCTTTAATAATTAAAGAGGATTAAAATAATGATAATTGCAGCAAACTTAAAAACAAATCTTACTCGAGAAAAAACTTCTAAGTATATAAAAGAGGTAGAGAGTTTTTTGGCTAAAAATAACATCTCGCAAGAAGTTTTGGTTTTTCCTGCAATTTCTAGTTTAAATTTACATGTAGGAGCCTTAACCGTAGGTACTCAAAATGCATACCCCGCGATTAACGGTGCATTTACGGGTGAAATAGGGTATGAACAGTTAGAAGAGTTTGGTATAAAAACTATTTTAATCGGACATAGTGAAAGACGTCATGTAATAGGCGAAACGCAAGAAGAGCTAATTGAAAAATTTAATTTCTATAAAGAGCTTGGTTTTAAAATACTTTATTGCGTTGGAGAGCCTTTAGAAGTCAGAGAAGCAGGATTTGATAAGATGATGGAGTATATCTCAAATCAATATGAGGGTATTGATACTTCATATGAAAATTTAGTTATAGCTTATGAACCGGTTTGGGCAATCGGAACAGGACTAACTCCAACTCTTGAAGATATTGTAGCTATACACAAAGAGTTAAAAAAGATTTCAAGCGCACCGCTTCTCTACGGAGGAAGCGTCAAAGTTACAAATGCCGAAGAAGTTTTAGCACTAGATGGCGTTGATGGTGTATTAGTCGGTAGTGCGGCACTTTATGCTGAACACTTTTGTACAATGTGTGAATATGCACAAAATATAGATAAATAAATTAAAAATTGTAGGAGAAAAACATATGTTAATGAAGGGCAAAAAAGGCTTAATAGTAGGATTGGCAAATAATAAATCGATTGCATACGGTATAGCAAAATCTTGTGCAGATCAAGGCGCTGAGATGGCGTTTACTTATTTAAACGATGCACTTAAAAAGAGGGTTGAGCCAATTGCCGCTGAACTAGGTAGCGATAAAGTATATGAACTTGATGTATCTAACGAAGAGCACATGTCAAACATTGCTTCACTTATAGAAAAAGATTTCGGCAAGATTGATTTTTTAGTTCACTCAGTAGCATTTGCTCCAAAAGAAGCATTAAGTGAGCCATTCATGAAGACTACAAAAAATGCATTTCAGATTGCTATGGATATTTCTGTATATTCTCTAATTGATTTGACAAATCGTTTGGAGCCTGTTTTATCAGATGATGCTTCAATTATTACTCTCTCATATTTAGGAGGACCTAAATATATAGTTAATTATAATGTTATGGGTGTTGCAAAAGCAGCACTAGAGTCAACTGTTAGATATATGGCGGTCGAACTCGGAAAAAAAGGTCAACGTGTTAATGCAATCTCAGCAGGTCCTATTAGAACTCTTGCAGCGGCTGGAATAGGCGACTTTAAACAGATACTAAACTGGAATGAGATTAATGCGCCTTTGAAGAAAAACGTAACTATAGAGCAAGTCGGTAATTCTGCTATGTACCTTTTAAGTGATTTGGCATCAGGCGTAACCGGAGAAATTCATTATGTGGATGCAGGATATAATATTATGGGAATGGCAGCTGCAGAGGTGACAGAGGAAGGAAAAACAGTTCTTTCTTGGGATGCTTCTAAGTAATCTTAAAATTGATTAAAATTTAGTCAATTTATTGTATAACTTCTAAATTTGGTATGGTAAAATTTTCCTATCAGCAAAAAGGATATAAAATGAAATTGATTAAAATTAGTTTGGCGGCAGCTTTAGCAGTAAGTGTTTTATTTGGTGCAGAAGAGACATCTGATGTAAGTATTAGTGCAAATATGGCTCTTACAAGTAATTATGTATGGAGAGGTATGACACAAAGCGATAACTCTCCTGCAGTTCAAGGTGGAATCGACTTAGGCTATAAAGGTTTATATGCAGGTGTATGGGGTTCAAATGTAGAGTTTGGTGCCGGAAATACGGCTTCTATGGAACTAGATATATTCGGCGGTTATGCAGGTGAGTTATACGGAATCGGCTATGATGTAGGTGCAATTCAGTACTCATATCCAAATCAATCTAAAGCACTTAATTTTGCAGAGGCATATTTTGGGTTAATTAAAGATTTTGAAGTTGTGAGCATAGGTGCAAAATACTATAGCGGTATAAAAACAGATGATTTTGATCCAACGGATGCATGGGAAGTGACTCTATCTGCACCACTACCTATGGAGTTAACATTCAGTGCTCTTTACGGCGATTATGACAAAGTAGGAAACTATTACAATGTTGGACTTACTAAAGCGTTAGGTAAATTCGAAGTAGGTGTCTCTTATACAGGCATTGATATGGATAGCGGTTCAAATCAAGACAACTTAATAGCTACAATAAGCACAAGTTTCTAGTCCATAGATTTTTTTAAATTAAAAAACTCATTTTCCCTTTCCTGTTTTTTGGGAAGATGAGTTTTGTAGCGAACTTTTTTGCTATAATCTCTTCATGATAGAATTACTAAAAAAACTCTTATATATTTTGTTTATGTTGTTCTTAATCTCCATAATCTCTTTTTTGGCAATTCATGCAGCACCAAATAGCTTTTTTTCGGCAGGTGAATTAAATCCAAATATGACACAAGAAGCACTAGCTGTTCTAAAAGCTGTTTATGGGCTGGATAAACCTTTGTTTACTCAATATATGGATTGGATTATAAATATTTTTTCTCTAAATTTCGGTATCTCATTTGTTTCGGGGCAGGATGTCAGTGTAGAGATATTAAAACGTCTTCCTGTAACTTTGAGTATGAATATTACGGCTCTTATAGCGGTATTTGTGATATCGTTGTATTTAGGAATAAAAGCCGCACTTAATTATGAGAAAAAAACAGACCATTTTATTCGTCAAATATCCTTAATTTCATTCTCTATGCCGTCGTTTTATCTGGCATTGCTTTTTATAATATTTTTCTCTTTAATATTAAATATATTTCCAATAGCCGGATTGCACTCCATAGAGCCAAAAATCGGTTTTTCTTACTATCTTGATATGGCATGGCACTTAGTTTTGCCTATCGGGGTTATGATATTTGTAGGTTTGGGAAGTATGGTTATTTATATTCGTTCATTAACGATTGAGATACTAAAGAGTGATTACTACTACTTTGCACTCTCACGGGGATTAGATAAAAAGATATTGCTTAGGTATTACATACTTCCGAATCTTTTTCCGCCTATCGTAACTCTTTTAGGTCTCTCTTTGCCCGGATTAATCGGAGGAAGTGTTATTTTAGAGTCAATTTTCGGCATAGATGGAATGGGACAGCTCTTTTTTATGAGTGCACTTAGTCGTGATTATCCTATTATCATGGGTACGCTTATGATAACAGCGTTTTTAACGTTGCTAGGAAATATAATAGCGGATTTAACTCTACTGAAATTAAATCCGTATATGAAAAGAAGTTAAAGGAAAATTTTATTAGTTAAAGAGTGCTTTTAGTGCGTCAACACCATCTTTTTGTTCTTGTTCAAGTTCTGTTTTTTTGCCGGTTTTACCGTCATTTTCAACAAGTTCTATATTTAATCCGCTAAGCATTGAAGCAAGACGAATATTTATACCGTTTTTACCGATAGCTTTTGATTTTTGATCTGATGGAAGAGTAATAATAGCTTTTTCGGCTTCGCCTCTATCATTTTTTATAATTTCAACGTTAGATATTATAGCAGGACTCATGATTCTAGAGATAAAAAGTTCAGGTATAGACGTATATTCAATACAATCTATATTTTCTCCTATTAACTCTTGGCTTACTGCATTGATACGAACGCCTTTTACACCTACCGTAGCACCTACTGCGTCAACCTGCGGATGAGTGCTAATTAGTGCTATTTTAGCTCTCTCTCCCGGAATACGCGCACTTTTTTCTATAATTACCGTTCCGTCTGAAATTTCAGGGACTTCAAGTGCTAATAGCTCTTCTAAAAATTTCGGAGAGGTACGTGATAGTTCAATTTGAATACCGTTTTCTTTATCAAGATTTACACGTCTAACAACTGCTTTTAAGTGATCTCCGACCTTAAAATGCTCCCCTTTAATACGGCTTTTCATAGGTAATACTGCACGAACTTCGTCAACTTCTATATAAGTAGAGTTTTGTTGATCAACTCTTGTAACTCTACCCGTAATTAATGTGCCGATTTTGGATTTATATTTATTAAAAATTTCATCTTCAACCAATCTTTGGACATGATACTCTATCTCTCGGTGAAGTGTTGAAGCAGCAGTTCTACCGTACTCTTCCAAATCGTGCGGAATTTGAAGTTGGTCGTCAAGTTCTACTTGGTCGTCATACTCTCTAGCTTCAGATATAGAGATATATGCAGGAGCTATGTTCTCATCATTGAGTTTTTCATCATTATCTGATACAACTGTGATTATTTGAATCACATCAATAGTTTTTGTTTGGTTGTTTATAAGCGCTTCAAAAGCAAATTTTGAGTTAATTACTCTTTTTGCAGTTTGAACAAATGCAGTTTTTAAAGCTTCTGTTACCTTTTCTGGTTTAAGACCTTTTTCGTGAGCAATCGCTTCGACTATATCTAAAATTTTTTCCATTATTATATCCTAGTAAAAGATGGTCTCATAAAAAACAGTGTTAAAATATATTGTGGATTTCTTATGAAGTTTTGACATTATACCAAAAATGTATAAAATCATCTTTAATACGATTTTTAGTAGAGTTTTACTATAATGCAATAAAATTACAGCACTCAAAACTAAGGATAAATTATGGATTTAAAGTTTGCAAGAACAGATATTAATGCAAAGCCAAAAAAAGTAGAATTGGCAAAAATAGAAGCAACTCTTGAGAAAGAGGAGAGTGTGATATTTTATTTTGATAGAGAAAACTCACATAAAGATTTGCTTGAGCTTCAAGACTATTTTGAAGCAAAAGGTAAAAGTTTTTATATGAGCGAAGTTAAATACGGTCTCTCAGACAGCGAGTACATGTATCAAGTTCATATTATAAACTGAGATTTCAAAAATGACAAAAAAACTGTTTATTGAAACATTAGGCTGTGCTATGAACTCTCGCGACAGTGAGCATATAATTGCGCAGCTGAGTGAAAAAGAGGGGTATGTCACTACGGATGATTTAAATAGTGCCGACCTTATTTTGATAAATACATGTTCGGTCAGAGAAAAACCAGTAGCCAAACTTTTTTCAGAACTCGGTGTTTTTAACAAGAAAAAAAAAGAGGGTGCAAAGATAGGCGTGTGCGGATGTACAGCTTCTCATTTAGGAGACGAGATAATTAAGCGTGCTCCTTATGTCAGTTTTGTTCTAGGGGCTAGAAACGTCTCTAGGATAACTGAGGTTTTGCATAAAGATAAAGCGGTAGAGGTAGATATAAATTATGACGAGAGTGAATTTGCGTTTAATGATTTTAGAACATCGCCGTATAAAGCTTATATCAACGTATCTATAGGGTGCGATAAATCATGTACGTACTGTATTGTTCCTAAAACTCGCGGAGATGAGATATCGATTCCTGATTCGCTTATTATCAGAGAAGTTTCAAGAGCGGTAAATGGCGGTGCGAAAGAGGTTTTTCTGCTAGGACAAAACGTAAATAATTACGGGCGTCGTTTTTCGGGAGAACACGAGAAGGTAAACTTTGCAGAGCTTCTTCGCAGACTTAGCGCTATCGAAGGCTTAGAGAGAATCCGTTTTACATCTCCGCACCCTTTTCATATGGATGATGAGTTTATCGAAGAGTTTGCCTCAAATCCTAAAATCTGCAAATCTATGCATATGCCTCTTCAAAGCGGTTCTACAAAAGTTTTAAAAGATATGAAACGCGGATACTCAAAAGAGTGGTTTTTAGACAGAGTAGAAAAACTAAGAAGCGTTTGTCCCGATGTCAGTATTTCTACGGATATTATAGTTGCATTTCCGGGTGAGAGCGATGAGGATTTTGAAGATACGTTAGATGTTGTCAGACGCGTAAAGTTTGATCAGATATTTTCATTTAAATACTCCCCAAGACCCGAAACTGAAGCTGAACATTTTACAAACGTAGTAGATGATGACATAGCTTCTTTTAGACTTACTACGCTTCAAAATCTTCATACAGACATACTAGATGAAAAAAACAAAGAGCATTTAGGAAAAACATATAGAGTCTATTTTGAGGATTTAAACAAAGACTACTTTGTAAGCGGTAGAAGCGATAACAATATAGTAATAAAAGTTAAAGGTTCCGATGAGCTTTTAGGCGAGTTTAGAGATGTTAAGATAACCGAGATAGGAAGAACAATTTTAACCGGAGAAGTAGTTGGCTAAAAAGATGCTTCGTGCGTTAGCACTAATTATCGTCCCCTTTTTAGCCTCAATACTAATTAGAATTATCTATCTGACAAATAAAAAAAACTTTTATTCCCCCGATGATATAGGAAGTGAGCCTACAATCTTTGCATGCTGGCATGGAGAGCTTTTGATGTTACCGTTTGTTTATTTAAGATATAGAAAAACTTTACATGTAAAAGCTTTAATATCAAGCCATTTTGACGGAATGTTAATATCAAAAACGATAAACTATTTTGGTATAGATACGATAAGCGGTTCAACAAACAGAAATGCAACAAGAGTTTTAATGCAGGGAATTAAGGCATTAAAAGAGGGTTATGATATAGGAATTACTCCCGATGGTCCAAAAGGTCCAAGACATGAAGTCGCAGACGGTATAATTGCAATGGCTCAAAAAGCAAAAGTTAAAATAGTGTTAGTTGAGATAAAACCTACGAAATTTTGGCAGTTTAATAGTTGGGATAAATTTATCATTCCAAAGCCTTTCGGTACGTTAAATTTCTATTCTACATTGCCTATAGATGTTAGTTCAATGGATATGATAGAAGCAAAAAATCTTGTCAAGGAAGGGTTAAAAAAGCATGAAATCTAAGTTGCTTATACCTTTTGTAGCTCTATTTATGCTTTTTATAATGGGAATTTATTTTTTAATAAATCCCTCTTATGAAAAGTCTCTTAAGGCAAAATATTATTATGAAATGGGAGATTACAAAGAGGCATACACTCTTGCAAAAGATGCATTTGCTATAGATAAATACAACCGGATGGCTTCAACCGTAATGACGCAGTCTCAAACATCACTTAAATATGTTAATTATATAGAAGATGCAAAAATATATATGAAAAGTATTGATGAAATTGCTTTACATGTAAGTATATCCGATATAGACAAAGCAAAAATCAAAATGATATGCAATATCATGCTTAGTGCTTATGTTAAACTTGCTCCTAGCGTAATTACGGATAAAGAGCTAATTTTAGAGGCAGAGCAGTATTACAAAAAATTTGAGAAGTTACTTGAAAAAGTTAATAGAAGTTAAGCAAAAGGAGTTCTTGAAATATCTTGAGGATATAAGAGGATACTCTGATTTGACTATTAAAAGTTATGATGAATCTTTAAAAGAAGCACTCTTATATGTAGAGATGGTTAAAGAGAATGAGCATACTCTTTTTAACCTAATGCCTTATCGTATAAAAATATCTTCGCTTAACTCAAAAACAATCAGTAAAAAGCTTAGTGCGATACGTTCTTTTGTAAGTTATTTAAACGATAACGGCGTATCTGCCATACTAAAAGCAGATGAAAGTATTAAAGTTGCAAAGACGCTTCCAAAACCGATTTCACATGAACATATAATGAAAGCACTCTCTCATGCACAATCTCTTGAGAAACTTGTTGTAACGCTTCTTTATACTCTTGGATTGAGAATTTCGGAGTTAACGTCGTTAGAAGTAGGCAATATTTCCAAAGAGTGGGTAAGAGTTATCGGAAAAGGAAATAAGCAAAGAGATGTTCCGCTGTTGATTCACACAAAAGAGTTGCTCGATGAATATTTGAGTATATCACATCAAAAAAAATTTCTTTTTGAAAAAAATGGCGAAAAATTAAGCGAAAACAGTCTAAGATATATAGTCGTAAAACTCTTTAGAAGGGTCGGGTTAAAAGTCACTCCCCATCAACTTCGTCACTCTTACGCGTCGCAGTTATTAAATGCTAAAGCGCCTATTGCGGATGTTAGTGAGTTATTGGGACATTCGTCTATGGCAACAACGCAAATATATACAAAATTAGGCAGTGCATTGAAACAACAAAATTATAATACCGCCCATCCTCTTTGCGGAGTGGATAAGATATGATAAGCAGATTTTTAGAAGCTTTATATACAAAAGTTTTTATAAATATTGTTGTTGGAAATTCACGAACAGTAGTCTATATTGAAGCTTGTTCCAAAGATAAGGTACTAAAAATTACAAATAAAGTTTTTGATACAGTCTCTATGAATTCAAAGATGTATGAATTTATAAAGTTAAACGCAAAAGAGTCCCCATTTTATTATATTTCGGTTTTGGATAGATCTTCACAACAAGGTGCGGTTCCTACATGTAGCAACAGTGAAATAAGTAAATATTGTGATACTGCATCAATAAAATATAAGTGTTATTCCAAAAGCTGGGCATACTATACTTCGGAGTATGATTTAGAAGCTACAAAGCACGAATACAGAAGTACAGGAGTAGATTTCATTTTCTCCCCTTTTGTTTTAATGGCAAATTTTTTTAAAGATAAAATAAATACTACATTAGCAATGTTTGTTTTGCTTGAAGAGAACTATATATCGTTTAGCGTATTTGACAACTCAAAACTTCTCTACGCAGAATATTTAGATATGCAGCATAAAGATGAGGAAGATGCTCTTATGATAGACTCTTCTTTGGATGATGACGAAGATGAGATGTTGCTAGGACTTGATAATACCGGAGGAATTGATTTAGAAGAGATAGAGATAGATGATGACAACTCTATAGATTTTAATGATTTTGGCGATATTGAGGATTTGGACAGCGGAGATACGATAGATGAGTTTTCTGAAGAGCATGATATTGAAGAGATAATTAACAAGGAGAAAGATAGTGATATCTCATCTTCCGGATTTAATGAGGATTACCAAAGATTTTCGTTAATACAAAGTTCACTAAATACTTTTTACAGAGATTCAAAATATGATAGCAAATTTGTGGAAACCATTTATATTGCAGATGGAGTGGGTATAAGCAGCGACCTTAAAAACTACTTGGAAGAGGAGATGTTTTTAAGCGTATATATAAGAAAAATAGATATTGCTCTGGCGTTATGCGACATCGCAAAGGCAGAAGTAAATGCAATATAGTTATATAAAACCCAGATCAAAGACAATTTTTACCAAAGACATGCAACTGCTTTTTACCTTTTTTGGGGTTACTATTTTTATGCTTTTTAGTACATATTCTTTTTTAATTTTTCGTGATTATAGATTTAAACAGGACTTAGCCGATATTAGCGTACAAAAAGAGCAGCTTAGTTCAAGTATTTTGAAAATGAATCAGCAAATTGCAACGATAGAGAAGCAAAATCTAATGTCTGAGAAAATTTTTACAAAAAACAGCGTTTTAAAAGACAGCATTAACAACCTATTTGATTTAATTCCTAGCAGAGTAACGCTCTCGGAAGCAAAAATTATGGAAGACGGTTTGATTCTATACGGTATAACACCAAATAAAGATGTTTATAACTTTATGCTCCAAGCTCCTCTTCGTTCAATTTTCCACAGAACTTACAGCAGTTTTTATCCTGTCGAAAATGGATGGCTTAGATTTGTATCTACAAATTACATAGATGAGGAGGAGTTAAAAGATGAAAATTAATTTCTCTAAACAAAATATCTATCTATTGATACTTTGTATATTTTTACTCATATTTGTTTTAGTTTTTTCTTTCGCGGTATTGATTCCCGAAGGCAAAGAGTATAGACTAAAAAGAACAGAGCTAAATAAAGAGAGTCTTGAATTAAGACAGCTAAGTGATTTCTCCATTGAAAAAGAGGTGATTCTTCAAAAGCTAAGAAGTGATAATATAAATGTTATAAGAGCTTTTGATGCCGAGTTTAATTCTCAGAGATTTGAAAAACTGCACAGAAATTTTTTTACTTCTTTAAAGATATCTAAAAGAGCAAAGCTTGAGGACGAAGAGGGTTTTAGCGTATATGAAGTAAATACCACTTCTCAGATAAGTTCGCCGAAGAGTTTTTATGATTTTTTAGATGCTCTAAACAAAAGCAGTTGGATTATATCAGTTAACTTTCCTATAAATTTTAAGAGAGAGGGCGAAATGATTAGCTCATCTTTTACTATGAGAGTTTATAACAATAATAAAGATTTAAATACTACTAAGTAGCTTTTGTATTTTTATGTAAGCTTCATTGTCTTTGTACAGATATTGGCGTAGTTTAGGCTCTATTTTTAAGACTCTGCATTTCTCTTTGAATTCATGAGACATTTTTGAATTTTTTGCTTCATAAGGAGCGATAAATATAAAATCTCTGTCTTTGTTTACAATAAATTTTCTACCTACAACCAAAGTGTTCGTGTTCTTTAAAAGCTCTCTTTCTGAGGCGCTTAACATGTAAAGTTTTGATTTTAGATATTTGTCTATCGCAAAAATATCCGCTCTTTTATTTTTAGAACTTTTAAAGTACGCAAACTCATTTATGCTTTTAACTTCTATTTCTGTTATTAGCACAGCTTTGTCCTCATCGATATACTCAAAACTTTTTTTTATTCCGCCTACATATTTTTCTAAAAGCGGAAGAGAGTAGTTATGTCTAAAGGAGTTTCTTTTTATATCTTCATCAAGATTGCTTTCATCTTCAAAATATAACTTTTTCTCTGCATTAAGATATGCCAATAGTTCTTGTTTATCAAGATGAAGCAATGGACGTATCAGAGTGTAAAATCCTCTGTGTTGTTCTATCTGCATACCTGCTATCTCTGCACATCCGGCACCCTTGCAAAACTGCATAAGCATCCATTCAAATCTGTCTCCGAGATGATGAGCTGTAAGTAGGTTTTCATATTTGTATTTTTCAATTAACTCTTCAAAAAAACCGTATCTGATTTCTCTCGCTTTTGCTTCAAAATTTTGCTTAATTTTTGGAGCATTATAAACATAACATGTAAGGCTATTAGAACTAGATATCTCTTTTGCATAAGATACTTCTTCTTTGCTCTGTTTTCTAATACCGTAGTCAACTATTGCAATGTCAAATTTTATGTTGTGTTTTAAGAGAAGAAAAAACAAAGCGGTAGAATCCGCTCCGCCCGAGAAAGCTAAAAGATTTTTTTTGCCTTTTAACTTTAGAAGAGTTTTGTTTTCAAGCATTGTCAACTGTTGCCGTCAAAATATCGCCGAGAATATCTGTAATTTGGGCTTTGTATATTTTGCCAAACTCAAGCTCTTCATCGCCGGTTCTGTCATTTACATATATCTCGCCGTCAATTTCAGGCGCCCAGATAAGTTTTTTTGCACTTAAAAGATACTCATGCTCGTCGCTCTCGCCGTCTATTACTATTTCAATCTCTTTGCCAATCTCTTTTTTTAGAGATTCTTGTGTACATGTAGATGCAATTTTTCCTAAAATCTCGGCTCTTTTGTTGATAACTTTAGCGGGTATTTTTTCGCTCATCTCATGTGCGCTTGTCGTCTCTTCATCTGAATATGAAAAAACATTGATACGGTCAAATCCAAAACTAGAAGCAAACTCGCACATCTCGTCAAACATCTCTTGTGACTCTTGCGGATGACCGACTATAAAACTTGTTCTGATAAATGAGTTTGGAAGGGACTTCATAAAATCCAGCAGTTCAAGAGTCTGTTTTTTACCGAAACCTCTTTTCATTATACGCAACATGTCGTCGTTTATATGTTGAATCGGCATATCGAAATAGTTGTGGAATATCTTGCTTTTTGCTATATTTTTAAGTAGAGAAATTGTCGTAGTCGATGGATAAAGATAGAGTATTCTTGCACTCTTTACACCTTCAATCAGCTCAATTCTCTGTATTAGCAGACTAAGCCCGTCTTTTACGTTTTGGTCTCTTAAATACGAGCTTGAGTCTTGCGAAACAAATGAAAAATCCCAATACCCTTTTTTCACAAGTCCTTCTACTTCTTTGGCAATAGACTCTAGGCTTCTTGAGTTTAGTTTGCCTTTAAAAGATGGGATGGCGCAGAAACTACATGTCTGGTTGCACCCTTCGGAAAGTTTTATATAAGCGTGGTATGTTGAGCCTGTAACTACGCGCTCAGCTCCGTCGATAAGATAAACGGCTTCTGAAAATCTGCTCTTTTTCTCAACCAAAAGCTCATCGATTTTATCATAATCGCCTACACCGGTAAATATATCGACTTCGGGCATATCTTTGGCTAGTTCTTCTTTGTATCTTTCGCTAAGACACCCTGCCATAACCAAAACTGAGTCCTCTTTTCTGGCATCATGTAGATTAAGTACAGTGTTTATCGACTCCTGTTTTGCGGCATCTATAAAGCCGCATGTATTTACTATGATAACGTCTGCTTCTTCTTGGTCATCAGTTAGTGTAAAATTTTGAAGTTTGCCCATCATAACTTCCGTGTCAACTAAGTTTTTTGTGCATCCTAAAGATACTATGTGAAGTTTATTGCCCATTTATGCTACTTTTAAATATTTTTTGTATTATATCTAAAGGGAGCGTAAAGTATAATTTCATCATGAAGATATATGATGTTTTAATACTCGGAGCTGGTGCTAGCGGACTTGTGTGTGCGGCTAAATTGGATAAAAAATTAAGTGTTGCAATTCTTGACGTAAACCCTAAAGTTGCGCAAAAACTAAAGATTTCAGGCGGTGGAAAGTGCAACATAACAAATGTACATGTAAGCGAATATAACTATGACGGAGATAGTGAGTTTATATCTGCGTCTTTAAATAATTTTTCAAAAGACGATTTGCTAAATTATCTACATGTAAACGGCGTAGAGCTTGAGTTACGTAAAAACCGTTACTACTTTTGTAAAACCTCTTCAGATGAAATCATAAATATTTTAAAAAAAGATACAGATTATGCCGAGTTGCTTTTAAACAGAGATATCTTACATGTAAGTAAAAAAGATGCTGTTTTTGAAGTAAAAACTTTAAAAGATATCTACAAAGCTAAAATAGTCGTAGTGGCAACGGGCGGAAAAAGTTACAGCGCTCTGGGTGCAAGTGATATAGGGCTTAAAATAGCCAAAGATTTCGGCATAAAAGTAAAAGAGTTTGCTCCCGCACTTGTCGGACTAACCGTTCAAAAAGAGCAGTTTTGGATGAAAGAGTTAAGCGGTCTTAGCTGTTATGTTCATATAAAAGTAGGCAACAAAACACTCAAAGAGGAGCTTCTTTTTGCACATAAAGGTATTAGCGGACCTGCAGTTTTATCCGCATCTCTTTATTGGCAGCGTGGAAATATAGCGATAGATTTTTTGCCAAATGATAATATTTTGGAACTTATCAAAGATAGCAAAAAGCTGATAAGTTCAGTTATTCCTCTGCCAAAACGGCTCTCAAAAGCTCTGCTTGAGGCTCTACATGTAGAAGATATTGAGTGTAAAAAAATAACAGCCGACATAAAACAAAAGTTAGAGAAGATACATAACTATGAATTTGCACCTGCAGGAAATTTCGGTTTTAGCAAGGCTGAAGTTTGCCGCGGCGGAGTTATAACGGATGAACTAAATTCTTATACGCTAGAGTCTTTAGATGTAAAAGATTTATACTTTATAGGTGAAATTGTAGATGTAACAGGAGAGCTTGGCGGATATAATTTTCAGTGGGCTTTTAGCAGCGGCGTTACATGTGCAAGAGGGATAAATAGCGGACAATATTAGTTTTTTTTGTTTAATATTTGAATTTAAAGATAAATATTTACATACATGATAATATAATAATTAAAAAGGCTTTTGTAAAGGTGTGCAGTGAATATGCAGAATAAGTTAAACTTGAATCAACTGCTTTTTAATTATCATAAAAATACAGTCTTAATACCTACGTTTGTAGTCGCGGTTATATTGTTTAGTGCCTATTTCTTTGTAAATACATATGTTTATACCTTGATAAAAAATTCTTCAATGAAAGAGGCAAAGACACATGGACAAGAGATTCTTTTAGCGGAATCAAAATATATCGGAAATGTGCTAGGTGAAGTCTCAAGGCTTAGTAATATACTTCAAAAAGAGCATGAATACTTTTTTTCAAATCCTAATTTAATCTATTTTCCAAACGCTAAACCCCAATTTGAAGTTGCTCCTAATGGAGTCTATTATAAAACTACTAAAAACGGTTCAAGTCTCTACTACTCTTCAGATACGAAAATTACTCATAAAGAGATGCAAAAGGCTCTTCGCAGCGAGGTTATGGATGTAAGTTTTAAAAGTATAGTAGATTCAAACAAAAATATTGTTGCAGCCTATTTTAACAGCTGGGATAATATGAATAGACTTTATCCTTATATAGATGAGGTGTATAATCAATATGGATCGACTTTAAAAATGAGTGATTACAACTTTTACTATCTTGCAGATGAGAAACATGACACTAAAAGGGAACCCGTATGGACGGATGCTTATTTAGATCCTGCCGGAAACGGTTGGATGATTTCATGTGTTGTACCTATATATAACAAAGATTTTTTAGAAGGTGTAACAGGGATTGATATACCGTTAAAAAGTTTAATAAGTAATTTATTAGAGCGTAAGTTACCGTGGAGTTCTTCGCTTTTTATGCTTGATAAAGAGGGTGCTATTTTAGCAATGCCTCAAAAAATTGAAAAAATTTTAAATATGAGCGAACTCACGACACATACATATATTCAAAATATTAAAACAACGATAAAAAAGCCGTTGGAATATAATTTAATAAAAAATGAAAATTCACCTTTTGGCAATAAATTTGTAGAACATTATAAGAATAAAACCGATTTTTTTGAACTCAGCATAAATTCTCAAGAGTATATATTAATGCAAACTATTATTGAAGAGACTGGTTGGCGCTTAATGCTTATGATTGAAAAGAACAATATTTTTTACTCAATATATAAGCTAAAATCATATGGCAATTTAGTTGGGTACAGCGCAATTGTATTTGCGATAGTTTTTTATCTTGGATTTGTGTTATATACCCTAAAGAGATCAAGGTTGTTTGCTCTTGAGATAACAAATCCTATTGAAGAACTCTCAAAGCAAACTACTTTTGTAGGCAGTGATAAAATAAATCTGCCTTTAAAAGAGAGTAATATTGAAGAGATTGATCAGTTAAACTTTAATTTTAGCCAAATGGTTGCCGAGCTTAAACTAGGCAAGATTAATCTTATTCAGACTGAACGCATAAAAAAAGAGTATAAACAAAAGGCTAACGAATATCATGAAAAATCACTTATAGACCCATTAAGCGGCTTATATAATCGTTTAAAATGTGAAGAAGTGATAAACAAAGAGATTGAAGCGGCACTCTTATACGAAAAACCGCTCTCTTTGATAATGCTGGATATTGATAATTTTAAAAATATAAATGATACGCTTGGACATTTAGTCGGCGATGAGGTTATTAAAGAGTTTTCAAAAATAATAAAAAACAACTCTAGAAAGAGTGATGTAGTTATCAGAAACGGAGGGGATGAATTTGTGATAATTTGTACAAATACGGAGCTTAAATCTGCCAAAATATTTGCACAGAACTTAAAAGAGTTAATACAAAAAGGAGACTACCCTCAGGATTATAAAGTTACATCAAGTATCGGCGTAACATCTTATAAAGATGGAGATAAAGAAGAAGATATTATCGACAGGGTCGATAGAGCGCTTTATATTGCAAAGGAAAAAGGCAGAAACCGCGTTGAATCTTTATAGATGAGAGTATATTGGTGATATATGAAAGATAATTTGCAAAAAAAATTATACAAATGGTGCTCACAACTGGACTCGAACCAGTGACTTTTACCTTGTCGAGGTAACACTCTACCAACTGAGTTATGCGAGCAAGAGCGTAATTCTAGCAAAAAATTCTTAAAGTAATTTTTCTTTGTACATGTTTAAAAAAAGTTACTAAAAAATCCAATTCATATGGGATATTTACTTTTAATTTAGGTTTATTAAGTGTATAATTTCGCCATAATTAAAAAGTATCACAAGGCAAGTTATGAGCGTAACTGAGTTAGAAGAGATAGGTCTAAAGAATGTCGGTAAAGTTTATCATAATCTTAGTTATGATAAGTTGATTGAACATGAACTAGAAAAAAAAGAGTGTGCTCTTACAAAAAAGGGAGCAACGGCCGTAGATACGGGTATATTTACAGGCAGAAGCCCAAAAGATAAATATTTTGTAGATCGTGATCCGTCAAACAGATATATTGCGTGGGGTGATGTAAATCAAAAAATCAGTGAAGACATTTTTAATGAACTTTTAGAGGTTTCAAGAGAGCAGTTATCAGGCAAAGACCTTTATGTAACTGATGTTTTTAGCGGAGCTAGTGATACGTCTAAAAGATCAATTCGCTTTATCACTGAAATAGCATGGCAGGCTCATTTTGTAAAAAATATGTTTATCCGCCCTACAGATTCAGAACTGGAAGTTTTCAAACCTAATTTTACAGTTTTAAATGCTTGTAAAGCTGTTAATGACAAATGGAAAGAGCATGGACTTAACTCCGAAGTCTTTGTTTTGTTTGATATTGAAAATAACTTGTCTATTATCGGTGGTACATGGTACGGTGGTGAGTTGAAAAAAGGGATTTTTTCAATGATGAACTACTGGTTGCCTCTTGAAGATAAGCTCTCTATGCACTGCTCGGCAAACGTAGGAGAAAAGGGCGATACCGCACTTTTCTTTGGACTTAGCGGAACAGGAAAAACAACTCTTTCAACAGATCCTCGCAGAAGATTAATCGGCGACGATGAACATGGCTGGGACAATGAGGGGGTATTTAACTTTGAAGGCGGATGTTACGCCAAGGTTATCAACCTTGATGATAACAGTGAACCTGAGATTTATAACGCCATTAGAACTGGTGCGCTTCTTGAGAACGTAGTAATGTACGGAGAAGGCGAGGTAGATTACAAAGACAGCTCGAAGACCGAGAATACTCGCGTCTCTTACCCCATAGAACATATAGAAAATCATGAAACTTCTCTTAGTGCCGGACATCCTGAAAATATAATCTTTTTAACTGCGGACGCCTTTGGTGTTCTTCCTCCCGTTTCAAAACTTACTCGTGAACAAGCAATGTACTACTTCTTAAGCGGATATACTGCAAAAGTTGCAGGAACTGAGCGCGGTATTACAAAACCTGTTGCAACTTTTAGCGCGTGTTTTGGCGAGGCATTTTTGCCGCTTCATCCTACTGTTTATGCGAAATTATTAGGCGAAAAAATTGATAAACATAACGTCAGTGTTTATCTTGTCAACACCGGTTGGACAGGCGGAGCTTACGGAGTAGGGCATAGAATGAGTATAAAAGATACTCGTGCTTGTATAAATGCTATACTTGATGGCAGTATTAAAGAGAGCGAGTTTGACGTGACAAAAACGTTTAAACTACATGTTCCAAAAACTCTGGGAAATATCAATCCGGAGATATTAAATCCTCGTAACGCATGGTCAGATAAAGATGAGTTTGATAGAACAAGAGATACTCTAGCTGAAATGTTTATAGAGAACTTTAAAAAGTATCAGACTGCAAACAGCGAGTTTGATTACTCTGCAGCAGGTCCAAAGCAGGATAACTAAAAGGTTATCTAGCTTTTTTCTTTGTGGCTTGAGTCATATAAAGCCATAAAGCTCCACCTACGACTACCAATATAATAGGTGCTATCCAAGGTTTATCGCCAATCGTCTCAGCTACTTTAATCAGAAAACTTCCCGAATAGTAACTTCCAAAACCAAATATTAAAGCCCATGCACCAGAGCTTAATATATTTAAAACCGCGAATCTTTTAAAGTCATATTTTGTAAGTCCTATTGCAATGGGAATAAGTGTTTTGATGCCATAGACAAACTTTTGGATTAAGATTATCCACGAACCGTTTTTTTTCATCATAATATGAGCAAGAGCAAGTTTTCGTCTATGTTTACGCAGTCCTTCCATCATCATACTTTTTTGATATCTCGCCATATAAAAGAGCATAAAATCTCCTAGGGCATTGGCAATAAAAGCTATAGAGATAGATAGAGTTAAATCCATTTTACCCATAAATGATAAAACTCCGGCTCCTATAAGTGCTACAAACCCGCCGCCTAGCGAGTATAGAAAAAGTCCTATATACCCGTAAGTAGCTAAGTTGCTAAAAGTATCTTCCATATTATAGTAAACTCCCTAAAGTTTTTTAATTTTTGTTATCTCGTCACGAAGTCTTGCAGCCTCTTCAAAGTTTAACTCATTAGCGGCAGCCTTCATTTTAAGAGATAGCTCTTTTATCATGGCTTTTCTCTCCGATGGCGGTATTTTATCCATTTTTTTATTCTTTTGGTAAATACCGCCGTAATCTTCCACTTTTAGATTTTCATCAAGTTTGCGGATAGTAGTTGTCGGCGTAATGTTGTTTTTCTCGTTAAATGTTTTTTGTCTCTCTCTTCTTGCGTTTGTAACATCGATTGCTCTTTGCATTGAACCTGTAATTTTATTTGCATATAAAATTACTCTGCCATTAGAGTTTCTAGCCCCTCGACCGATTGTCTGAATAAGAGCAGTCTCACTTCTTAAAAATCCCTCTTTATCTGCGTCTAAAATTGCTACAAGACTGACTTCGGGCAAATCAAGCCCTTCACGAAGAAGATTTATTCCGATAAGAACATCAAACTCTCCAAGGCGCAGAGAACGGATTATCTGATTTCTCTCTATAGTGTCTATATCCGAGTGCATATATTGTACTTTTATGCCCAAATCTGCCAGATATTTCGTGAGTGCTTCCGCCATTTTTTTTGTAAGAACCGTTATAAGAACTCGTTCATTTTTTACGATAATTTTTTTTATCTCATCATGTATATCTTCTACCTGATTATCGGAGCTTTTTATCTCTAAAATCGGGTCTAAAAGCCCAGTTGGACGGATAATCTGCTTTGCACAAACGTTGGAGAGTTCAAGTTCATATTTTGAAGGTGTAGCGGAAACAAATAGATAGTGCGGAGCTTTATTGATGTACTCATCTATCATCAATGGTCTGTTATCGAGCGCACTAGGCAGACGAAAGCCGTACTCTACCAAAACCTCTTTTCTGGCTCTATCCCCCGCATACATTCCGCGGTACTGAGGAAGTGATACATGTGATTCATCTACGATTACTAGATACTCTTTGTGATGAAGCTCAAAATAGTCCAAAAGCGTATATGGAGCTTCTCCTGGTTTTTTGTTTGTCAGAAGTCTTGAATAGTTCTCTATTCCTTTGCACATTCCCGTAGTTTGAAGCATTTCCAAATCAAACTCAACTCTTTGTTTAAGACGCTGATACTCTACAAGCTTACCTTCTTTTTGAAAGTATGCAAGCCTATCATCAAGCTCCTCTTCTATGCGTTTAATTGCTACCGACATCTTCTCTTGTGTTACGCTAAACTGCGAGGTTGCATAAATTGTAAATTTTTTATGCTCTTCAAGGCGTTTATTGTCTATGATATCAAAGGTATAAATAGCCTCAATCTCATCGCCGAAAAACTCTATTCGGATAGCTTCTTGCTCAAAATAGGGCGGATAGATATCCAAACTCTCCCCGTTTACGCGGATATGACCACTGTCAAAGTAGGTGTCATTACGACTATAGCCCATCTCAACTAGTCTGTGAAGAAGTTTTTTTTGTGAAATCTCATCGCCTGTCTCTACAACCTGAACCATCTTTTCGTACTCTTGCGGATCTCCTAAACCGTAGTTTGCAGAAACGGAAGCCACGACTATAACATCATCGTAACTTAGCAGATTAGCGGTTGAGGAGAGTCTTAGACGTTCAAGTTCGTCATTGATTGAGCTGTCTTTTTCTATAAATAAATCTTGACGGGGTATATAAGCTTCAGGCTGGTAGTAGTCGTAATAGCTTACAAAGTACTCTACATGATTATTTGGAAAAAATTGACGAAATTCACTGTATAACTGAGCAGCCAAAGTTTTGTTGTGCGTCATAATGATTGTTGGCATCTGCACTTTTTCTATAACGCTTGCCATAGTGTAAGTTTTGCCGCTTCCAGTAACTCCTTCGAGAGCTTGATAACGGTTGCCTTTTAATATGGAATCACTTAAGGTTTTTATGGCTGTAGGCTGATCGCCGGCTGGAGAATAGGGTGAATGAACTTTAAATTTTGACATGCGCAATTATAGCTAATCTATCTTTTAATCTAAACATGTAATAAAAACTAAACCTTTAAGTAGATACAATAAGAGACGTTAAACTCTCATTACCTTAAAATAATATTTAATCAAAACTGAAAAATAAGGGAAAATTTATGAAAAGAATTGTGATAAAAGTCGGTACTGCCGTTCTAACGCAAAATAATAATATAGCAAAAGAGCGTATGTTAAATCTTGTAACACTTATTGCCATGCTTAAAAAAAAGTATGATGTTGTGTTGGTTACTTCCGGTGCAGTAGCCGCTGGATATTCAACACTAAAGCTTGACAAAAGAAAACAGATTGGCAAAAAAGCACTAGCTGCTGCCGGACAACCTATTTTAATGACTGCATATAAAAAGAAATTTGATATTTATAATATCCATACTGCGCAAATATTGTTGACGGAAGATGATTTTGATTCAAGGAAACGCACCAAAATGTTTCAAGAGATTATAAATGCCCACTTAGAAAACGGTATTTTGCCTATTGTTAATGAAAATGACATAACTTCAACACCTGAACAGCTATTTGGCGATAATGACCAGTTATCGGCTAACGTGGCATATTCCATAGATGCTGATTTATTGGTTATATTGAGCGATATTGACGGTTATTACGATAAAAATCCTCAAGAATTTAAAGATGCAAACATTTATAAAACTGTAAATGAACTACCGGCAAGTACATTGATAGACACCTCGACACCAAATAATGAGTTTGCGACAGGCGGTATAGTTACAAAACTAAAAGCTGCTGATTATTTGATTAAACGAGGCAAAAGAATGTTTTTATGTAATGGTTTTGACTTAAGTGCGGCAGAGTCTTTTCTTCTCAAAGACAAACATGTACTAGGAACTATTTTTGAGCCAAAAGCCAACAACATGTAAACAGTGTTGTTGACGTTAAGTTCATGAGTTGATTTGACTATATAAAGAGTATCTATCTCCGAGTACCTTTATATCAGTTATTTTTCCATCTTTTATAGTAAAAAAAGATGCGCCGGAATAGTTTATTCTATTGTTTGTAGGTTCATACTCAAAAAGTTTTCCTTTGTGAGTACCGCTGTAGGTAACATAAACAGCGACAAGAGAATCCTCAGCAACCACAATTTCCACAGCATGATATAGATTTGGAAATGCACCAAGTATAGTGTTTGCATAACCTTTAAATTGCTCAATACCGACTGTTTCTATTCCAATAGAGCCGTGAAAGTGAATATCATCACTGAAGATAATATTAGCAACATCAAATTTTTGCGAGTTCCACATCTCATAATATTTAGCTACAAGAGCCTTATTTGTCATTAATCGTAATCCTCTGAAAACTTATTTCTATGTGGAAATTTTTCTACATGTCCATAGTCATCATCATCCCAAGAATCATCTGATTCATTTTCAAGTATTCTTTCATACCCTAATTTACCAAGCTCATCATCAATCAACTCTTTTTCTATACCGTTTTTTTTAGCAAAATCCAATATATATTCGATATCTTTTTTCATAACTCCGCTCAATTCTAACAAGAACTCTAAATCTTTAAAAGTCATATTTGCCCTCTTAACAAATATACCCACATTTACGTGGATTAACTATGTTTTTACAAAACAATTTATTGGCACAAAAGCAACTATTACCCGAATCTAAATTTTTATTTAAACAAAATTATACTCATAAATAAAAAAAAATTTGCTAAAAATAATCTTAATATTATTTATATTTATTTAAAAAATTTTACTAATTTTATATGTTATAATTTATATAAAATATTGGATTTGTATTATGCTAAAAAAGAAAATAATTGGGTGTACGGAGGTTATATCAATCCCTGATTTACAGCTATATGATCTTGATGCAAAAGTAGATACCGGTGCAGATTCTAATGCTATTCATTGTGATGATATACATGTAGATAAAGAGGGTATCGTTCACTTTAAATTACTTGATGAAGTGCATACTGCATATCATGGAAAAAAAGTTAGCGTTCCTCTTTATCAGATGAAAAGAGTTAAAAGTTCAAACGGAAAAGTGCAGTTAAGACCTTCAATAAAAGTAAAAGTTAATTTTTTCGGTAAAGATTACATGACTGTAATATCTCTAACTGACCGCTCAGATATGAAGTACCCGATGCTCATAGGAAGAAAGTTTTTGGCAAATAAATTTTTAGTCGATGTTTCACAAGAATATCTTACAAAACAACTATAAAAAAGAGGCAAGAATGAGAGTTTATGTACTATCTAGAAATAAAGATTTATATTCGACAAAAAGATTAGTAGAATCTGCCGAAAAAAGAGGGTGGGAAGTAAGAGTTATTGATTATTTAAAATGCAGTATCGAGATTATGAAAGATGAGCTTAAAGTAAACTATCTCGGAAAAGAACTACCAACTCCTGATGCTATAATACCTAGAATAGGGGCAAGTAGAACCTTTTACGGCACAGCGATGGTAAGACACTTTGAGATGATGGACGTATTTAGTGCTACCGGTTCGTTGGCGATTAAAAGAAGCAGAGACAAATTAAGAAGCCTTCAAATATTATCTAAAAACGGGGTTGATATGCCAAAAACTGTTTTTGCATCAAACAAGTCTAGTGCAAAAGATGTTATAGCTCTTAGCGGAGGTGCTCCTTTGGTTCTTAAAATATTAGAAGGAACTCAAGGTGTCGGTGTAGTTTTGGTTGATAGCGAAAAAGCGGCAAAGTCGGTACTTGATGCATTTTACGGAATGGATGTTAACTTGCTTGTTCAAGAGTATATAGAAGAAGCAGGCGGAGCAGATATCAGAGTTTTTATAGTCGGCGGAGAGATTATCGGAGCTATGAAACGTCAAGGTGCGGAGGGTGATTTTAGATCAAACCTGCATCAAGGCGGAAGTGCAACGGCGCATAAGCTTACAAGAAGAGAAAAAGCGACAGCTCTCGCAGCTGCAAAAGCCATGGGTCTTGGAATCTGCGGAGTTGACATGATACCATCATCCAGAGGACCGCTTGTAATGGAAGTAAACTCTTCACCCGGATTAGAGGGAATTGAAAAATCAACAAAAATTGATATAGCCGGAAAAATAATGGACTATATTGCAAAAAATGTAAGCCCGAAATGTGAAATAAATCCTAAAAAAAGAAAACTAAAAAAAGACAGCATCGGAGCGTGAAAAAAAGAGTTAAAACATTACCGATTATTGTTTTTATAGATGAGCTTGAAGTTTTAGATAATAAAATTGAATATTTTAATGAAAATGTAGTCGAGATAAGTGAACTTTTTGAACTAATTTGTGAGGAGATAATAGAGTGAATATGGAACTCTTTTACGATATATTAAAACAACTTATCCGCATTCCCAGCGTAGTCGGTGCCGAGCACCCTTTTTTTATGTTTATAAAAAGAGAACTAGAAGAACTTGGTGTGACTGTTGAGTATTATGACGGTGTACTTGTAGCAAAAGGAAGCGAACCTCAAAGCGGATATATTTCTGCTCATACCGACAGACATGGGCTTATATGTACAGGACATAATGAGTTTCAATACGCCGCTTTTATCGCAAAAAATAAAGCCGACTTAACAGGCGATTCAAACTCAGAACAACTTTTACACAACTTTACCGCAAGATTTGTTGATGAAAAAGTTCAAGCCTATCAACCGTGGTCAGGAACCTATCTTGGTCTAGGCTCGATTAAAGACGCTTATCTCTGCCAAAGAAGAAATAATATTATCTTTAAAATAGATGGTTTTGACTACCTTTTACCTGGAACTCCCATAGCATTTACCGATAAACTAGAAATTAAAGATGATTTAATCTCTGCACAATTAGACAATGTAATAAGCATAGCAATTATTATCTACATGTACAGTATCGGTTATCAAGGAACGGCTTTTTTTACGGCATCTGAAGAAGCGGGAAGAAGTTGGAGGTTTTTACTGGAGTGGTTTAGAAGATTTGACATAAAAACTAATGAACTTCTTGTCCTTGATACAAGTCCCTATCCGACTTTAGACGAGATTAAAAATATAGATATAGTACTAAGACATAGAGATTCAAATGCCGTATTTAGATCCCCTCTTAAAAATAAAATAAAAAAAATAGCCGTAAAAGAAGGGATAAAATATAGTTTTAAAGATACCTATTTAAAAGATAAAATGCTTAAAAACGGCAATAAAGTATCTTTGGGTACAACCGAGCTTGGAAGGCTTATACATGCATCAAAAGGTGAAATTCAAGGAACAACCTTGCAAATACCGACAATCGGTTACCACACTGTGCATGAGACGACAACAAAAAATGCAGTTGAGAGTATGATTACTATTTTAAAAAAGGTGTATGTGAAGTAGAGAATAACTTGATGAATGTCACTAAAACAGGTCAAATTCACCTGTTTTAGAAGGAGAAATAAAATTTACAGATATTTAATTAATAAATTTCTGTGTTTGGGTGATTTGGCTTGCTAATTGGAGTCTTAGTCTCTTTAGTATCGTAATGTACTATGTCGTCAGCTTGGAGAGCACCTAATGTCAATGTGATTGCTAAAATGATTTTTTTCATTTTGTTTCCTTTGGTAAGAACGCATTACGCTCTAAATTTTTAAATCGGAGTAATTTTATCTGATTTAACTTTTACTTTTCTTACTGCTTTATAATTATTTATTTGATTTAAGTTTTTATTAATATATCTCTTATAGCGTAGTGTAAAATAATTTTGAGCAAAATAGATGTATACTACTGAAAAACTAAGGTCACTTTTTGAAAAAAATTATTTATCTGCTTCTCTTTTTAGGCTTTGGCTATGCAAACGAACTTCCTCTTAGTGAAGAAAAAATTGAGCTTTTAAAATTAAAGCGACAAAAAATTTCACAAGATATCGATTTTCAAAAAAACAGCTGGATTTCTCCATTGATACTGCAAGCTTCACTAAATAACTCTAAAGATACACTCGGCAACGATAGCCGAACAAGCAGTGCGGGTATAAGCTGGAGTCAAGATGTTTTTAGAAGCGGAGGGATACTTTATAGTATAGAAAATGCCGAGGCTTTAGGCAGAACAAATCTGTTTGGTATAGATATTGAAGAAGCAAATTATTTAAAGCAGTTTTACACACTTTTATCTAAGATAAAAAGAGATACTCTAAAACTGCAACAGAGTGAACTTGTACTTAAAAACCGTGATATTGATCTTCTTATTATAAAAGAAAAATACAAAGTAGGAAGTGCAGATATAACAGAGTTAAATCGCGCAGGAATTGATAAAAAGCACTCTTTGAGCGATCTTATCGCCGCAAAAAATCTTCTTCAAAATGAGATGCACGAGATTAAACAACTTGTAAGCAATGATAAAGATATAGACCAAATTATATTGCCCGATATTGACCTTATCTCAAAATCGCAGTACCTAAATCATCATCTTGAACTTTTAAAATATGAAGCAAAAGGGGAAAGTGACAATGCCGCATTAAAAACTACCCGCTCTTCTTATTTACCAAAACTTACACTAAACGCCTCTTATAGTTACAATGACAACACAAGCGACACATATGATTATAACGGCGATAATTATCGCTACGGCGCTATGTTAAGTATGCCGCTAGATATTAACTACAAAAGTGCTGTAGAGTCTGATTATTTGCAGATGCTACAAACCAAAACAACATATTTAGACCGCAAAGTTGAATTAGAGCAAGAGTATGAGATGCGAATTGATACAATTGCAAGTTATGAGGAAAAAATTGAAGTAACGAATGACATGTTAAAACTATATAACGAGCTTTACGGTTTTACAAAGAGTCAGGTAGATGCAGGGTATAAGTCTTCATTTGAGCTGGAGTCTTTAAAAAACTCCGTTGATATCGAAGAGTTAGAAAAAGAGATGCAGCATTACAATATATTAATAGAAAAAATTTCACTCTATTTTGACGTGAAACACTAGGAGAATAGATGCAAGAGATGCAAAAAATTACGGCTTATAAAAGCACTACATGGAAACTAAAAATTGTTTTTATACTATTAGTACTTAGTGTCGGTATTGGAGCATATCTGTTTTTTATGCAAAAAGAAAAAGAGAGCGACTACAAATATATTACCCAGCCTCTAGCTAAAGATACTCTTATCCTCACGGTTTTTGCAACCGGTTATTTAGAGCCGCTAGAGCGTATAGATGTAGGAACGGAAGTCTCCGGAACTATTAAAGAGGTTTATGTTGATTATAATGATTTGGTTAAAAAAGGTCAGATTATTGCAAGACTGGATAAAACAAAATATCAAAGTCTCGTTGATAAAGCAAGTGCCTCTCTAAGTGCGGCGGAAGCATCTTTGCAAAATGCAAAAGCACAACTAAGTAAAGAAGAAGCAACTATTGAGCGTAATAAAAGTTTAAGAAATTCTACAAAAGGCGTTTTGCCTTCCCAAAAAGATTGGGAGAGCGATTTGGCAAATTACTTAGCGGCAAAAGCTCAAGTCTCAAATGCATCAGCTCAGGTAAACCAGTCAAAACAATCACTAGTTTCTGCAAATTACGACCTTGAGAGAACTACTATCTATTCGCCTGTTGAAGGTATCGTTTTGGTACGTAAAGTAGATCCGGGACAAACGGTAGCAGCCTCTTTTCAAACACCGGTACTATTTACTATTGCTAAAGATTTGACGAAAATGGAGCTTCAAGTAAGTATTGACGAAGCAGATATTGCAAAGATAAAAGAGGGGCAAATAGCGACATTTAGCGTAGATGCCTATCCTGAGAAAACCTTTAATGCAGTTATAAAAAAGATACGCGTTAATTCTGAAATTCAAGACGGAGTAGTAACTTACAAAACTATTATGGACGTTGAGAATAACGACATGTTGTTAAAACCGGGAATGAGCGTCGATGCAGATATCACTACAAAAACAATCAAAGATAACTTTGTTATATCAAGAGCGGCGCTAGTTTATACTCCAATTGAACCAAAAACAAAAAAGAGTTTATCGCTATTTGGAAGTACTAAAAACAGTAGTAAAGTTGACCAAAAACCTCATATCTGGATTTTAGAAAATGATGAGGCAAAAAAAGTTTATGTCAAGATTTTAGGAAGTAGCGGTTCTAAGGTTGCAATTGCTTCAAATGAGCTAAAAATAGACGATTTTATTATTCTTGCTCAGGAAAAAAAGAAGTGATTAAACTTACAAATATTTCCAAAATATACGGCGACGGCGAAGCTGCAACCGAGGTTTTAAAGGGGATAAATCTTGAAATAAAAGATGGCGAATTTGTAGCTATAATGGGACCAAGCGGAAGCGGCAAATCAACGCTATTAAATATATTAGGCGCACTTGACGTCTCAAGCAGCGGAAGTTACGAATTTTTCGGCACAGATATGACAAATTTGTCAAAAGAGCAGCGTGCACTATTTAGACGTAATGTTTTGGGCTTTGTTTTTCAAGGATTTAATCTCTCAAAAAAAACATCTGCATTAGAAAATGTAGAGATGCCTCTTATATATAAGGGAGTAAATGCGAGTGAGCGCAAAGCAAGAGCAACTAAAGCGCTTCGTAGCGTAGGTCTTGAATCACATATAAACCATGAACCAAGCCAACTCTCAGGCGGTCAGCAACAACGCGTTGCGATTGCTAGAGCAATCGTTACAGAGCCTAAAATTTTGATAGTGGATGAGCCAACAGGAAATCTTGATACAAAACGCGGACATGAGATAATGGAGCTTATCGGTGATTTTAATAAAAAGGGTATTACTGTAATTATGGTTACGCATGAAGAGGATATTGCAGCTTATGCTTCAAGAACAATCTATCTTCGTGACGGCATAATCGAGAAGGATTTTTTACATGTTGCTTAGTGCTTTTTTACAAGCCTTACGTGAAATTCGTAGAAACATGATGCGCTCGATTCTTACGGCAATAGGCATTGTCATAGGAATAGCATCCGTTATTGCTATGGTAAATATAGGCAAAGGTGCAAGTGAGTCTATCACTAAAAGTGTCAGCCGCTTAGGAAGCAATACTCTTCATATAATGCAGGGACAAAGCTATAAGCCCGGAGAAGCACATGTATCTATACCTTTTAATATAAGAGATATCGAAGTTCTTAAGTCTTCTATTTTTACTCTTGAAGCTATTAGCCCGATTTCAACCTCGACTATGGGTGTTTTATACAAAGACAAAAATTATCAAACAAGCATTACAGGGGTCAATAACGACTATTTTAAGGTGCAAAATTGGAACCTTAAAGAGGGAAGCTATTTTGAAAAAGATGAGATAAGAACAGGCAAAAATGTCTGCATTTTGGGAAATACGATAGTTGAAAATCTCTTTAGCGACAAAACGTCCATTCTTGGAGAAAAGATACGTATAAAGAACTTTACATGTGAGATAATAGGCGTTCTTGAACCAAAAGGAGCAAATGCGTTTGGAAGAGATCAAGACGATGTCGTAATTTTGCCTATAAAAACTTTTGGGCGTCGCATTGCCGGAAATAAGAACGTCTCGATGATTACGGCTTCAGTAAAAGAGAATTTTCCGCTAGAACAGGCAAAATCACAAATAAGATATATTTTAAGAGAGCAACGAAATCTAAAAGAGAGCGATGATGATAACTTTAGGATACATAGCATGACATCTCTTATAGATACAATCAGTGAGATAACATCCATGCTTACCGTAATGTTAGGAGCGGTAGCTGCTATCTCTCTTGTAGTGGGCGGAATCGGCATTATGAACATTATGCTTGTCTCTGTAACCGAGAGAACAAGGGAGATAGGTATTAGAATGGCGATAGGGGCAATGCCAAAAGATATACTTGTGCAGTTTATCATAGAAGCAATAGTGCTCTCCGGTATAGGCGGAGTTATAGGAGTAATTACGGGTATTGCAATTACGATAGGAGTAGCAAAAAGTATCGATATAATAATGATTATTGACCCTTTAATAACGGTAGTCGCACTTATATTCTCTATGCTTATCGGCATTATTTTTGGAATTATTCCGGCAAAAAAAGCGGCAAATATGAACCCGATAGATGCGCTAAGGTATGAATAGTGCATTTTAACCGTGTCAATATTGAGATAACAAATATCTGTGGCCTTGCATGTAGTTTTTGTCCGCCGAAAGTAAATGCTTCTAAGACTATGCCGCTTGATTTGTTTGAAAAAATTTTAATTCAGCTTCGCCATTACACAAAAGTTCTTGCTTTTCACGTCATGGGAGACCCGCTAACTCTTTCAAATTTACAAGATTATCTTGATATCGCAGATAGATACGGATTTGAAGTAGAACTTACCACAAGCGGATATTATCTAGGCAGAATAAAAGTAAAAACGCTTTTTCATAAAGCGGTGCGTCAGCTCAATATCTCTTTAAACAGTTACAATAAAAACAGTCTAAATATGCCTTTTAGCGAATATATAAAAAATGTGTTAGATACATGTTTACACAAAATAAAAGATTATCCCAAACCTTTTATAAATCTGCGTCTTTGGAATCTTGATGATAAACAAAGCGAAGCAGAGTATAACGAGCTTTTGTTTGAGAGATTAAACTCTTTTTTTAACACCGAGCTTGAAACTAAAGAGATATATAAAGATAAAATAAAATCAATTCGTCTTGCCCCAAAAGTGTTGCTGAATTTTGATAGCTATTTTGAGTGGCCGTCTCTAAACTCATCACATGAAAGCGATGCTACATGTTATGGACTAAAATCGCACATTGGCATACTTGCAAATGCAACAGTCGTACCTTGTTGTCTTGATGGAGACGGAGTTATAGCATTGGGAAATCTAAATGATGAAACGCTAGAAGATATACTAAACTCAAAAAGAGCACAAGAGATGATAGAGGGGTTTAGGAATTCAAAAGCGGTTGAAGAGCTTTGCAAAAAGTGCAGTTACAAAGATAAGTTTAAAAAGACTTATCAGGTATTAAGCCCGTAAAACTCTGCACTTTTGGGTTTTCCGTATTCATAACCTTGAACAAAGTCAATACCAAGTTCTTTTACATGTTTTGCTATCTCTTTAGAGCTGACAAACTCGGCTATCGTTTGTATATTTGTCTCTTTTGCAAAATTTATTAAAGATTTAGCCATAATTTCTACATTCTTATCTATGCTTAAATGTTCTATTATAGTTCCGTCAAGTTTTAAAAAGTCGGTATGTAGTTTTATAATATTTGTAAAGTTTGAGTATCCGCTGCCAAAATCGTCAATTGCAATCTTACATCCGTAACCTTTTACAAAAAGAATAAACTCTCCAAGAAGATCATAATCCTCTATATCTTCAGATTCTACTATTTCAAAAGTTATCCTCTCTCCGCCGTATAAATCAAGACGATTTGTAATATACGCAACAAGAGTAGGAGAACTTATATTTTCATAGGTTAAGTTTATGGCAATATCTACGGAGTTTTTAGAATAGATATCAAATACTTTGCCTAGCATTTGCCTAGTGAAATATTCCCAAGTTTTATCTTCTTTTGCAGCTTCTAAAAACATATATGGAGATAATACATTACCATCTTCGTCAATCAATCTTGCAAGTGCTTCATATTTGACAATTTTTTCTGTTTTTATATCTACAATAGGTTGGAAATATGGAACAATTCTATCGTTCTCCAATGCTTCTTTATAAATATTTAACTTCTCTAATGTACTTTGCTTCATCTCTTTTATATTTGATTCAGTTTTGTATATATAAAACCCTTTTGTGGTTTTAGCAGCTTTTTGAAGAGCCAAATTTGCCATATTTAAAACTTTTTCTCTTCCGTAAGCTATTCCGATTGTGTAATTGACGGCTATTTTGCATTTTGTATCTTTGTAATATACATCACAAACCGTATTTTGCAAAATTGCATACTCCATTAATGAGAGATACTTCTCAAATTGACTCTCCTTAGTTATCAAAAATGCAAATTCATTAATGTTTAGCCTAAATAAAAACGTATCCTGATCTAAAATAACTCTTCTTAAGTCTTTAGATTTTTCTATTAATAGTTCATCTAATAACTCCGCTTCATATTGCTCTTTTAAGTAACTAAAATCATTTATAGACACTATCATAAGCATTGAGTCGTTTTTTACTCTTTTTATCGCTTTATACAGCTCTATTCTATCGGGCAACTTAGTCAGTTTATCAATATTGCAGTACTCATTTTTATCTATCTTATTTTTATAAAAAATAACTCTGTTCCTACCCTCTCTTTTAGCATCATATAAATTCCGTTCAACTATATTATAAATTTCATCTGTACTTAAAGATTGCGTAGAATCTGTAAAATTAATAACTCCAAATGATGCAGTAATAAAATCTGAAACTTTGTTTCTTGCATGAGTTATTTTTAAGCTTTCAATACTCTTTCTTATACTATCGACATATAAAAAAACATCGTCATCACTCATGTGTGAAGTAATAATTGCAAACTCTTCCCCACCTATTCTAAAAACAAAATCATTTCCTCTTCCTGCCGATAACATTAACTGCTTTGCAACTATTTTTAAAATATCATCTCCCGCTTGATGACCGTAAAAATCATTATACTGCTTAAAATAGTCTATATCAGCCATAATAAGACAAAAATTGACTCCCTTTCTTTTTGCGCGTTCCATCTCTCTTGATAAAATATCAGAAAAATGTCGTCTGTTATATAGTCCGGTAAGCATATCCGTAATAGACAACTCTTCAACTTTTTTTCTATCGGTAATGTCCTCTTTAACAGCACTGTAACCTATTTTAACACCATTTTCATCGTAAAGGGGCTCTATTACCGCTTTTACCCAAAAAAGTGTCCCGTCTTTCTTGAGATTTTGAAACTCTCCTCTCCAAGGTATATCTTTTGAAATGTTTTCCCATAAATCTTTTATTAAATTTTTATCACTGCTTACATGTTTTAATACTCTGTGATTTTTACCAAGCAATTCATCTTCTTTATAACCTGTAATATTTAAATATGCTTTGGTTATACGTGTTATATTCCCTTTTAAATCAGAGTATGAGAGAAGTACATGTTTATCGATTATTTGATCTATTCTTTTAAACTCATAAAGTTGTTTTTTTGTTTTCTCATCATTACATGTAGGCTCAACACTATCTTTTTTTGTCGATATCGTTAAATCTTTTAAGCTTTTCATTCCTAAACCTTCTTATGAAAAATAGAACAATGGGTGGGGATTATAACCACTTTTTTTTATAAAATAAATTATTATTTAATATTAAGTTTAACCTACCGGTATAAGTTTATCAAGAGGTCATTATAAGCATATGTTAAAAGTGCTAAAAAAAGCAATAGCTAAATATCCTGCATTAAATTATGATAGAATTATGTTTACATAATATAAATAGGATTGTTTATGCATAATCAAACAACTTTGGCAAAATTGAATGATAAAGTATCAAGTATCGTTGAGCAGTATAGTGTTTTTAGGGAAGAAAATGAGGCTCTTCGTATAGAGTTGATTAAGTTAAAAGCAGAGAGTGAAATAAAAAATCAAGAGATGGAAAAACTGATAGAACAAAATGCTATTAAAGATTCTGAAATAGAAGCTATAGTTGAAAAATTAGAAAGTATAATGGTTTAATTGATGAGTAAGAGGCTTGGTTTAAATATAGGCGGTCGTCGTTTTGATGTTGATGTTGATGATGCATTTGCCTCTTTTCTTGAAAAACAGATGAGAAAAGATTTTAATATGGACGGCAATAACGATTTGAAGTTGTTGCTTCAAGCATATGTGCGTAAAAATCATGATTTGTTTTTGCAAGAACAAAAGATAGAAGAAATTACAAAAAAATTAGAAATTTAATAATAGATTTTATTATTGTATAAGTTAAGAGTGATATAATTTCATTCTCTTTAATAGAGATGGTGTGCGCTCGTAGCTCAGCTGGATAGAGCACTGGTTTGCGGTACCAGCGGTCACATGTTCGAATCATGTCGGGCGCACCATACAACTTCAAGATTATTTCCCACACAAATATATTCTGAATACTTTTTCTTGTATCAAGCAAATATGTAATTTGTTATACCCAATTTGATCTATCTAAAGTAATTTATTTCATAAAGTTTAAGAGAATACCCTACAAACAGCACCTGCAATTGTGGTGATGTTTGTTACTACACAATATCAGGTTTAAAATCAATCAATAATAGTAATACAGTCTTCGCCTTTTGGTATTAAACATAAAAAACTGTATGCCTCGTCTCCTACAGTTTTATAACTATGAGAAACACCCGCAGGAATCAACAAAATATCACCTGCCTTAGCTTCAATAATTTCATCTCCTATTTGAACACTCGCATATCCCGATAAAACATATTGTTCATGCTCAACACTGTTTGTATGCAACGGCATATGTCCTCCTGCATCGATTATAAAATTACGCATTGCAAAATTTGGAGATTCTTCCATAGAGAGAAGCATTTTCATAGAGACACCTTTACCTGCTTTTTGAGGTGCGGCTTCTATTGAATTGATTTGTTTATGTAGATACATTATAGCCTCTTATAATATTTTTTTTGGTAGGATATCATAAAATTGTTTGATTTATTTGGAGAATATTTATGAAAATTGCAAAAAATATAACAGAGCTAATAGGAAATACGCCATTAATTAGGCTAAATACGGCATCTGAAATAACTGGTACGAATATAATCGCAAAATGCGAGTTTATGAATCCTACAAGTTCTGTTAAAGATAGAATAGGTTTCAATATGATTAGACGAGCGATGGAAGCTGGTAAAATAACTCAAACAACGACTATAATAGAGCCTACAAGCGGAAATACAGGAGTGGCATTGGCAGCCAACTGTGCTGCACTTGGTTTAAATCTGGTTTTAACTATGCCGGAATCTATGAGTATGGAGAGAAGAAAACTGCTAAAAGCATTTGGAGCAGAACTTGTTCTAACTCCTGCTATAGAGGGTATGCGTGGTGCAATAAAAAAAGCGGATGAATTAAATATTGAAATAGAAGACTCTATAGTTTTGCAGCAGTTTAAAAACAAATCAAATCCGGAAATTCACATGTTAACGACAGCTAGGGAAATTTTAAGAGATACGGATAAAAAAGTAGATGCATTTATCGCCGCGGTTGGAACAGGCGGAACTCTTAGCGGAACGGCAAAAGTGCTAAAAGAGGAGATATCAAATATTGCTATATTTGCCGTTGAACCTGAATCATCCGCCGTTCTCTCAGGGGGACCGGCAGGTCCGCATGCTATTCAGGGGATAGGTGCGGGATTTATACCTGATATTTTAGATACGACAATTTACGGCGAAGTAATAAAAGTAAGCAATGAAAATGCTATAAAAACTGCAAGAATGTTAGCTAAAAAAGAGGGTCTTCTTGTAGGCATATCTGCAGGAGCAAACGTATATGCAACAATGATGGTAGCCTCAAGAGAAGAGTTTAAAGGTAAAACACTTCTGACTATTCTTTGTGATACAGGTGAGAGATATTTAAGTACAGACCTCTTTAGTGTGTAAGATTTTTTTAGAAACCATTAGAGCTGAAGATGGAGAGGTTTTTCATATCTCTTATCATCAAAAGAGGTATGAGAGCGTCTTAAAAAAGTTTGGAGTAAAAGAGGTTCAAAATTTAAGCCTATATTTAAACCCTCCGAAAAACGGTATGTATAGATGTCGTTTAACTTATGATTTATCCAAAGAACCTCACCAAATAGATGTAACCTACTATAAGTATATAAAAAGAGATATAGCTTCACTGAAATTGCTTTATGATGATAATATAGAGTATTCGTTAAAATCTACATGTAGAGAGGAGCTTGATAAACTATTTGCAAAAAGAGGTGAATGTGATGATGTCCTTATAATTAAAAACTCTTTTATAACAGACACAAGCATAGCAAATATCGCTTTTTATGATTTACAAAGATGGATTACTCCCGCTTTGCCTCTTTTAAAGGGAACAACAAGACAGAGACTTTTGGAAGAGGGTAAAATATTTGAAAAAAAGATACATGTAGATGAGTTGAAAAATTTTTCTAACGTTGCTCTTATGAATGCGATGATAGATTTTGATATAATTACAAAAAATATAAAGGATTTTTTTTGCTAGATTATGTAATAGAAGATAAAGATTTTGCGAGAATTATGCAAAAAAATATACAAAATTTAATAATTCATTTATTTGAAAAAGATCAAAGTTTCGGTATTTTATGTAAAATTGAGCATATTACTTTTGAACCGTCTCTTCCGGAGATTATAAGATCAGAGTTTAGACCGATGACACTTTTTTTTCTAGCGGGTTATACATTTGATACGGCAAGTATCATAGGAGAAAATCTTGTTTTTGAAGCGGGTTTTGGAACTGATAATTTCGGCAGTATAGTTACTGTTCCGCTTTTAAGCATTATGCAGGTTATTGTTGATGAGACGCCTCTGCTTATAAATTTAGCTAATTACAAAAAAGATATTAAAAGTATCAAGAAAGTAGATGATGGAGGTGTTGAAAATTCAATGGCATCATTTTTATCAAACCCTGAAAATTCAAAATTTTTAAAAAAATAAAGTATAAATTATTTAATTTATACTTTATTTAAAGATAGTAGATAGTTAACTACATTATCTACAAAAGCATCATGCTTTCTCTCTTTTGAGTAGGCTATATAGAAACTTCTCTCTATTTTATAATTTTTTAGTCTTGCTTCAAAAAGTCTGCCATCAGCTAGTTCAGCTGCAATTACATGTCTTGACATTACAGAAACTACAGGTCTCTCGCTGTTAGCATCAGCATGTAAAATAGACTCTTTTATAGCAGTTGGACTGCCAAGAATTCCAAGAACATGAAAGTTATTGCATTGAACACCCATCTCGTCAAAAACTTCACTTGTCAATTTTCTAGTATGTGAGTGCTCATCTCTGCATATCCAGTTAAATCCCATTAAATCTTCTGCCGTTAAATGTTTTTTTAGAGGTTGGTTTGAAAATACTACAAGCTCATCTAAAACCCACTCTCTGTATATAATACCATCTCTAAATACAGGAGACTCTATAAGTGCAACATCAATTTTTTTATCTTCTAATTGGTCAATGATTTCACTGGATTGCCCGACATTCATGTAAACATTATTATTAATTCTTTTTTTGATTTCACCAAGATAATTAGGTAAAATATAGTTTCCTATAGCATTTGACGAACCCATAATAAACGTAAAATCTTTGTTTATAATTTTTAAAAGCTCTTTTTCGCTGTTTGTTATTGCCTTTTCAAGTCTAAGAGCGATTCTAAAAAGGTCTTCACCCTCTTTTGTTAGTAGTATTCCGTTCTTTTTTCTCTCAACTATTCTTGTATCAAGGTAATCTTCGATAAACTTAATCTGCTGAGTAACTGCCGGCTGAGATATGCCAAGTTTTGCTGATGCCTTTGAAAAACTTTTCTCTTTAATAACCATCAGAAAAGTTTGTAGTTTTGCAAAATCTTTTAACATAATAATTCCTATAAGTTTAAATAATAAGCAAAAGTATAACTCAATATTATAATTAATGCAATAGTTCTGTAATAATTTATAACTTTTTGGCTATAATAATTTAAACCAATGTGAGTAATGGCAGAGATTATGGAAAAAATATTTAGTAAATTAAACAATTCGCAAGCCGATGCCGTAAGGCAGACGGAAGGTCCCGTTCTTATATTGGCGGGTGCCGGAAGCGGAAAAACAACGACAATCGTCTCTAGGCTTGCCTATCTTATAGAAGGGGTAGGTATTCCTGCTTCAAATACTCTGACACTAACTTTTACGAATAAGGCTGCCAAAGAGATGAGAGACCGTGCATCTTTGATGATGCAAAACCCTGCTTATCCTCCGCTTCTTTGTACTTTTCATAAGTTTGGATTGCTTTTTTTAAAATTTAATATACACCTTTTAAATAGAGAAAATAATTTTGTTGTAATAGATACCGATGATAAAAAACGTATTATTAAAAAAATAAACAGTGAAATACCTACGCAGCTAATTGCCAGTGAAATATCAAGGTATAAAAGCTCACTATTAAGTCCTGATGATGCATATAAACAAGCAGAAATTTTTAATTATCAGCAGATAGCAAAAGTTTATGAAGAGTATGAAACTTATCTTTTAGAAAATAATCTTGTTGACTTTGACGATTTAATAGCGCTTACATACAAACTTTTGGATGAAAATCCACAACTAGCTTATGCTACATCCCAAAAGTATCGATATGTAATGGTGGATGAATATCAAGATACAAACGAGTTGCAGTTAAAACTATTGCAAAAGCTCTGTACGACACATAATAATATATGTGTCGTAGGAGATGATGACCAGAGCATATACGGCTGGCGTGGTGCGCATATTAGAAATATTATGGAGTTTGATCAGGATTTTAAAGATACGGCTGTCTTTAAACTTGAGGAAAACTACCGTTCTCGCGACCCCATTCTTAAAGTCGCAAACTCGCTAATAGAACACAATCGCTCACGACTTGGGAAAAAGCTTATCTCTACGCGCGGAGGTGGTGAAGATATAACTATTTTAAACTCCTCTGATGAGAATGAAGAAGCTAGAAAAATTGCTTCAAAAATTACAAAACTTTTAGATTCAGGAGTAAAAGCTGAAAATATAGCGGTACTTTATCGCGTAAATGTTTTAAGCCGCTCCATCGAAGAAGGACTTAACCGCGCTGGCATAGCGTACAAACTTGTCGGAGGACTACGATTTTACGACAGAGCAGAGATAAAAGACCTCATTAGCTACATCAGGGTTATTACAAATTTTAACGATGATTTTTCGTTTAAACGCATAATAAATAAGCCAAAAAGAGGTTTAGGCAAAGCAAGTGTAGATAAAATAGAACTTGCAGCCCATGCAAACGAGAGTTCAATATTTGAGTATATTAAAAAGACTCCTTTAGCTGATTTGGAGTCTTTAGTTAAAAACAAAAATGCAAAGACGCTTAAAAAGTTTATAAAAGATATTCAGAGTGTAGCAAAAGTAGTAACAGAATCTACGTACAATTTTATAGATGTTTTAGAAGAGACTTTTCGTCTAAAAGATATCTATACGGGCATGCCTGATGAGGCAGATAGAGTTTTAAATATGGATGAGTTTTACGGTCTTTTTCGTGATTTTGTAAAAAATTCTCCGGAGTCCTCTTTAGATGAGTTTTTAAATGAGCTTACTCTGCAGAGTGAGCAAGACCAAGTTGAAGGCGAGAGTATCTACATGATGAGTATTCATGCCTCAAAAGGTTTAGAGTTTGACCATATCTTTATTATCGGTTTAGAAGAGGGATTTTTGCCACTTGTGGGTGATGGGAGTGACCTTGAAGAGGAGAGACGTTTAGGGTACGTCTCTTTTACAAGAGCAAAAGAGACTTTGACTCTTTCACATGTAGAGAGCAGATTTTATAAAGGGCGAAGAAGCGATTTGCAAAAAAGCAGATTCTTCAATGAAGCAGGGCTTTGCGAAGGTTCGCTTATAGTCGAGAAAAATACGGCTTTTAAAAAAGGCGATTTGGTTAGACATAAAATTTTCGGTACCGGAAGAGTAAACGGGGTAAGCAAATCCGGAAGAGAATTTAAGCTAAGCATCAACTTTGCAGGTACAAAAAGAGATATATTGGCATCATTCGTTGAGAGACTATGAATAGACTTTTTGTTGCATATAAACCTACAGGTGTAAGTTCAAATTTTTTTCTAACTTCTCTTAAACGAAAATATAAGACAAAAAAAGCAGGTTTTTCCGGAACTCTTGACCCGTTTGCAAAGGGTGTGCTTATCATAGGAACGGGAAGTCATACAAAGCTGTTTCGCTTTTTAAATAAAACTCCAAAAAAGTATAGAGCGACTCTGTGGCTGGGTGCAAAATCAGATAGTTTAGACACTGAGCTGATTGAACATGTAGAAATTTTAAAAGAGTTTGATAAAGCTGATGTTTTAAATGCACTTAAATCACTAGAAGGAGAGCTTGAGTATGAGCCGCCGATTTTTAGTGCAAAGCAAATTAATGGACAAAGAGCCTATGATTTGGCTCGTGCAGGCAAAGAGTTTACTTTAAACAAGATAAATTCAACCATTTATGATATCTCGTTTATTAGTTACTGTCATCCGTTTGTAACATTTGAAGCTACTGTTTCCGAAGGAACTTATATTCGCTCTTTGGGGCTTATGATTGCAAAGAAGCTTGGAGTTACATTTGGAAGCCTTAGTTCTTTGGAGAGATTAAATGAAGGGCAGTTTGTATATAATGATGAAAAAGCATTGGATATCAAAAAATCTTTAAATATTGCACAAAATTTTTATCATGGGCAGACTGATAATTTAAAATATGGAAGAGTTCTTGCTTTAGATGAGTTAGAGATTAAAAAAAATGGGTATTATTGGCTTGATAGCGGCAGTTTTATCTCGATTATAAATATAGAAGACGCAGAAGTAAATTATGAATTAGGCAGGATTGAATGTTAGTACTATCTAGAAAAATAGATGAATCTATAGTTATCGGGGATAATATTACGATAAAAATTATCTCAATTGAAAAAGGGATTGTTAAAGTCGGAATTGATGCACCTAGAGATATCTCTATTGTTAGAAAAGAGTTGCTTGAAGATGTCAAATCTTCTAATATTGCAGCTTCTAAAGAGACAAAACCGGAAGATTTAACTCTGCTTAGCGCTATTATCAAAAAATAAGAGATAAACAAATGAAGCTTTATAAAGCTTATGCGAAAGTAAATGTTTTTTTAAAAATAACAGGCAAAAGAGATAATTACCATGAGATTGTCTCAAGGTTTGTAAAAGTGGACTCTTTGTATGATGAACTTTCGTTTGTTACAAAAGAAGATGAAACAGACGAGCTTAAAATTATCGGCGAGTTCTCTTGCTCGACAAAGCAAAATACTATTTATAAGGCATATATGGCTCTTTTGGATGCTTTGGATAATACTCGCACTAATTCTCTTAAAAATTTGATGAGAAAATATGCAGTACATGTAAATAAAAATATCCCGGCTTTTGCAGGTCTTGGCGGCGGAAGCAGCGATGCGGCAACATTTTTAAAGATGTGCAACGAAGTTTTGCATCTTGGACTTAGTAAAAATGAGCTCTCGCTTGTCGGATTAAAAGTCGGAGCCGATGTTGCATTTTTTATTTACGGCTACGACAGTGCTAATGTAAGCGGAATAGGCGAAATAGTTGAAGAGTTTAAAGAGGAGCATCTTGATTTTGAAGTTTTTACTCCAAAGCTAGAGATTAGCACACCGAAGGTTTATGCAGCATATAGAGAAAATTTCTATAATCCAATAGACGGTTTTGAGGCTAATAAGCTTAAAAAAACATCATCACTGGATATACTTAAAACCATGAAGCCTGATGAGGCAAACGACCTCTTTAAACCTGCACTTCAAGAGTATAAAGAGCTGAAAAATTATTATAAACACGGATACTATTTTAGCGGAAGCGGAAGCAGTTTTTTTAGAGTAAAAAATAAGGAAAATGAGTAATGGGCGAAACGATAGCAAAAAATAAAAAAGCCTATTTTGATTACTTTTTAGAAGAGAAGTTTGAGGCGGGTTTAGTTCTTAAAGGTAGCGAGATAAAAGCCATAAGAGCAGGGAGAGTAAACTTAAAAGATAGTTTTATCCGCTTTGTGCAGGGTGAAGCATTTTTGTTTAATGCCCACATAGGAAGGCTAGAGACGACTCATCACTTTTACGCACATGAAGAGCGAGGAAGCAGAAAACTTCTTTTACATAAAAAGCAGATAGTAAAAATGATAAAAGCAGTTGAAAAAGATGGTTACACGGTTGTCCCGCTTCAGCTCTATTTTAACGATAGAAACATTGTAAAAATCCAGATTGCCATAGCAAAAGGTAAACAGCTCCATGACAAAAGAAACGATTTAAAAGAAAAAGATATGAAGCGTGATATAGAGCGTTCAATGAAGGATTATTGATGAGGTTGTTTTCTCTTCTTATGCTCTTTACATGTACGCTTTTTTCTTTTAACGTTGACATCTCAGACTCAACTATTTCAAACGGAAAAACGGCGTTGTTCGAGTTTGAAAAAGAGAAAAATATAGATTATGAAAAGATTGTTAGCGAAAATAAAACATATAAGATTTTTAAAAATCCTATAGATGATAAAAAATATTATGCACTCCTTCCCATAAGTTATTATGAAAAACCGAGTAAAAAAGAGGTTGGAATTTTTTACAAAGAAGCAGCGACACAAAAGAGTAAATCTTTTTTTGTACATGTAGAAGATGGAAAGTATGAAAAAGAGACGTTAAAAGTAGATGGCTCAAAAGTGACTCTAAACGAAAAAGATAAAAAAAGAGCTTCTATAGAGTATGAAGAGGCTATGAAAATATATAACATGTCAACCCCCAAAAGTTATATAACATCAAGTTTTATCGTTCCGCTAAAAAGTAAAATCACAAGTGATTTCGGCAAGGCAAGAGTTTATAACGGAAGCTTAAAAGGTTACCACAGCGGAACCGATTTTAGAGCAGATATTGGCACGCCTTTATTAGCATGTAATGATGGGAAAATTGTTCTGGCTAAAGATAGATTTTACTCAGGCGGTTCGGTCTTGATAGATCACGGACACGGCGTCTATTCGTGCTATTTTCATATGAGTAAATTCAATGTAAAAAATGGAAGTATTGTAAAAAAAGGCGAAGTTATCGGATTATCAGGTAAGAGTGGCAGAGTAACAGGCCCTCATCTTCATTTTAGTTTTAGAGTAGGCGGTGAGCAAGTTGACCCACTTCAATTTATAGAACTAATGAATAAAAAATTATTAAAAGGCATATAATGACACTATTTCAAGTAATAATGCTAGGTATCTCCGCATTTTTTGCATTTAAAGTTTATGAGCATATTCAAACACTGCAAGATCCACAGCCAAAAAAAGATAACCATACTCCATCTTCTTTTGACCCTGAGTCATTGGTTCAAAGAGCTGATGAAGCGTTTGATGAAGGTGATATGCAAAAAGCTTTGGCTTTATACAGTGAAGCAAACACAAAAGTATCGCAAGATGCGGACATTTTGTTTAAGATAGGCTATATTTTACAGCAATCAGGCGATAACAGTGAAGCCATAAGGTACTTTAAAGAAGCACTTGAGAAGGATAACAAAAATGAGTATATTCATAATTCTATAGCTTCTGTTTATAGAGCAGAGGGAGAGTTTGTGTCTGCTAGGATGCATCTAAGCGCATCTTTAAATATCAATCCAGATAATGCTGTTACATATTATAACTATGGTAATCTTTTAGTTGACATGAAGCATTTTGACGAAGCAAAAGAGATGTATAAAAAAGCTATTGAGATAAATCCTGATTTTAGCGAAGCAAAAGAAGAATTAGCAAAACTTGCTTAGGAGAAGAGAATGAAAATATCCCAGATATATGAATTTTTAAATAACCTCTCGCCGTTTGAACTTCAAGAGCCTTGGGATAATTCAGGTTTGCTGCTTGGAGATTTTAATCAAGATATACAAAAAATAGTTCTAAGCATAGATGTTGACGAGATGCTTATAGAGTCAATGGAAGAAAACACTCTTTTAATAACACATCATCCGTTGATTTTCGGCGGTCTAAAACAGTTGGAATTTAGTAAATATCCGGCAAATTTGATTCATAAAATGATACAAAAAAATATCTCAAATATTTCAATGCATACGAATTTTGACCAAACACATCTAAACGAGTATGTTGCAACGGAGATTTTAGGTTATAAGATTGCTCAAAAAGAGGGGTTTGTTGCATATTTGGACGTAGATGAAGATTTTGATGTTTTTGCTAAAAAAGTAGCATCTGCATTTTCACTCCCTCACGCAAAATGTGTAAAAAGTTCAGGGAGGGTAAAAAGAGCAGCTCTTACAACAGGTTCAGGATGCTCTTTAATAAAATCGATAAAGGCTGACTGTTTTTTAACCGGGGATGTAAAATATCACGATGCTATGGAAGCAAAAAGTATAAATTTATCCTTAATTGACATCGGACATTTTGAGAGTGAACGCTTTTTTGCAGATATTTTGTTAAAACATTTGAAAAATTTAGGTTTAGAAGCTATAATTTCATCATCAAAAAACCCTTTTACTTATATCTAAGAAATCGGTACAACTATTTAATCCAAAAGGAGATTAATGAACTTACACCTAAAACAGCTAATTGACCTATCACATGTTGACAAAGCGATAGATGCTTTTGAGCCTCAAATTGAGGAAGCTAATTATAAATATGAAGCTGCTTTAGCTAAAAAACAGAGTATCGATTCTGATATTGAGAGCTTAAGCAAAGAGATAAGAGATGAAGAGATTAAAAAGAAGAAGAACGAGCTTCATCTTGGGGAGCTTTCTCAAAAATTAGAAGAAAATTCTAAAAAAAGTCATGAAATCAAAACTGAACGTGAAATGAAATCACTTCAGCTTGAAGAGGAGATTGCAAAAGAGCAGGTAACTTTTGCAAATGAAGAGATTGAAAGACTTGAGAGAATTATTGATTTAAAAACAGAACAGGTAGAAGCCGCAAAAACATCTCTTGAAGAGATAGAAGCAAATTTGGCATCTATAAAAGCTGAAGTTGACCAAAAACTTGAAGTTATCAACAATTCACGTCAAGAGGTATTTATTCAAAAAGAGAAATTAATTTCTGAAATGAATCAAAAAGGGCTTGCATTTTATCAAAAAATCCGCAGATGGGCTAAAAATTCTACCGTTGTTCCGGTTGAAGAGCAGGCTTGTATGGGTTGTCATATGGTTATAAATGATAAAATTTATGCAGATGTAATAAAAGCTGAGGAGATTACAACTTGTCCACACTGCGGACGTATTCTCTATATGGAAGCTCACGAAGAATAGGCTTGAAGCCTTTTACTCTTTTATACTTTATCATAAGCGTAGTGCTTTACTTAGTTGCACTGCCGCTTTTGGTATATCTCTCTTTTAAACAAAAATATAAAGAATCAATCCCTGCTCGTTTTTTTCTTTTTAACAATCCAAGATTTAAAGGTAGCGGCGGAATTTGGTTTCATGTATGCTCGCTAGGCGAAGCAAGGGCATTAAAACCGATTTTGGAGCTTTTAAAGGGTTGCGATATAAAAATAACAACAATAACTCATACGGGGCAAGCCGAGGCTAGGAGATATGATGCCGAGGTTAGATATCTGCCCTATGAGATGCTTGTGCCGTTTTGGGCTAAAAGAGAAGAGTTTTTGATAGTTTTAGAGGCGGAATTTTGGTATATGCTTTTTACTGTTTTAAGAGCAAAAGGAGCAAGAATTATACTTTTAAATGCTCGAATCTCTGAGAGAAGTGTAAAAAAATATCTTCAATTTGCATGGTTTTATAAAAAAATACTTTCACATGTAGAGATTGTTTATGCTCAAAGCGATGCTGATAAAAATCGATTTTTAGCACTTGGGGCAAAAAATATTGAAGTTATCGGAAATATAAAATTAGCGGGAAAAATTACACAAACAAAAGAGTATAAAAAACCAAATGTAGAGTTGATAGTTGCAGGAAGTACTCATGAAGGTGAAGAAGAGAGCGTCTTAAAATCTTTTGTCGAGTATAGAAAGCAAAGTGACGCAAAGCTCGCCGTAGTTCCTAGACATCCTGAGAGATTTGAAGCGGTATTTTTGCTTATGAAAAGCTATGCAGATAAAAATCTTTTTACGTTAAGCAGATTTTCTCAAGACAAAGAATTTAAAGCTGATATGATTTTAGTCGATGCGATGGGTGAGTTGAATAATATTTACGCAATCAGTGATATAGCAATACTAGGAGGTGCTTTTAGAGAGGATGTCGGTGGACACAATCCTCTTGAACCTGCACATTTTGGATGTAAAATAATTACTGGGAAACACTTTTTTCATCAAAAAGAGCTTTTCAAATATGTTCATCATGTTCAATATGTCGAGAGTGATGAGATACATAAAGCACTTATGACATGTAGAGATTTGCCGCCGAGTGTAGTTGAAGAAAAAATCAACCTAGAACCTGTGATTGAGAGAATAAAAAATCCAAATCTACCCCTTTAGGGGTTAGCTTCAGTGCCCGAGCGGCTAGCGAAGCCAAAGGGACGAGTTCCTTTGGCAGACAAATAAATGGAGGGTTTCCTTCATTTTTTATAAAAAAACTAAGGAAATAATATAAAATGGCACTAGAAAAAGCGTATAAACTTTTAGCAGCACAAGAGGGAATCTCTAATTCAGAAGCAAAATCAATGATAGACCGCGGTTTGGTATATGCAAGCAATAAGAAGGTAATGATTGCTCGTGGAGACATTGACACAAAAACAGTGTTTAAAGTTGAAAAAGTAGAAAAAATAAAACCTATTTTTGAAAACAACGATTTGATTGTAGTAGATAAGCCGGCACATGTAAATTCTGATGAGATAGAAAGACAGTTTAAACCGGCAGTACTTTTGCACAGACTTGACCGCGAAACAAGCGGTGTTTTAATGCTTGTGAAAAATGAAGAGTTTAGAGAAAAGGCGATAATGGAGTTTAAAAAAGATAGAGTTTATAAAGAGTATATCGCATGGGTTGAAGGAATTATTTCCGAGCCTGTTGATATTGATAAACCGATATTAACTACTAAGAAAAACAATCGTGCAACATCAAATGTATCAAGTAAAGGAAAACCTGCTAGAACAGAGGTTTTTCCTGATTTGGTAAGTGGAAATAAAACTAAAATTAAGTGTATTATCCATCATGGAAGAACTCATCAGATAAGAACACATTTAAGATATATAGAACATCCGATAGTCGGCGATGAGCAGTACGGTGGAAGACGTGCAAAACGCGTTATGCTTCACGCTTATAAAGTAAGACTTCTGGATATGGAGTTTGTAGCACCTGAACCAAAGACTTTTGTTCACTTTGAATAGTACAAAAAGCTTGTGGTATCTCTACATGTTAAAGTGTAGTGATGAGAGTTTATACACAGGAATCACTACCGATTTAAATAGAAGGCTAGATGAGCATAATAACTCGCCAAAAGCCGCAAAATATACGCGTGCAAGAAGACCGCTAGAATTGATTTACTTTGAAGAACATAAAGATAAAAGTAGTGCTTCTAAGCGAGAATATGAGATAAAAAAACTCTCAAGAGTAGAAAAAATGAAGTTGATAAAATAGTGCGTTTGTTTATTGATGGCGATGCATTTCCTAACCTGCTAAAACCAATTATTTTCCGCCAAATCCAGAGATTAAATATAGAAACAATTGTTGTCTCAAATAAACCTATAACAATCGGTAAATTAAAACTTATTACTTACGTAATTGTTGAACAAGGCGCAGACGAAGCCGACAATTACATTGCCGAAATGCTTAAAGATGGAGATTTGGTTATAACGGCAGATATCCCCTTGGCAGATAGAGTTATAAGTAAATCAGCACATGCAATTGATCACCGCGGAGAACTATATAGTGTGGATAATATAAAACAGTATCTAGCTATGAGAAATTTAATGGAAAAGATAAGAGAGAGTGGAGAGATTACAAAAGGTCCAAAGCCGTTTGAACAAAAAGATGCACATCTGTTTGCAAACCAGCTTAATAAGTTTTTAACAAAGCATTGTAGATAGGTTTTACTTTAAATTTATAATAAAAGAATTCTTAAAGTAAGTTTCAGCTACAATTCGCCACTTTTTACACCTGAGATAATTTAAAAGAGGAGGGTTTATGTTTGATATATTAACAGATTCGTTTACAAATGCTATTAAAAAAATTCGTTTTCATGATGATGAAAAAGCCCTTACTAAAGCTCTTGATGAACTTAAAAAATCTCTTTTAAAAGCGGATGTAAATCATAAAGTCGTTAGAGATTTAATACTTAAAGTTCAAACAGAAACTAGAAAAAACGGAATCGGTAAAGATCAGTTTTTAGATGCTCTAAGAGCTACGTTATACGAGCTTTTAGAAATCGGCGGAAATAGAGGTTTTATATTTTCATCAAAACCTCCGACCGTTATTCTTATGACCGGACTTCAAGGTTCAGGAAAAACAACTACAACCGGAAAACTTGCTTATTATTTAAAAGCTAAACAAAAAAAAGTACTTGTTGTAGCAGCTGACCTTCAGCGTTTAGCGGCAGTTGAACAGCTTCGTCAAATTACGGCAAAAATCGGGGTTGAGCTATATGAGAATGAGAGTACAAAAAATCCAGTAGAAGTTGTTACTGCGGCACTTAAGAAAGCAAACAGCGGGATTTACGATGTTGTGCTTATAGATACTGCAGGGCGTTTAGCGATAGATAACGAACTTATGGATGAACTTGAGGCTGTTAAAAAAGTAGCTAATCCTAGTGAAATATTTTATGTTGCAGACTCTTTAACAGGTCAGGACGCTATTAAAACAGCAACGGCATTTAAAGAGAAAATCGGAATAGACGGTGTAATTCTAAGCAAATATGACGGTGATTCAAAAGGTGGTGTCGCTCTTGGTTTATCATCACAAGTTCAAGTTCCTCTTCGTTTTATCGGTAGCGGCGAGAAAATGGAAGACTTGGAAGTTTTTTTACCGGATAGAGTTGTCAACAGACTTATGGGTTTTGGAGACATTGAAGGTCTAGCTGAAAAAACTGCATCAGCGATTGATGAAAAACAGGCAAAAAGACTTACTTCTAAAATCAAAAAAGGCGAATTTAACTTCAACGACTTTTTAGAGCAGATGGAAAGTATGAAGAAGATGGGTAGCATGAAGTCACTTCTTGGTATGATTCCTGGCATGGGTAACATGTCAAAAGCACTTAAAGATTTTGATCTTGAAAATTCAGGTGAGCTTAAAAATATTAAAGCCATGGTCTCTTCAATGACAGCCAAAGAGAGAGAAAATCCTGATTTACTAAACAACTCTAGAAAAGCTAGAATTGCAAAAGGCTGCGGCTTAGAGATTGTTGAGATAAATCGTATGATTAAGCAGTTTAAAAATGCAGGTAAAATGGCAAAGAAATTTTCAGGTAAAAAAGGGATGCAAGACCTTCAGGCTATGATGGGTCAAATGGGCGGTGCCGGGGCACTAAGACGCTAACTACATGTAGAGAGTAAATCTATAAACTTTTAGAAGTTTATAGATTTGCATTCAAAATGCAAAATTTAACATATACAGCAAGTTGAAATATGACTTGTGCAGAGAAGGACAAAAAATGGCAACAGTAATTCGCCTAACTAGAATGGGAAGAAAAAAACAACCTTTTTACCGTATTGCGGTAACAGATTCACGTAAACGTAGAGATGGCGGTTGGATTGAGTTAATAGGACACTACAATCCAATGGTAGCAGAAAAAACTACAGTTGTTGATAGTGAAAGATTAGATTACTGGTTAAGCGTTGGTGCTAAAATGAGTGATCGTGTTAAAAAGATAACAGGTCGTTAATTATGATAGCAGATTTTGTCGCACAATTTGCAAGACTTATAGCATCCTATCCCGATGATGTAAGAGTTGAGGTAAAAGAGGGCGATGAAACAACAGAAATCTTACTTTATGCCAATCAAGCCGACATAGGCAAGTTGATTGGTAAAGAGGGTAAAATGATAGGTGCTATTAAGACTGTTATATCTGGCTGTAAAGCTAAAGACGGCGTAAGTTATCGTATAAATGTCGAAGCAATCAAGTAAACTGCTTCATATTGCTACAATCGGCAAATCTGTCGGTTTAAAAGGCGATATGAAATTTCATATTAAAAGTGATTTTCCTGAACAGTTCGTAAAGGGTGTGTCTTTTTTAATCAATGAAAATGAGAGTATAACTCTAAGTGAAGTAAATCATGAAAGAGAATTAATAAAAGTAGTCGGTTATAACTCTCCGGAAGAAGCAAAAAAACTTACAAACAAAAAATTATATACAACAATCGAGAGAACAAGAAAAGAGTGCCATTTAGAAGACGGTGAATATTTTTGGTTTGATATTGAAGATTGTAGCGTGGTTGAAAATGGCGAAGTTCTAGGAGTTGTTGAAGAGGTAGAAAGAATAGGTATAACTAACTATCTTAACATTAAAACTGATGAAGCTTTGATAAAAAAAGGTTTTGCAAAAAGTTTTTTAATTCCTTTTATAAAGCCATTTACTCTAAATACTGATATAGAAAGAAAAGTAATAATAGTTAGCGGTGCTATGGATATCTTAGAAGCGTCATAATGAAGTTTACTTTTGTAACTCTTTTTCAAAATATAGTTGAAGGATATTTTGGAGACTCCATTTTAAAAAGAGCAATTCAAAAAGATATTTTAAAAATAGAGTATGTAAATCCAAGAGATTTCAGCAACTCAAAACATAATAAAGTTGATGACACAGCCGTTGGAGGTGGAGCCGGAATGGTTATGAATCCACAGCCTTTGTACGATACTTTAAATGAATTAAAATCTAAAGACGCTGATGTACATCTTATTTTTTTAACTCCTGTCGCAAAACCTTTTAGACAAAATGATGCTAAAAGATTGGCAAAAAAATCTCATATAGCTTTTGTGAGTGGAAGATATGAGGGGATTGACGAGAGAGTTATAGAAAAATACGCAGATGAGGTTTTTAGTATAGGTGATTATATTTTGACCGGCGGAGAGCTTGCTTCTTTAGTTATATGTGATGCTATTTCAAGAAATATTGATGGTGTTCTTGGAAATAGCGACTCTTTAACTGTAGAAAGTTTTGAAAATAGACTTTTAGAAGCACCATCGTTTTCAAAACCGGAAAATTATGACAACAATAGTGTTCCATCAGAATACTTAAAGGGAAATCATAGTAAAATTCGCTCACTAAAATTAGCTCTGTCTGAATATAAGACTAAGTTCTTCAGACCAGAGCAGCTTTTAAAGCATAGAACAAGGAAATCTTATGAGAAATAAGTACATAGAAAACTTTGAAAAAGCACAAGTATCTGAGAAAAATATTCCAGATTTTCGTGCTGGTGATACTGTACGTTTAGCGGTAACAATTAAAGAAGGTGACAAAACTCGTGTACAAAATTACGAGGGTGTTTGTATTGCAAAAAGAGGTCAAGGTACTGGTCAGACTATTACAGTTCGTAAAATTGGTGCTAACTCTATCGGTATTGAGAGAATCTTTCCAATTTATTCTGACTCAATTAACGAGATAGCAGTTATTCGTCGCGGTCGAGTTCGTCGTGCAAAACTGTTTTATTTACGTGATCTTGCAGGTAAAAAAGCTCGTATCAAAGAACTTAGAAGAAAATAATCTTCTAAGTCTTACTATAACTCCTCTTCTTAAATAATTAATACTTCACAATCAAATAATAAAAAATACAGATTTTATCTTCTCAGTATAAATAGTTAGATATATCATATTTTTTTACTGCATGATAAGCAATATATAGTTAATTTTATATCCATAACATCTTTTAATATTACTCTTATTTATAAAGTTTTTATTGTGCTATAGACTATTAAGACATTGACAAATAATTCATTTATACCAAGTTTCTAAATTCTTTTCAAAACTTCCACACTTTAAGAAACATCTAAGCTATTACTCCCTATAATTCCCATCCACAAACACAGAGACCTAAAGTTTAGGGCT